>JAUREJ010000043.1 GCA_030827475.1 Candidatus Poseidonia sp.
CCGAGGCTGCGAGTTCAGGTTCAATGACGGAAACAGCTGCAATTTGAGACGGTCGGAGTTGTCCTGAGAATCCAATTCCAGTGAAATCTGGAAGGGTCATTGACACGCCTGCACCCCCTCAGCGAGGAGGCCCTCGTTTTGGACCACCGGGTGGGCCGCTCTTCTTTGGCCCTCCTGGGGGTCCGCCTTTCTTTGGGCCTGAAGGGCCGCCGCTGGGTGGACCACCGCTCTTGCTCGGACCGGGAGGACCACCGCTCTTGCTCGGGCCGGGAGGGCCGGATCTCGAGGGGGTCGGAGGCGGAGTTTCTTCTTCCTCGTCTTCAAACATCGCACCGCAATGTGGGCACGTTGGGTCGCTTTCTTTGACAAGGCCGTCACAAATTTCGCAGGCAAACATGTCCTCCTCGGGGTCGCTATCGCCGAGTTTCTCGGTCACGCCGTCCTTTGACCGGAACATGGTGACCTTGCAACTCAAATCGTGCCCTTTGAGCGCCAGTTCGGTTTGAATGGCTTGCTCAAAAGCTTGGGTCAAGTCCTCAGGCGTGTCCAAAACTCGGCCATCATCCACGTACGTCACGTTGACCTCGAACACGTCTGCGTCCAACTTTGCTTGAGGGGCTTCAACGGCAACACCTCGTTTCCGTGCAACACGACGAACCGCCACCTCGGCAAGACGACGAAGAAGTGCATCGTTTGGTGCTCCACCGGTTCCGCTCATGGTACCGGCCATGATATCGGCTGCAGCGGACCCGGGTTCGCTTGCACCGCTACCACGGAGGTGGGCCGGCAAATCACCGCTGCCGAGGTTTGCAAGAACGGAAGAAGCAGGGGATTGGTTCATCGACAACCATTGGCTCCGCCGCTCGTCCTTGACCGCTCGTTCGGCCTCAGCAAGCCGGTTCACCATGGCATCGGTTGGAGAATTCGAAGGGTTATGGGCGATCTTCGTCCCGCCGGCGGACAAGGGAGAGACGTTGGTTACGTTGGGCACGGCTCCGCTGGCAATGGAGGGCCCGCGGTTGACGTTGGGCATGTCGCTCAAAGGAGCGACGTTTGTGGCGGGTATCCCCGTGTTGGAAGGTTGTTGTGGAGGGAAGCCTTGCTGAGGAGGATAGGCTTGTTGCGGCGGAAAGCCTTGTTGTGGAGGGTAAGCACCTTGCAGCGGTTGTTGCGGATAGGCACCAGGAGGAAGATTTTGCTGTTGCTGAATACCTTGCGCCATACCTTGAAGCAGGTCTTGAGGGATTTGGTTCATCTGGCTCATGTTGGCTTCTTGCTGCATGCGCTGCTGCGGGTTTGAAACCGGGTCAAAGGAACGTTGCTGTTGGGGGAAAGGAGGAATGTTTTGAGCGGGTGGAGGAGCAAAGCCCCCGGCAACAGAGGTGTCCTGACGAGAACCGCATTCCGGACAGAACATGCTGTCCGCTGGAATCAATTCACCGCAAGCACCGCAGTTCAACTCACCCGCCCCTGTAAATAGAGGTGATGCTACCCTTCCTAAAGCATTGCGACGAGATGCCCCCCCTTGGGGGGTTAGAACCCCCGAGGGGCCGTTTCGGAAACCTATACAACGCATATCTTGATGCAGGGTGCTGGAGTCCACTGAATCGAGGGGAGACGGTGCCGGTCTTGGTGAACGAGAAAATTGACTCCCTGCTCGAAACGACCTCGCGTTCGTTTTACCCGACCCTCAAGTATCTGCCCAAAAAAACACGCGGCCAAATCGGGCTGCTTTACCTGCTCGCCCGTGTCGCCGACACCATTGCGGACACCAAGCATGGTGATACAGCGGTCCTTCTCGACCTCCTGGAACGGTACAACAGCGTGGTCCAAGGCCATGAAACGAATCTTCCGGATTTCTCCGAACTCGCCTCCCTGCAGAGCAACGAACACGAGGCCACATTATTGCGTAATGTTCCCGATGTTATCGCAGGCCTCGAAACCTACGATGAAGCCGACCGAAAACGTATGCTGGATTGTCTCGACATCATTGTTGGCGGTCAAGTCTTGGATTTGCAACGCTTCGGCCCAGCAAACGAAGGGGGTTCGATTTCCGCCCTTCAATCCGAGGAAGAACTCGACGACTACACCTTTCGAGTTGCAGGTTGTGTTGGCGTGTTTTGGACCGCCATGTCGCTTGCTCACCTCATGGAGTTGCCCCCTGAGAAGGAAAAACTGTTCATGGAACGTGGAATTCGGTTTGGAAAAGCCCTCCAAATGATCAACATCCTCAGAGACATCCCAGAAGACCTTCGCTTTGGGCGGTGCTACATCCCGCAAAGCGCACTTCAAGAACACGGTCTTCAGCCGGAAGACCTGCTCGACGACACCAACCTCGAGGCGTTTCGACCGCTCTACGATCGCTATCTCGACTTGACCAACGACCACCTCGAAGCGGCCACGGCCTACATCAAGATGATTCCGGAGACCCAATTTCGGCTGAAAGCCTCCTGCATGCTTCCGGTTTTGGTCGGCCAACGCACGGTCTCGTTGCTTCGGGAGGGAAACATCCTCAATTCAGAAGAACGCATCAAGGTCACCCGTGACGAAATGAAGACCTATGCTCGTAAATTGTTTCGTGCCCTACTCATCCCTGGCGGCGTACGCCGGTTGCTTGAGAAAAACAAAGAAGCCTAATTTTCTATAGATTCAAAATCAATGTGAGAATAAACTCACCTGCGTTTTGAGAAAAGGTGTTCGTGCGAACCTCCGAGAGGAGGTCTCTTAAACAATCGATGCGAGGAGGAACCGATTAGGATGCTTGAACGCCGCAAACCGCTCGATTTGTTGTTCCCGCTCAAGGGCAACGCTTCGAGTCGCAGCGACGACAACGCCTCCTCCCCCATGACGACCCTTGACCGTGTTCGTGCAGGTGTTACCCTGGCCAAAGATGCTGTGAAAGCGGTGAGCGTCACGGCCATGGAAGCCTTGCGAGAAGGCGCTTCGATCATCGGAATTGTGGGCGAAAAGAACGAACTCGTCGACCCTTTTGCGCACCTTGATGCTCCGATTTGGTCGGAAAAACCACCCGCAGAACTTTACAAACTCGCCTACCGGTATTGCGAGGAATTGACCATGCGAGAGGCGGGGAATTTCTATCACTCGTTCAAGTATTTGCCAGACGAGCAGCGTTTGGCCATGTGTGCCATTTACGCCTTCTGCCGACGTGCTGACGACATCGCCGACGGCGACTGGGCGGACCGCTTCCCCGGTAGCAAAGGCACGTTGGACCCCGAAGCCGTTGCTTATCGCGCTCAACTTGAATCGCTGCAAGAGCAGGGTACGATTCTTGACGAACAGGCTTACTTGAACAAAATTACCCAGCTCTTCTTCTTCCGAAAGAAACTCTCAACCTGCTACGGAGAGGTCCATTCCACAGACCCTGTATTCCTCGCCCTCAAGGACACCGTCAATCGCTACACCATTCCACGAGATGTCTTTGACGACCTCATCACCGGCATGGAGGACGACCTGTACAACAACCGCTACCGAACCTTTGACGAACTCTACGTCTACTGCTACCGAGTGGCCTCCGTCGTGGGCCTGATGTGCATTGAAGTGTACGGTTACGACAACCCCATGGCGAAGAAATACGCTGAATCCTGGGGGATCTTCATGCAATTGACCAACGTCTTGCGTGACGTCGGCGAAGACATTCAGCGCGATCGAGTGTACCTGCCCCTCAACGAGTTGGAACGCAACGGGATGACCGAACAAGAACTGGACGGGAAAATCGTTCTCAACAAACATTGGGAACCCTACTGCAGACATTACGCCGCGCGAGCCCGCACCTACCTTGAGGAAGCTCGAGCACTGCTCCCCCTCCTCCCCCGGCGAACCCGATACTCGCCCGCCGCAATGATTGCCTTTTACGACAAAATTTTGCGCCAAATTGAGAAGCAACAGGGCGATGTCTTTACCCAACGGGTCAAATTGAACAAATTCCAGAAAATTTCGCTTGCTGCCGCCGTTTACCTTCGCCACCGATTCCTACCGGCCTTCCTGGATCCTGTTTGGGGCGCTCTCGCACGGGTCGGCTTGCTGCCCTCGGTTTGACCGTGAACGACTCAGCGAACCGCTGTTACCTGGACGTTCATGAAGCGAAACAGTCGGCCACGCTCGTGAGATAATACGAACATCACTGGCTATCCTTGTCGATGAACCAGTGCTCTTTCTTTGGAGCCAAGGGTCGCTTCATCCACAGCGGACGACGTTCGCCACGGGGGTGGTGTTCACGTTCCTTCGCCCAAGAATTCCACTTCTTGTAGTAAGCAAACGACTTGTTGGTGTCAACTTCGACATCACCGTACTCCTCGCCCGCTTGCGGCAACGAGAGCTTGACCTTTTGCAACCAGCAGTGGGCGCCGCTGATGGGGTCGGGTTGGACGGCATGGGTGATGTTCTGATGCACGCCGCCGTCTCGCCAAAACAAGCGGTTGGTATCCGGGTCTGAGGATTCGAACGGGACGATGCCCTCAACGGTACGCATACGCCACTTCCCGTCCCCTCGGTCCTCGATGGAGACCGTATTCGTCATCATGCGATTGCCTGCATCTTGCTGACGTCGCCACCGACCGATGTGGTGAGAACAACCCACGATGCCGGGTTTGATGGCTTCCGTAACCCAAACCTTGTCGATGAACCAGCCAATCTCGGTTTCGATTTTCAACAAGCCGCCTTCTTCAACGCCCAATTTCTTCGCATCGCTCGGGTGCAACCATATGGGGTTTCGGTGAGCGATTTCAACCAACCACTTGGCGTTGGCCGACCGAGAATGAATGTGCATGGGGAGTCGGAAATTCGGCAGGAGACAGAATTCATCATCGCCCTGAAGATTTTCGGGATGAACGTGTGATTTGATCTTGTAGTGCGGGATGGCGTGCTCTGGATAGCCAAACTCAATCATCGTCTCCGAGTAGAATTCTTGCTTGCCGGAAGGTGTTGGCCATCCTTCCTTCTCGTGTTTGTTGTAGGTCGCGTCCTCAATTTGGTAAGCACCGTGACGTCGCATGTATTCCAGTTCGCTCAGGCCCTCTTTTTCGGCCGTTTGCGGAAGGCCGGGTACGCGTTCGAAAATGTACTGGTAGTAATCATCGATGCTCATTTTTTCATCCGGCTTGTTCGGGGACATGAAGTATTTCTTGATGCCCATGGAACCGTCAGGGTCGATGCGGTGGCTCAGTTCATTCCAAAATTCGTCCTCTTCCCAAACCTCTCCGGGATTGACTTCGTAGGTGAACTCCACCTCGTTGCCTTGACGTCGCTCGTACTCGCGAAGAACCGGTTGCCGAAACGCCACCCATTTTCCAGATGAGGTGGCGTAGGAGTTGATGTCATGCCGTTCGCTGGCGTGACCCATCGGCAACACGTAATCGGCAAAGAATGCCGTCTCGTTCCACGTCGGCGTCATGGCGATGTGGCAGCCAACGGCTTCTTCGTTCTGGAGCATCTCAATCCATGAGAATCCGTCGGGGTACGTCCAAACCGGGTTGAAAACCCGAGTAAAATACACGTCCATGGTTCCTCGTCCCTCCTTCACCATATGAGGAAGAATATGGCTCATCTCAAAATGCGAGAGGGTGTATTCGGGAGGGAAATGGAGTTCGTTCCAGCCATCAGGCGCAGGTGGTTCGTTGGGTAACTCGGGCTTGAATTTGGACCAGGTGTTGGGCGCCGTTCCCCCTTTCGTCCCGACCGAACCTGTCAAGACATTCAGGAAGTGCAACGTCCGGCTCACCTGCCAACCGCCGAGGTTCCCGATGGAGGCTGCACGCCAAACGTGGCTTGAAAGAGCCGTCCCCGAGTTGGCTACGATGTTGCCCGTTTCGATGACCTGCTCAACGGGAATTCGACATTCTTCCGCTGCATACTCAGGAGTGTACTGTGCATACTCCTCCTTGAGTTTGTCAATGAAGGTCTCGAAGGTGCACGGTGCCTCGGGGTGGACCGCCTTGAGATACTGTTCCCAGTTGACTTGGGACTCCATGAACTCCCGGTGATAGAGGTCCTGCTGAAGGATCATGTTCGCCCATGCGAGGAAGAGCGCCGGTTCACTGCCTGGCCATGTTGGCACCCAATGGTCCGCCATGGAGGCCGTGTTGGAAAGGCGAGGGTCGATGACGATCAACTTCGCACCGGCCATCATCCCTTCAAGAATCCGTTGTGCATGCGGGTTGAAGTAGTGGCCCGTTTCGAGGTGCGAAGAGCACAGAAGAATGACCTTTGCGTTGGTGTGGTCAGGGCTCGGTCGGTCGTGATGATGCCAGAGGGCATAACCGGTACGTGCACCTGCACTGCAAATGTTGGTGTGGGAGTTGTGACCGTCCACACCCCACGCCTTGAGCACACGGTTGGTGTAGCCTTCATGGCCGGGACGGCCAACGTGGTAGACCACGCGGTCCCGGGCACCGGTGTTCAAGGAGGCACGGATTTTCCCCGCAATGTCGTCGAGCACCTCGTCCCAAGAAACTTGTTTCCATCCGCCTTCACCGCGCTTTCCTACCCGCTTGAGCGGGTGCAGAATGCGCTCGGTATCGTTGATTTGATTGATGGTTGCGGGACCTTTGGCGCAATTTCGCCCTCGGCTGCCGGGGTGGTTCGGGTTGCCCTCAAAACGCGATACGGTCTTGGTGTCTTTGTCCACATAGGCGAGAAGACCGCAGGCAGACTCGCAATTGAAGCAGGTGGTCGGGACGAGCGAAAAGTTTCGCTCAACCTGCTTGGGCCATGCTTGGGCGTCAAGTTCAGTGTGGTTGTCCCATTCCTCCATTGAGGGGTACTTTCGCAACGGAGAAGAGGCGCCCTGATGCACTTTTTTGTCGATGTTGGGAATGATCCGCAACTTTTGAGCGATGTTTTCGATGAATGTTCGTGCCATGACTCTCCCTCACAAAAGCGGTTCCAACTGCGGCTTTTCGATGACGTGATGACCGTGCCGGAGGATGACAAGCAATGCAACGGCCCCGACGAGGATGGGCACCACGGTACCGCTGACGAGGACGCCGTGAAGCACAGCGAGTGTTGCGCCCCCGATTGCGGCGGTTTCGCCCAAAAATTTCGCCGGTAGCAAGTTGTCCTTCGACCAGGAGCGGCCCTTGGCTTGCTGCAAGAGCCACGCGGTGTAAACACCGGTGAGCGCAGCGAGCGGGATGCCTGCGTAAGCGATGTATTCGAGATAGAGTTCGTAATCGGTGGGTTTGAAGAACGCGAACACCGCACTCAAGAAGAGAATCCCCCCATAGGCCGAGAGAATGTACGCACCTTTCACCAACCAAGAATTCCAGTTCGGCCGAAGCATCACGTACAAGAAACGTTCTGGGCGGTCCAAATCCATAATGAGCAAAACGCCGGTGATGGCGAGGAAGCCCAAGCCGACGCCGGTCACGGGAAGCCAGAGATCCGTCATTTCGAGATTACCGCTCAGCCAAAGCAGCATCGCCACCATGTAGGTGCCGGCTGCAATGCCCTTTGTCCATATGTAAGCACTTACTTCCCAACCCCAAAGAACGCCTTTCGAGGGTGCGTCGTAGGCCCGTTTTGCTTCGGGAGAGGTATCAGCGAGTTTTGCTGCAACATCACGGATAATGGCTTGGTCCCTGGGGTTGGCTTCCTTGGCTTTGAGGTCCAGCGCCAGCTGTACGATCATCGAATGTTCGTCCGCAGCACCCATTCGCTCTTGTGCATACTTGGCGTAGTGACCAACGCCAGCTGCTTGCTCGTTCCACATGCCCTGGGCGGGTTTGGAGGTGGCGAGCGGGTCGAGCATCGCATCCGACGTGTCAAGGTAAAACACGTTGGGAATGGTCCCGGCCTCCGGCTTTCTGACCTTGGTTTCGTTTTCCGCAATCAGTTGGGAAAGGTTGGAGTTGGGGTCATCGAGGTCTCCGCTCACGATGGCCTCAACTGGGCAGACGATGACGCAGGCGGGCTCGTAAGAATTCTCAATCCGGTGTGCGCAATAGTTGCACTTGGCGGCCGTGCCGGTGTTCGGATTGATGTAGAGCGCATCGTAGGGGCAGGCTTGCATGCACGATTTGCAGCCAATGCACCGGTCGTCGTCAAAATCAACGATGCCGTCCGACCGTGTGAACAACGCTGTGGTCGGGCAGATGGTGGTGCAAGGAGAGTCCTCGCAATGGTTGCAACGATGCACGCTGAATTCACGCGTTGTATCGGGATAAGTTCCCGTTTCGATGTACTTCACGTGAGTGCGATTCACGCCAACGGGCACGTCGTGCTCTGACTTGCATGCAACGGTACAAGCATGGCAGCCGATGCACTTCCGATTGTCGATTGCAAATCCAAAATTTACCATGTTTTCACGTCCTGATCAGCCTTGCGAGGCTGCGCATTGGTTTTTGCCGAGGTCGAGTTCTTCGGCCGTGGCCAAATCCACGGTTTCAATGTTGGCGTTCACCCTGCGAATGCGATTGTACTCCTCCGGTTGAGGCCGCATGTTGGCCTCGACCCACGAGACAAATTCGTCTTCGGAGGCCAACGCATAGATGCTTTCATTCAAGGCCTTGACCGTTCCAAAGTCGTTGATGATAAGGTGGTCGCCGTTCGCTTCCTTGGTCCAGTCCGTGTAATGACTAGGGAGGACCATGAGTTCGTCGGGAAGAACGGAAATGCGATTTTTGAGCGTTGCATAGAGTTGTTTGGCCCACTCAACCACCTTCTTTCCGAGGTCAGGCCGTCCCACGGAAACGATGAACACCGTATCACCCGAAATCATGTACTTGTCATCGATCACGTACGTCGTGGACCCTGGCGTATGCCCGGGTGAATGCGTGCACAGAACACTCGGGCCGCCGGCCTTCGAGAAGCCGATGGACTCACCGTCCACAACCGCACGATACGTGACATTTGACGAGCTGAAGTCGCCTTCATGAGCGATGTAATCCACCTCAAACTCGGAGGCCAACGAAGGTCCGCCCGAAATGTAATCCGCTTGAAGATGGGTCTCAAAAACAGCTACGAGCGAGAGGTTTCTTGCACGGGCAAAATTCCGATAGAACTCCAGATTCTTGCTGATGTCAAAGAGCATTAACTCGCCTTTATGAATCAGGCCGTAGGCGCAGGACCCTTTTCCTGGACGATTAAACTGCCAGAGTTCATAGTGGTCCGGCGTAGGCACCTGCTTCGCTACAAGCACGTTTCCCCAAGCGATGATGCCCTTGGCCAACCATTGGATGTCACCGAAGCCAAACTCCTCCAGCATATCGGCAATGAATTGAGCCGAGCCTTCCTTGGCACAAATCACCCGAACCGACCGAGAAGCATCCAGTTTCGCCACCGTTTCCTCGGGTTTTTCGAGGAAATCAAAGTACGGGATGTTGAGAAGTTCGATGTCTTGGGGACCCTCTACGTGGAAGCGGGAAAAATCGGCTTCGTTTCGAACATCCAGGTACAGATGTGGAACGCCTTCCTCCATCCAAGTGTACATTTCCGAAGCACTGAAACTTTCGGACATTCGCCCCACCTACATGAACAATTGAATGTCGGAATCGGCAGCAAAATCAAGGAACGCTGCGGCACCTGCGAAGGTGACACCATCAACGAAGTCCTTCTCTTCAAAGCCGAACACGTCCATGGTCATCTGGCAGGCGATCAGTTCGACACCAAGGGCTAAACACATCTCACGCAGTTCGGTGATGGTAGCGACACCTTTGTTCTTGAACTGCTTCTTCATCAGCGCCGTCGCCATGGAATCGAAGCCAGGAACCACGCCACTCACGGCATGGGGAATGGGCCAGTCGATGGCCTGGAAGGCCTTTGGCCCAAACGGCATCTTCATCGGCATAGCGGGGTTTGCAGCCGGCGTGACTTTGGCCGAAATTTTGGGCTTGAGCAGTGGAAGTCCGTAAAAGGTGAAGAAAATTTTCACTTCCATGTCCATCGCAGCTGCCGTTGAGGCGAGGATGAACGGGGGGTAGGCCCAGTCCAAACTCCCTTGGGCCGCAATGATCGCCATTTTCTTCTTGGCCATCTTACTCACCGCGCTTGACGAGGAAGTAGTACTTGCCGTTCTCTTCGGCTTCTTCAATCATTTCGTGACCCACACGGTTGGCCCAGGCGGGGATGTCCTTGCAGGACCCCGGGTCAGTGGTGATGATCTTCAAAACTTCACCGGGGTTCATCGTGTCAATCTTCATTTTTGACTTCACAACGGGCAAAGGGCAACTCATTCCACTGCAGTCGATTTCATCGTTATGGCTCATCTCAGGTCCTCCTTCAACATGTCTTGGGTTTCTTCAAGGCAACGCAGCATCTTCAGCACCAGCGGGCTGCCAATGCTGTAGATGACGTGCTGGCCCTCTCGCGTGAAGCGGAGGATACCAAGGTGGTACATTTGCCTCAAATGTTGTGAGGTCACGGCTTGGGACAGACCAACCACGGCCTGGATATCTTTCACCTTCATGGGCGTGCTGCGAAGCATTTCCACAATGCGAAGACGGTCAGGATGGCCAAGGCATTTGATGACCTTGGAAACGTCCTTGACGAAGTTCACGTCCAGAACGGTTGTTGGCTCAACCAGCTGTTTCTCCACAAAAGCCCTTAGATTTGGCCAATACATTAAGTTATCCTAATATCTTAATGTTTTACGCTTGGTCAGAATTCTGCCTGCATTTGAGCAAATCCAGGGCGATTGAACAACCTTCATTGACGGCCGAGTCAAACCAAAGCGAGCAGTTGCGGCACAACATCGAGCAAGTACTTCACCAACACAATGGCAATCAGGAAACAGAAGACACGGAGGATGTTTTCCGAAGAGATGTACTTCATACCAAACACGGCCCCGAGTTTCG
>JAUREJ010000044.1 GCA_030827475.1 Candidatus Poseidonia sp.
GAACATCACCGTGCCCATAACGTCCACTTGCGCCACCGGAGTCAAAATGGTCAACAAGGCCGTCCAGGACCACCGTCACCGTTTCAAAACCACGGTGGGGATGGGCTGGAAAGCCAGGGACAGTCCTTCCATGGTACATTTTCCAGTCGTTTCTTTCATCAAAATCCGAACCGATGTGTCGGCCAACGAGAGGTTCTCCGGGCGCCATTAACGCATTGCCTTCCGGGTACAGGTCAAGGTGGTGAACACAAAACAGGAAGGGGTCGAGGGTTGTCCTGACGAAGCCCATTGGTTGATTGGAGAGAACACTTGAACCCATGGTTATTGCTCCTCATCTGCATTCAAAAGGTCTTGTTCCACGGTCTCAATTCCCAAAGCGCGCTTGACTTCGTATTCAAGTTCTGCCGCCACTTGAGGTGAAAGACCGTGCTGCGCAGCACTTGAGCTCAAGATGCTGCGTTCCATATCGGTGATGATGCCATCATCATACGCAGATTCCAGGAGTTTCCGGTACATCATCCGATTGACGTCCCCCGATTCGGTTAACCCGCTCTCGATGACGCGGGAAGCAATGATTTCGAACGGAATCAACAAGGAAAAGATACCGATTTTTGCAATTTGGAGAAGCAAGGTGTTCTCAATGGACTTTTCCAGTTCGGGTTCGATCGCAAACTCGCTGATGATGAACAACACCAACGCCACCACCAACGTTGCTGTTGTCGCTTGGCGTTTGACCTCTGCAGAGGTGAGTTTTGACATCGTATCGTTCAATTCGAGGACGGTCGATTCGAGTTGATTGTTCGTTGCGTCAAGCGATTGATTGGCGAGGTAGAGGCGTCGTGAACTCTCCTCGATGGTCCGCTCAGCCGTGAGGCGGGCTTTTTTCTCCCGCTCAAGTTTCCGTTCAAGCCGAGCAATGACGGCCGTTGGTTCTTCATTTGCAGCGGCTTTGTTTTTTTCGACCTGCTTGGCGAGTTCAAAAATGTCCACTCAGGCCACCGTCACTCATTCAGCGTGCAAGTAAACATCACGACTTGCTCGTCGCCCGATGTGCGGTCTTCGATGGCGATGTCAACCTCTTCGTTCCAATGAGCAAAGGCACCCTTCATCAAGCCAACCGCCAGGTCGGCAAAATGGCGAGAGGAGTGGTACTCGAAATGGAGGGTTTTCTTGTCATCAGAAATCGAACTGTTGAAGCTGGGAAGCCCTGCGTCTGGATAGAGTTTGAGCACTTCAACATGGACGACATCATGGATGGAGTTCAGGAACTCAAACGATGTGGAATGGTTGAAAAACACCGGAAACAGGTCCAAGAATCGTCCAAAAAGGTAGGTTCCAAAGGCTTCCACCAACGTGGGAACTTCAACGCCGGTTTGGCCGGACAAGGCCACGACCATCTGCACCAATTCTGTATGGTCGTAGGTGCCGACGGCCGAGTAGGCGCCTCCACTCTCAAGGTCGCACGAGGAAATGATGGTGTCAACCATCTCGTCGCCAAAGGATGCTTCAACCATGTCTATGAATTCTCGAAAAACGATTCCCTTCATGAAGCATGCCCGCACACACCGGATTATATCCTTTCGGATGAGCGGTTCCAAAAGAAAAAAAAAAACGGCGCCCTTAGTTGTCATCGTGGTTTCCAAGGAAATATTCACCAATTTCCGGGTCGTTAAGGATAAATTCTGCGTCGCCCGTGTGGACGACTTTGCCGTTGGCAAAAATATAGCCGCGGTCGGAGCGGGCGAGGCTCAAACGAGCGTTTTGTTCGACGATAAGGACGGTGATGCCTTCTTTCCGCAAGTTGTCAATTCGCTCAATGATTTGTTGTTGGTACAAAGGCGAAAGCGCTGCTGTTGGCTCGTCCAGCAAAAGGAAGGAGGGGTCGGAAATCAGGGCACGGGAGATGGCCAGCATCTGACGTTCGCCTCCGGAAAGGGATGCCGCCAAGTCGTGTTCTCTGGAACGAAGGTCGGGAAACATCGTCAAAGCACGTTCAATTCGTTCCTTGAGGACAGCAGATGGGAGCGCATTGCCGCCCATCTGGAGGTTTTCCTCAACAGAAAGGGACGGGAAGACGTTGTTGACTTGAGGGACATAGGCAATGCCTTTGCGAACCAACTGGTCGGTTCGCATTTTTTCAATGGGTTCCCCTCGGTAGGTGGCTTCGCCCCCATAATAGGTCGCAATACCAAACAGCGTCTTGATGAAGGTTGATTTTCCACATCCGTTGGGCCCGATAATGGTCACAAATTCGCCCTCGTCCACGTACAAATCAATGTCGTAGAGGATTTGGACACTTCCATATCCCCCGCTGAGACCTTTGACATCGAGCAGTCTGGTCATTCTTCCTCACCACCCTCATCGTTTCCTGCGGCCCCAAGGTAGGCTTCGATAACCGCACGGTTTGAGCGGACCTCTTCGGGGGTGCCGACCATCAAGACGTTGCCTTCGTTCATCACAACAATCCGGTCAACGCCTTGCCGGAGGATGAAGTCCATGTTGTGTTCGATCACCAGCACCGAAATACCGGTGGTGTCGACCAAATTTCGTAGGTTGTTGAAAATCTTCATCGCCAACGGTCCGGCGACACCGGCAACCGGTTCGTCGAGCAGGAGCAGCTGTGGGTCGCCCATCATCGAACGACCGATATCTACCAATTTACTCTGACCACCGGACAATTCACCCGCCATGTTGTGCGCCATGTGAGGGACTTCCAGTTGATCCAAGACTGCATAAGCTTTTGACAACCGCTCTTTCTCCTCGGCTCTTGACCGACCACGGAACAACGAGAGGAGTGGACTGGGAGAGAATTGTTTGCGGGGAGGCACGAGAAGGTTTTCAATCACGGTCATGTCTTTCCAGAGTCTGGTGTGCTGGAATGTTCGTGTCATGCCGAGTTTCTGAATTTCGTCCGGACGCTTGTCGGAGACGTCTACGCCGAACACCTCAACGCTTCCCGATGTTTTTTCCAAAAGGCCACTGATACAATTGAACGTTGTGGATTTCCCACAACCGTTCGGTCCGATCAGCCCCACGAATTCACCCTCGTGAACCTCAAACGAGACGTCTTTGACGGCGACGAGACCTCCGAACTCCTTACGCAGATTCTTTACAGCGAGGAGGGGTTTCATTGTTCTTCGACCCCCTTCATCGGATGATCAGGCCGGTACGGCACTTCGGGCAGGAGCCCCTTTGGATTGAATCGTAGCGAAAAGATGAGAAGAAGGCCGACGAGCAAGACCTTCACATAGGCCATGCCCGCTCGAATTTGACCACCCAAAAACACCTCATCGATGGATCGTTGGTCAAAGAAGAACGCCGCTAAGGCCAAAACGACGCCGAAGAGCATGAAGGTCTCTTTCACCGGACGCCACCGCAACAAAGCAGCGACGGCCATAATGGCGAAGCAAAACCACATTGCACTGACGGTCTCTACCACAAACCACTCAAACCATCCGTCGATCATGTCTGCGGTTTCATTCAGTGGAAGATCAGAACTTCCTTGGGCTGCGACCAAGACATTGAAGACGAATTCCATGAGAACAATGATGCTGGCACCAATCAGCATCCCGCGGTTGTTGCCAGCACCACCGATGATGAATGCCGCCCAAACAAGGAAGGTAGTTTTCGAAGGGGACATAAAACTCGGTTGGAAGCCGTTGAGTTTCCAAGCCCACAAGGCGCCTGCAAAGGCTGCGATGGCTGCCCCCAAGGCAAGGCTGGCGGCTTTGTGACGCAATATATCGTGGCCGTGATGCTGAGCAACCATCTCATCTTCCCGAATAGAGCGCAAAATACGACCCCATGGCGAGGCGAGGAGGGTGTTGAGCAACCACCAGATGAGGAGTGTTGCAAGCACCCCTATGGTGGCAAGCACGATGAGATAGGGAGCGGGTTGGCCGAGGTTGAGGACTTCACCAACGCTCACGGCCATGCTGTCAATTCCATCCATGTTTGAACACACCGTCGCTGCGAGAGGTTCGCCGTTGCTGTCCAAAGGAGGGTCACTTCCACAGAACCACCAGTCCTGAAGAGGTAAGGTGTACCGAGATATGCCCACTGCACTGCCCCAAGAACCTGCTCGAAGCAAGGGTTCGCCACTGAGCAGGACACGAACGATTTCACCCAAGGAAATGGTGATGATGGCAAAGTAATCGCTGCGCAACCGAGCGGTGGGGTAAGCGAGAAGCCAACCTGAGAGCGCACCAATGACCATTGCGAAGAGCACCGCAGGGATCACGGGCCAATCGTAGCCATGAAGGTCTTTGGGGGCGGTGAGCAAACCAACGGTGATGGCCCCGATGGAGGCGAAGAAGATCACACCGAAATTCAACTGTCCAGTAATGCCCGTGTGGAGGTTCAGGGACATCGCCAAAATAGCGAAAATCGAGAGCGTCACCAAGACGTTTGAAACTTGGAGCGACTTAACGAACGTGGATTGGTCGGATTCGGCTACGGGGAGCCAATTGATGAAGAGGGCCATCACCAATGCGAGCACAACGAAGAACATCCATGACCCCCGTTCGCTTTCGCGTCCGTAAGGGATTTTGTACGCCTTGAGCAAGTCGTCCTTCTTTGAGCTCACCTTCTCGCTCAAGCCCGAACCTAACACACTCACTCGCTTGTCAATCGCATTGGGAATGAACCTGGTTTTTTCGTCCACCATGAGCGTGAGTTGCTGCCATTTCATGCCGAGCATTCGAAGGACGTCATGCCACGTGGTGGACACTTTGTTTTGCAACCGAACCAGCGATTCATTTGTCGGTGGACTTTTGTCCCGGAGCGTGTAGGATGCTTCTCTCCAAGCCAGCGCGTAAAGAATGAGAGGAACTGTTGGCCAGACTACCCACCCGATGTTCGCTAAAACAGCGATGAGTGCCTCTTCGCCGTGCATCAGCCAGAGCCATTGTTCCTGTTGAGATTGGTCCAAGGATGATGGTGCATGGGTGATTGCGATTTCGTCACCGTTCGTGAGCATCTTGAGAATGCTTTCGTTGGCGATGGAATGTTCCTGAACAAAACCGCTGAAGCGGTAAACGACATACGCAATGAGCGTACTGAGAAGGTACCGTTGTCCCCGCAGGCTGTTTCGTAGGCTGAAGTGGTGAAGGCCGGTTGGGGCAAACACGATGCCAAGCCATGCTGCCCTTTTCGGATTGGGAGTGAACTCTTCTTCGGCTCGTTGTCGAATCCTCTTGATTTTCCACTGGTCGTAGGCATCCCCGATACCCTTCGGCATGATGAGCAAAATGGCGATGATGAGCACATAAGGCATGACTTCAGCCAAGTTTGCATAATTTGAGCGTTCTAGAGGACCGCCAATACCGATCAAGACAGGCGAGGAGACCGAGCGGACAAAACCGATGATGAGCGCACCGACAACAGCACCCGGAATTGAACCGATGGTCCCCAACACAATGACGGCAAAGGCTGGCAGGAGAAGCGTGAACCCTGTCTCGGGACTGTAGCGAATGGTCATGGCAAAAATGGCGCCGCCGATACCTGAGATTCCTGCGGAGAGGAAGGCGCTGGTCATGTGCACACGTTCCACATTGATGCCGCAAGAGGCCGCAAGTTCGGGATTGTCAGCAACGGCACGCATGCGACGACCGAGCCGTGTTTTGGTGAGCAACAAAAGCAAGAGCCCAACGGATGCAAAGATGACAAAGGGCATCGCTGCGCTGTAGTAGGCGTAATTCGATGTGAGGCCGGTAACGCAATCCCCACCGACATTGTAGAGGTCTGCAACCGGCACTGAGCCATCTGTGGTGATTTTCTCATACACCGCATTCCCTGTGATTGGGTCTGTCCCCACCTGCTCACATGCCCCGTACCGGTAAACTTCTCCACTCTCAAGGGAACGGTCACCGAGGTTCAGTTTGGCCAACATCGTCGGCGCCTCAAACCGTTGTTCACGAGCGATTCGCCAATCGACATCAGGCTCAAACAACTTTGTCCCAGCGCCGAATCTCAAATAGACGATCGCCCGGAGCACCAAGGCGACGCCAAGAGAGGCAATCATCATCACGTCGGGGCTGGACTTCCGGTCACGAAACCCTCTGAAGACCAATCGATCGATGATGATGCCTGCGATGCCGGTAAGCACGAAGGCGCCGATGAGGGTCCAGACAAGCAAGGACCAGACCATCACGCCGTCTTTCGGAGTAGCGTGCAAAGGATAGAAAAAATCCATCCACATCAGCATCACGGCAACATACATGCCGAGCATGAAGAACTCGCTCTGGGCAAAGTTCCCATACCGTTGAACGCTGTAGGTCAGCGTGCACCCTACCGCGATGGCGAGGTACGTTGCCGACCAAGTCAAGGTGCTGAAACCGATTGAAGACAAGTTGAAGTAAATCGTCGCTTGCTTGTCAAGCCCGTGCATCAGCAACTCAATGGTGAAGAGCACCACGAGCAGCAAAAAGAGGGGCGAGAGCACCATCAGTCCAGAGCGAAGCCATCCGGTAGGGAGATCGTCAAAGACGACCTTGACCAGCAAAAACCCCATGGAGATGAGTTGAAGGGATTGCGACAACCACACCATGTCGTTGGGAAGGTTCCCTCCAATCAAGGCGTCAATGCCGTTGCTGATACCGGACTGGTAGAGTAAACCAAGCATAGCATCGAGGGCAACGACGGTTGCGATCAACAGCCTTCTCTGCAGACGAGAGAGTTCTCCTAATCGTTCTCGAACACTCTTCATGGCCTCACATACCTTGCTCGCATAAGCTTCGCTTTAACACTCCCAGAGCGAGGCTCTTTTGGGAGGCCAAAGAGGAGTTCTGCGAACTTCAGTCGACTCTCAAGCGTCTTGGACACCGTCTTCAACGGTCCAGTACTTGGTGCACTCGTACACACCGTCATCGGACCCCGTAGCGGAGTAGCCACAGATGTCGTAACCATCGCCGCCCACGTCACCGTTTTCAAGGAAGGTGTGAAGACCGCTTGCGCCTTCGTATTCGTCACCCACAAAACTGATGCAATCGGAGGGCGTCAATTCCATGCCTTCGTCCGCCATCATCGTGCAGATGGCCGCGGCCTGGCCGAGCATCATGATCGAGTCGTACGAGGTCAAGACGTAGGCCTTGATGCTGCCAACGCCAGATGCGTCGTAGCGGGCTTCAAAGTCACCGAAAGAGGTTCCGGCACGGGGCGAGGTCACGTAGAGGCCGTCAGCCACCATGTCGTCGGTCAACTCTTCCAAGAGACCGAGACCAGCAGGGCCGTCACCACTGAACACCGAGACATTGAGGGTTGAACCTGCGATGGCCTCGAGGATGAGGGCGCCGTCAGTCACATAGGACACCATGAAGACGGCGTCGCAGTCCAGAGATTCAAGTTCAGTGATCTCGTTGCTCACGTCCGTCGTCGTTTCAGAATACCCAATCTTGGCGCACAGGTCGCCTTCCCAAGCGCCTTCGATGGCGTCAGCAAGTCCGGAACCGTAGTCGTTGGTCATGTGAAGCACCGCGGGGTTCGTAACACCCATGGCAGCCATCATGTCAGCAGCAGCAGGGCCTTGAATGGCGTCGCTGGGCACGATGCGGAAGAAGTCGGGGTAGGCACTGGCGTTGCTGAGACCGGGGTTGGTCGAGGCGTAGGAAATCATGGGCACGCCAGCAGCCGAAAGCACGGAGTTGGCAGCCATGGATGCTCCGGAGCAAGCTGCACCACCAGAGGCCCAAACACCGGAGTCGACCAGTGTTTGTGCTGCTGATGCTGCTACGGTTCCGTCGCAACCAGAGTCCACTTCAACGAGTTCGAAGGAGAAACCCCAGAAGCCGCCCATGGCGTTAAGGTCGGCAATGCCCTGTTGAGCCCCATAGGTGAAGCCAGCAGCGTCTTGTGCAAGAGGCCCAGTCAATGGGTTCATGAAACCGAGTTTGATGGTGGTGCCTTCGTCACCCCAGTCGTAGGAAACACCGTTGGCGACGTCCCAGCTGCCGTGGCAGCCATACTCACCGTCAGCTGCGCCTTCAGCGGAGTAGAAACAAATGTCGTAACCTGCGCCGCCCACATCGCCGTTGGCGAGGAAGGTGTGCAAACCGCTGGCACCCTCGTAGTTGGTCCCCACGGAGCGGATGGAAGCATCCATGTCGGTGGAGTCCGCGATGTAAGCCTTGCCGATGATCGAAACTGCATCGTAGGCGGTCAGCACATACTGCTTGATACTGCCGACATCCGAGGCGTCATAGCGGGCTTCAAAGTCACCGAATGAAGTACCTGCAGCGGGTGCCGTGACGGCCAAGCCATCGGCGGCCATATCATCGGTCAATTCTTCGAGCAAGCCTTCGCCGGCAGGCCCGTCCCCACTGAACATCATGAGGTCCAAATCTTGGGCGCTGATTTCGTTGATGATGAGGGCAGCGTCGGTCACGTAAGACACCATGAAGACGGCATCGCACTCAGCGTCAGCGATTTGAGAGATTTCAGCGGAGAGATCCGTGGCAGTCTCGGCGTAGCCGATCTTTGCGCAGAGGTCGCCCTCCCATGCACCTTCGATAGCGTCGGCGAAGCCGGACCCGTAATCGTTGGTCATGTGGAGGAGGGCAGGAGCCTCAACGCCAGCGCTCACCATCATAGCAGCAGCTGCTGGTCCTTGGATGGCGTCGCTGGGAACGACACGGAAGAAGTTGGGGTAAGCGGTAGCGTCACTCAGCCCGGGGTTGGTGGAAGCGTAGGAGATCATGTTCACGCCAGCAGCCGAGAGAACGGCGTTGGCGGCCATGGAAGCGCCTGAACAGGCAGCACCTGCAACGGCCACGACGTTGGCGTCGAGGACGGTTTGGGCTGCTGCAGCGCCGACCGTACCGTCGCAGCCGGAGTCGGCTTCGACGAGTTCGAACACGATGTCGCTTTGCATGGCGTTCAAGTCAGTGATGGCTTCCGTAGCACCGTAAGTAAACCCAGCAGCATCTTGTGCCAGTGGGCCGGTCAACGGGTTCAAAAACCCGATTTTGACCGTCTCAACGGTGGTCGTCGTGTCATCGTCAGTGTCGTCTTCGTTGCTTGTGCAGCCTGCGAGGGCTGCCGAAACGAAGCTTAGGGCTAGCAATAGAGTTAGGAACTTGTTGTTCATAATATCATCTCGTGGTCCCCCTTAGAACCCTTATAATATATAGGCATTTATTTGTTCATGATAGAATGAAAAACCCCTTGGGAGTGCATAAAACGGGACTGGGCGATCCCCCATAGGATAAAAAACGGGCGATGGGACAGTAGGTCAATGCGTCGTTCGGCCTTGTTCATGGTGTTTCTTTTCCTTTCGGGCTGTCTCGGCGGGTCGACCTCTTGGGAGCGTGTGGATGTTGACGGCTTTAGCGAGGCCATCAAAGACCATCCCGAGGCATTTCTCCTTGACGTCCGTACGGCATCCGAATGGGAACAAGACGGTCATCTTGAAAACGCAACCTTGATCCCACACACCGAATTAGAAAATCGAGAAAAGGAACTCCCGGGGGACAAAGATGCGCTCATCCTCCTCTACTGCCGAAGCGGCAACCGCTCACAAGATGCGGCGCAGACGCTTCAGGCCATGGGTTTCACGAACCTCATCGAACTTGAATCGGGCATCACGGGATGGAAAAACGCCGGTATGACCGTTGTTTACGACTGAGGCGAAGAGATGTTTACTTGGCTGAAAAAAATCTTCGCGGGAGGCGGCCCCAGCACCGATGAACTGTTGGCTCAAGGCGCTATCATCATCGATGTTCGAACGCCTGGCGAATACCGCAACGGGCACGGCAAAGAAAGCCGAAACATCCCTCTTTCTTCGTTGACGTCCAAAACGGCCTCACTGAAGAAACAACGGAAGCCCATCATCACGTGCTGCGCCAGTGGTATGCGTTCGGGGAAAGCGGCCAATATCCTGCGACAAGCCGGGCTGGAAGCTCACAACGGAGGCACCTGGCAGGCGGTTGAGAGGGCCCGACACCAACGATCGTCGTCAAACGAGAACTGAAAAACCCACCCCACTTGTCCCTAGCATGCGCTGGTGGCTGGTGATCCTTGCTTTGATTTTCGGGGGTTTGCTCGCAGGTGCTGTTCTCGGCGTGCGCTACAGCGACACCGTGGAGGACATCCCTGTCCCGGCGGACGGGACCGGCTGCGCCATTGCCGAACAGGTGCTTCCCAAACCACCGTATGGAGATTTGCTTCCGGTTGAGGTCGAAGTGGACTGGAACGCTTCAAGCGTCTGGGTCGGTATCATCTCGGGCCAAGAGCGCGACCGCCTGATCGCTGCCTCCGCTTTGGACTCCGATGTGGTGGTGGACTGCGACCCCGAAACCATCTCATTCCTCGCTGGAGGCCCGGATGCTCAATCTCAAACAGGATTCATTTGGACGCTGCATGAAGAC
>JAUREJ010000045.1 GCA_030827475.1 Candidatus Poseidonia sp.
GCACTGTTGTTCATCTTGGCCCTCATTGCCTCGATGTTCGTCCTTGCAATGGGCGCTGAAGCCAACAAGATCCCGGAGAAGTATTTCGAAGCGGTGTTGAATCAGGTCCGAGAGGAAGAGTAAGGCCTCAGCCTTCACTCGCCAACTCGCTCGATGACACGAACATGGTCGCCGCGCATGTTGAGCGTCATCGGGATGATTTGCTCGTAGAGTTCCATACTGACCTCTTCCTTGGATTCGGACACGCTGGTGATACGAGCCTTCTCGCCCTTGAAGGCGCCCGTGACGATCTCTACGATGCAGCCGACTTCGATGCCGCTGGTCACGGCCTTGGGCTCCAAGTAAGGCAAGATGTCCTCGAGCGGGGCTTCCCCGGGAAGCACGTTCTTGGCGTTTTTGAGCGGCGATTGGTTGATGCCGCGACGGGCTGAAGGGTCCCGACCGCCGGAGCGACCGATGAGCTTC
Organism: Candidatus Poseidonia sp.; assembly: GCA_030827475.1. Taxonomy (GTDB): domain Archaea; phylum Thermoplasmatota; class Poseidoniia; order Poseidoniales; family Poseidoniaceae; genus Poseidonia. Next base: position 466 of record JAUREJ010000045.1, read on the forward strand.
TCAACGTGGTGGAGCGCAGTGGCTTCAACGAAGACGTATCCTCGCACGGCAGGCGCATGGAGAATCGACATGATCTCGCCGTGGAGGGAAACCATTGAGCCGCTGCCGTGGAGCCGGGAGTACATCTCGTCGACCACGCGCTGCTCGGCGTTGATGGCCGTCTTGATGATGTAAAGGAACGAACCAACGCTGCCGTACATGGCCCGAAAGAGGCCGGCGGCGTTTTCCATGTCAAGGTCAGCGAAGATGCAGTTGTAGTCCTTCAGGCTGCCCGGGTCAATCCACTCGGCCCGGGTGTAGATGCCGGAGGGGGTGACCTCGCTGCTCTTGCTGACGACCAAAATGGGCATCACGTCAACGAGGTTGCGGCCCATGTCAATGCCACGCTCGGGCCCGGTGCTGTGGTAGTGAAGGTCCTCCAAGGGGATGCCGGTGGATTGAGCCACGCGGTCCAACACCTCTTCAGGGGTGTCAGCGACGCCCCATACGCCGTCCCAAAGGTCGGGGGAGTGCTCGGTTGAACTGTTGCGCTTGAGCAACAGCAGTTTCTCCTCATGGCGAACAAAGGCTACGAATGCTTCCGTCATTTTCTCACGCTCCAATCAGTTTCCGATTCCGAAGACATCGTGAATCAACCAAGGCAGGAAGTTGTCCATGAGCACCAAGATGGCGAACCCGATGGCTCCCAGGACGAAGAGTCCGATGCCACAGATGATCGCCGTTTGACGAAACTCCTGCTTGGAAGGCTTGCGCGCCATACGGATAATGCGGGCCCAAGAGCCTCGGGTGATGCGGCGGAATTGCGCCTCAATCTTGTCCTGTTGCTCTTGCACGCGCATCTCGAAAGACTTGTTGGCGTTTTTTTCGTCAGACATGGTCCAACCTCAGCCTACCGAGCCACCAACCCCCTCATTATAACGACTCCGCAGACAAATCCGACGCGTTGACCCGAAGGTTTCGTTCGCCATGAGGGGAGGGTTGATGTGGGGTGACGAATGCAAGGAGAGCCGATGGCAGAGCGCAATCCGTACGACGTGTTGGGGGTCAGCCGAAACGCAAGCGAAGGCGAGATCAAACGTGCGTTTCGCAAATTAGCCCGCCAATATCATCCCGATCGTAACCAAGGCGATGCCGGTGCGGAAGCGAAATTCAAGGAAGTCCAAGCGGCTCACGACGCCATCGGTACGGCCGAGGCACGGCGTGAATTTGACCAACAAGAACAGATGCGAAGGATGTTCGGCGGCGGCATGGGCGGACGTGGGCGAGGTGGCCCGTCCGTGAATTTTGGAGGCGGTATGGGCGGTGGCCTTGAGGACATCATCGGCCAGATGTTCGGCGGCGGCATGGGCGGTATCGGCGGCATGCCTCGGCAGCCAACTCAACAGCAACAACGCCCCACCCAAAAGGCAGCGACCATCAACGTCGGCCTGGACATCACCATGGAACAAGCGATGGCGGGCGGCCAGTTCGAATTCTCCTTCAAGCGCTTCAAGCAGCAGGGAACGAGCATGGAAACCAAGCGCACGACGATGAAACTGCGCCTTGATGCCGGCGTGGCCCACGGGACGACCAAGACGCTCAAGGGTCAGGGCCACGACCACCCTGAAGGCGAACGGGGCGATGTGATCGTGACCGTTCGTATCGATGCTGGCGAGGCTTGCCGATGGGAAGGCAACATGCTCGTGCAGGAGGTGCACGTGCCGTATTCGGTGCTCATGCTCGGGGGAAAGGTCAGCGTTCGGCTGCCCTCCGCCAAGGTTGGGAAGTTGGCGGTCGCCCCCTTTACACAAATCGGTGACCGACGCCGAATGGCTGCTTCTGGTTACAACGGTGGCGACTTGACACTGGAGTTCACGCTGGCGGAAACGGACAGCTTGACCGACGAGCAACGCCGTGCGCTTGACGACCTCCAAAAGTCGGGCCTGTGAATCGTTGACTTCATGACAGGTCGGGGCGACACAAGGCCATGGCGGGTGGGAGCGGTCGGAATCGTGGCCGAGGGCCCAACCGTCAAAAAAAGGGCCACGCCGGGGGCAAATCCGGGGGCAAAAACGAACGAAACCGAGGCCGAAAAAAGGGCAAGACCGCCCCTCAACATCTTGACGAACGGCTCTGGCGGCGCCTCGTTCAGCACTTCAACGCCGAGCATTGGGACCGGGACTGGTCGGGCGAGGACATCGCCGCCGTGCTCACGGAAAAGGAGGGGCTCGCCGCTGAATTCTCAAAGGAACCCAAAGCCGCCCGCGCCCTGCTCAGCGAGGTGAACGAAGCGCTGGCCGAAGGGCGCAAAACAGGCACCTACGTGCTGAGGCAAAAGGACGGACGGGTCCGTCTCCGCTCCCGTGAAGCGCTGGCCGAAATGGAAGCGGAAGCCGCCCGATGGAAGGACTTCTTCAGCCGTCACGCCGCCAAAGGTGACGCCCCGCTCCAAGGCCGCCCCCCGCTGAGCGAAGAGGACGATGATGCGGACGACGTGGCTCGTTACCGTTTGCTGGAGGATGTTTGGGAAGCCATGCTCACGGGAGGAACGGTTCCCAAGGCGTATTCCTTGGACGGCGAAGGATGCACCCGCTTGCTCGGTTTTGACCTGCTCACCCATGCGACGAAATGCGCTGCACGCCGAACCGGTCTCCGCACCCACCGCAAAGAGCCCCCCATGGCCTTGCTGATGCTGGCGAGCCAACGGTGGACCGTCAGGGCTTTGCTCGACGCTCGCCTTGAAGCCCGACGACGGGAGGGGGTCAACACCTTCCCTCGCACCTACGACGACGGATTGGTGGCTTACGCCGACCGTCTTCCCGAAGTGGACGGAGACGGTGAAGTCGCCCGAGGACGGACCGACCTTCGCCACCTGCCATTGGTGACCATCGATCCGCCGGACGCGAAAGATTTCGACGATGCGGTGTGCCTCGTGAACGAGAACGGGGTGCGTACGCTTTGGGTTGCCATTGCCGATGTGGCCCATTACGTGAAGGTCGGCACCTCACTCGACGCATCCGCTTCAGCTCGTGCGACATCGGTGTATTTGCCCCACACCGTTTTGCCGATGTTGCCGCCTCGCCTCGCCGACAACCTCTGTTCACTGCGCGCTGAGGTCGACCGATTGGCAATGGTGGTCGCCATGACCTTGGACGATGACGACGCCATCGTGGAAAGCAAGGCTTACGAGGCGGTGATTCGGGTGCAGCAAAACATCGCCTACTCCGAAGTCTTCGAAAGCGATGCCTACGACGACATGTTGGCACTGGCCGCCACCTGGCAGGCTCGTGAGATTCGCTTGAACCTCAACAATCCAGAACTTCGTCCCCGCCTGATCGGCGACGAAACGTTGCGCGTGGAGGTCAAGTGGCCCAACGAGGCCACCCGGATGATCGAGTCGTTCATGGTGGCGACCAACGCCGCCGTTGGCCACCTCTTGGGTGCCGCGGGGGCACCGCTTCCGTGGCGCTGCCACGCTCCTCCCGATCGGCCAGAAGTTGAGGAACTCAATGCCAAGTTGGCGGCGCTTGATATCAAGATCGAACTGCCGATGCCAAGCCTACGAAAGCACGGGGAGACCGCCGCCAAGGAATTGTCCAGCCTGCTGGGCGACTGGGCCAACCTCGGAGGCGGCGGCATTGACCTGAGCAGTTTCGACGACGGAAGCGCCGAAGAAGAGGTCCCCGACTACTTGTCCACCGTGATCGACCCCGACGCTCGTGAAGGCATCCTGACCTCGCTTCAAGAGGCTCAGGCCGAGGCCAGCGTGCTGCAGGAGACCAAACGACGCATCGTTGACCACGGGTTGTTTCGGCTGATGCAGCGGGCCAATTACAGCGAAGAAAACGGCGGTCATTTTGGCTTAAACTTGGACGCCTACGTCCACTTCACCTCCCCCATCCGTCGCTATCCCGACCTGATGACGCATCGCCAACTCAAGGCCTTCATTCATGGCGAGGATTGGGCCCATAACCTCGAGGAAACGGCCGCCTTGTCCGCACATTGCACCGACCAAGGCCTGCTCGCCAAACGCATGGAATGGGAATTGGTGGCCAACGCCTACCACCTGCACCTCTTGCGCGGCGGACGCCTTGGTGACGCGGCCAGCCAACCCGCTGAAGATGGTACGAAAGTGGACAACGCTACGGTGTACAACGCCCGCGTGGTCGGCATGCACCGAAATTCCGTCTTTCTCGATTTGGCGGATGACGGCGCGGTGTCGGGCCGCATGAACGTCAGTCAATTGGGCGGAAAGGAACGGTTGACGGTGGACGAATACGGACTCCGCGTGGTAACGGCCGAACCCGATGCGACGGGTGAGCACCGAACCGTCTTGACGCTTGGACAACGTTTCCGATGCCGAATACGCGGTTTGGACATCTGGTCGGGCTCGCTTGACCTCGCTCCGTTGTGACACGGAGCTTCCCTCCACCACAACAAACGGAAGCGGCTGGTGAGAAAGGAACCAACGGCGAGTAAGGTTCAAAAATCGCTTCAATAACCGGAACCGTATGCGGAATGCCTCGCTGGCCCTCGTGATTTTGATGTTGACGACCTTCCTGTTGCCCGCCGTTCAGGTGGACAACGAAGAAAACCGTCTCGAACCCGTCAGGGACGCGCTCCGAGCCGCCGGGGACGGCGTCAGTTTGGTCCAAGAATCCGAACCCAACAACTCCAACACCACGGTGGACGAAGCCTACCCCGGCGACGTCATCGTGGGAGCTGTTGACATGTGGAGCGACGACCAGGACTGGTACGGCATTTGGTTGGAGGCCGGCCAAACGCTGCTGCTCACCCTCTCTCACGCCAGCGGCGATGGCGTATCAATGGCGGTGTGGGACGAAGAGGGCACGAGTTACGGAGCCTCCAACCCCGGCAAGGTTCGCGACACGATCTTCCTCAACGAAGAGCAGACTGAGACGGGCGGTATGTACACCATCGCCATCAACGCCACCATGACCGAAGCCGGCGGTGGTGCCTATGTCTTGGAGGTCGATGCTGGCTACGACGTGGAATGGTACGCACCTGCCGTTGGTTGGTACGCTGCCATGGAAACCTACGACGCTCGTGGCGAATTGATGTACACCGCCACCCTGAGCGATTACGCCTTTGCCAAAGCCTCCACTTCAAACGCCAACGCTGCTCCCGAATGGACCACCGGCGATTACTGGAACTACAGCGTCTCGGCCTCCGAGGCCGGCATGGGCGCATCCTTTTCCCACGATGAATTCCATCTGATGACGGTGACCGGCACCGACACCGTGTCCAGCAAAGCCTGCTACACGGTGGACCTGCTGGGCGAAATCGAGGTCCGCATGAACCTGATGGGCACGACGATGGTCTTCACCGACAACGAGGAGGGCGATGCCTGTTACACGACGGCTGGATTGAAACTCGTTGCCGAGAACCTCTCCGTGACCTCGTCCACCTCGATTCAGACCAGCGGTGCGATGAGCGATACCTCCGGCCGTGAAGACTGCATCGACGAGTTTACCGGCGAAGAAGATGATGACTGTGATGGCGTTGGAAATTCAGATGATGAATGTGAAGACACGCCCGATGGCGAGACCGTTGATTGGTTCGGCTGTTCAGAGGCTCAAAATAGCGGCGGCGGTGGCGGCCAAACCGACACCGACGGCGACGGGATTCCCGACGATTACGATGCTTGCCCTAACGAGTACGCGTCCAGCGAGGACGATGCCGACGGGGATGGTTGTGTTGACGTCGGCGGAGGCGGTTCGGGCGGAACCGGCGGCGGAGGCGGCATGGACTGCATCCCCGAAGGCATGGACCAGTCAACGACCTTCAAGATGGACGTGACCTACCCCAACGGCTTGGACGCCATTCATTTCCCGCTCATCGAAGGCACGGTGTGGAGCCAATCCACCACCGGCACGGGCACCTTCTCCATGGCCGTCAACATGGGTGGTTGTGAGATTCTCTCCGAGACCTTCGAAGGCTCGGACTCGCTCCCGACCAACCACCGCCACTTGGGCACCCAAGACTGGGCCCTCGCCAGCGGCACGGTCACGGCTCACGGCATCCAAGTCTTTGCCGGACGTGAAGGCAACGACGACTGGGCTACGCCCGACTTCACCCTGCTTCCAAGCGTGCCCTCCAGCGTGGCTGAGGGCGGCTTGCCCTTTGCAGCCTGGGTGAACCTGGTGGGCTTCAACAACTACACGGGCTCCCCCAGCCTGACGGCTGAAGTCGTCGGCTCAACGGCGGGCGTGACCTACGAGTCGCCCTCGCTTTCCGTGGGCGAAACCGGCGGCGTCATCGTCGACACCGCTACGATGGACAGCGGCGATTACGTACTGCGCATCACCGCCTCGGACAGCCCCTTCACCCACAGCGTGGACGTCGCCTTTGAGGTGGACAATAGCCCCGACTTCTCCATCTGGACCTTTGACCCGTGGATCGTGCTGCCCACCGGCGTCCCCTGGACCGTGCCCACCCCCGTGTTCGTGGAACCCGTCAACGGCTTCGGTGCTGACGTGACCCTGAGCGTCACGGTTCCCGAAGGCGTGACCGCCACCCTCGATTACGCTCGCGGCACGACGCCGTTCATGGCCGTCTTGCTGTTGGACATCCCCAACAACTTGACCGCAGGCGACCACACCGTCGTGGTCACCGGGACCTCCGGTTCCACCGTGCACTCCGATGAAATCACCATCACCATGACCTCGCTGCCTGAATTCTCCTTGGAGATGGGCGACCGTGAAATCGCCATGCCATCGGCCGACGGCACCGTGACCATCACGGGCAGCATTCAGGCCCACAACGGCCTCGACTTGTCGTTGGGCGGCATGATGGACATCATGGTCGACCCTTACAACGAAGCGATGTTGGAGGGGCTCACCATCACTTGGGGCACCTTGGACGCCAACGGCAACCTGCCCTTCACCGTCACCGTACCCTTTGACGCTAACGCCGTGACCCAAGACACCCTCGTGACCCTTTCCGTGGTCGCTCTCGACGGCCTGGTGACGCACACGGCTTCCGTGGCCGTGGTTCAATCATCTTCGTCCTTGGACGGAACGGCCACCGCTGCCACCAGCGATGCGGTCTCCACTGGCGATACCACGGCCCACGATGGCGGTGATGTCGTGTCGACCACCAACAACACCGGTGGCGACAACTCTGGCGGGGACAACACCGGTGGCGACAACACCGGCGGCGACAGCACCGACGACGGTTCCTCCAGCGAAGACGAAGGTATGGGTGCTGCCGTGATGGTGGGCGCTTCCATCGGCGTGGTTGGTCTGTTGGCTGGCGTCGCCGTGGCTTTGCTCAAAATGCGAGGGGGCGATGGCTCCTCGGACAAGTCAGCGCTCGCCGACGGCATGTGGCAGGAATCCATGGTCGACCAAGGCTACGCTCAGCCGAGTGTACCCGCCATGCAGGACCTCGATGCTGTTCCCGCGATGACAACCCCCGTTCAGGCCCAGCCTGCCGTGATCCCCACCATACCCGCCGTCGCCTCAGTCGAACAGCAGGCTGTACCTTCGCCGGCGAACCCCGCTATGCCAGAAGCGACCCCAGCAGCGGTTGAATCAGCGGCAGTCGCACCTGCACCTCCTGCTGCTACGGCCTCTCCACCTCCTCAGCCAGCCGCTCGGGTGGCCGACTACACCGGATTGCCCCCCGGCGGAAGCTACGACCAGTCAACGGGCGTCACGATATACAACGCACCCGATGGCAGCCAATGGCAGATGTTGGCCGACGGCGGCTTCCTTCGTTTGTGAAGAACGGGAGCCAACGGGGCTTCCGTCGGTCGTGAAGACAGGCGGAGTTCGGAGGCCTCGTAACGTTACGAAAGCATATTGTAGTCAAAGAGAGAGGTTTATATTGACTACATAGAACGGAACACCATGCCACGAGTCCCCGCCGAGCGCTGCGATTGCAACTGCAAGATGAAGCGCCTCTACACCCGAGCCGAGGGCGGCAAGGGATGGGAGAGCGTTGGGTGGCTGTGCACCTGCGGATGCGGCTGTGTGACCTTGGACGACGGCCAATGGAAATTGATGACGTGCTGCTCCACTTCGGGTGAATGAAATGGACGATTCAACACTCTCGTTAAGCGTCTCGGGCATGACCTGCGGCGCATGCGTGGCCTCGGTCGAACGCGTGCTGAACGGCTTGGAGGGCGTCGCCAGCGTGAGCGTCAATTTGCCGTTGGAGAAAGCCGTGATCACCCTGAGCGCTTCGGTCAACGAATCGGACCGAGAACGCTGCATGAAGGCCATTGAAGGTGCAGGTTTTGGGGCTTCGGAACTCGTTCCGCCCCTGCAGGTGCGGCAAGACAACGAAACGCAAGTTGCCCAGCAGCGACAACAGGTTGCCCTCGCTTTTGCCCTCACGCTCCCGGTGTTCGTGCTCTCCATGCTCGTGGACGATTTGGGTTCGCTTGGTCCACTGGACGCCCGCCTGACCCTTGCGATGCTCGCGGCCTTGCCCGTGTATGCGTACTGCGGAGCGGCTTTCCACCGTCATGCTTGGGCATCGATGCGAAAAGGAACGGCGAACATGGACGTTTTGGTTCACCTCGGCACCACCGTCGCCATGGTGTGGTCCAGCCTCGTCACGCTCTCACCGGTCCTGCCTTTCCTGCCTGCCTTCGTCGGTCACGCCGAGCATGTCTTTTTCGACGGTGCAGCCTTCATCATCGCCTTTGTGCTGCTTGGCAACCACCTCGAAGCCCGTGCAAAATTGAAGGCCACCGATGCCGTTCACGGCTTAATGCGCCTCCAGCCAAAGGAGGCATGGGTGGTGGAAGGGGAAGGCACGGTGGCGGTGCCGGTTGACAACATTGCCCGGGACACCCTGCTCAAGATTCGTGCGGGCGAGACCGTCCCCTTGGACGCCGTGGTGGAGGAAGGTACGGCGCTTTTGGACGAATCCATGATGACGGGCGAGTCTTTTCCGGTGCGCAAACAGCCCGGCGACACCGTTGCGGGCGGCACCATCGTGATGGACGCGACCTTGCTCGTTCGCACGACGGCCCTCGTCGGCGACACCATGTTGGCCAAAGTCATCCGATTGGTGGACGAAGCCCAGATGGGGAAAGCGCCCATTCAGCGCCTTGTCGACCGCATCGCCGGCATCTTCGTTCCCATCGTCGTCGTCGCTGCCCTCCTCGCCTCCGCAATCTGGTGGCTGATGGCCGAAACGCTCGCGCCCTCCAGCGACATGGCGGCAAGCGAAATCGCCGTCATGGTCTTGGTGAGCACGCTCGTCATCGCCTGCCCGTGCGCTCTCGGACTTGCAACGCCAACGGCGCTCGTGGTTGGAACGGGACGGGGCGCTCGATTTGGACTGCTGATCAAGGGCATTGAAGCCCTCGAACAAGCACACGCCACCACCACGGTCGTGCTCGATAAAACGGGGACCATCACGGCAGGCGCCCCGCGCGTCAGTCACATCGAACTCCTCGAGAGCGATGCACAGGAAATCGTGTGCTTGGCCTCGGCCCTGGAAGCGGAATCCACCCACCCCATCGCCGAAGCGGTTCACACCTCCTGGACCAACATGGGTTACGCGCGGCCCGAGGTCAAGGATGTCAAGACCTTCCCCGGTTTGGGATTGGTTGGCTCGCTGGACGGCGAACCCGTTGCGGTGGGCAATCTCGAACTGATGGAACAGCACCTCACCGACCTTCCCGAAGAGCTGGAGGAACAGGTGGCGAAGCGCGCCCGTCGCGGCGTGACGGTGGTGCTCGTTGCGAACGGGCAGCGCCTGCTCGGATGGTTGGAAATCAGCGACCGGGTTCGCGAGACCTCGGCCGCTGCCGTGAAGCGGCTCAAGCAACTCGGTATCGAGGTCGTGATGCTCACCGGTGACAGGGACGAAGTCGCCCAAACGGTGGCGGAGAGCGTTGGCATCACCAACGTGGTCGCCGGCGTCAAACCTGA
>JAUREJ010000046.1 GCA_030827475.1 Candidatus Poseidonia sp.
TCAACGTCAAAGGCGTTGACCGAGAGTTGAAGCCCTTCGATTTGGTTCACGACGATGTCGCCTTCGGTCACGAGCTCAAAGGCCGTCACCACGGGGAGGTTGTTCAGCACATCAGCGACCATGGTCACGTCGTTGTTGCTGGGTCGAGCGTCACCATTGGCAGCGGCGTCCCAAGGAATCGGGGCCGTATCGTTGCCTTTCTCGTCCATCACGAGTTCAAAGGTGAAGGTGTATTCACCGGGAACGAGTTTGACAAAGGTGCACGCAGAACCGACCAAGGCCCCCATGCCGCCGAGCGGCTGGAAGGAGTAGGGCATGTCCAGGCCGGAGGTGCACTCGTTCACGGTGCCCGTCACGGTTGGAATTTCGGCGTCTTCGTGGGAAATCGTGTAGTTAACCCACCAGTTGTAGCCCTTCATGATGTCGCTCCCGCGGTGTTCAACATCGGCATAGACGAGGGCACAACCGACGTTCAGGTCAGCACCCGTACCCTCTTGAGTGAAGGTGGCGGGGAGGCCGCTGCATTCTTGGTCGTAGTTGTAGCCTTGATAAACACCCATGCGAGAGATACGAATGTCGTCGTAAACCGATTTGCTGCCAGTCAGTTCGTCAAAGTCCGTCTTGGGGCGGTCGTCCGACGATGCCGAAACTTCACAGAAGTGACGGAGCGTGGTCGAGTTGGTCTCGTTGCCTTCGCCACCATCAATGAACTCCTCACAGTCGGTGAATTGGCCGTACATCGTGTAACCGATGATTTCGGCCGTGATTTGGAAGCGAGCATCGCTGTTGCCGTTGGGCACGAACTCGCCATTCAGGACCTCGGTGGTCTGGTAGGTCAGCACCGAACGGGTCTCCTCCGTGAAGTTGTCCGGGTCGTCTTGGTGCTCAAACGTGCGCACCGTGGTGTCCGTTCCGACCGTGATCGTGGTACGGTCGGTGGGGTTCCCTTGGTCGTCCAGGAGGAGGTTTGCACCGTCGAGGGTGGCCGTGCTGTAATCGCCGGAAACGATGATGAGGACCTCAACTTCCCGAGGCGAGAAGTTTTCCGACCCGTTGGCCGTCACGCTGAGCGAAAACTCACCGGATTGGAGGTTGGCCATGTTGATGGAGTCCTCGTTTCCGTTCGGGTCGTTGGTCCAGGAGAGGTCAACCTCGATGTCGTACCAGTCTTCAACAACCACGTAGACGAGTTGGTTGTTGTTGGACACGTCGGCATCTTCGGGGCCGCCGACTTCAACTTCAACGACGTAGTTTCCTTGAGTGGGCGTCCACGTGATGTCGCCAGCACCGCCTTGGAGTTGGAGCGTGATTTTGCCGCCACCGAGGAAGGACCCTTGGCCAAGCGGTGCAACCGAGGAGTCGTAGTCGCAAATGGTTCCGTCGTCGCACATGGCGTCGTTGTTGGACCATGAAAGATCGCTGCCAGAGCTGTCCTTCGCGATGTTGCCGGGGTTGCCGTTCAAATCAGCGAGGTACACCGTAACGGAGTAAGAAAGTTCAGTGATGTCTGCATCGCCGTTGTTCTTGATGAAGGCCGAAAACGTGGTGGCTTCGCCCACTTGGAGGGTGTTGCGACAGCCGTTCTGATCGTCGCAGGATGTTTCCTTTGGCGAGGTGATGGCGACCACCGACGGGTCAGCGCCGGCGCGAGCGCCCGTTTCTTCAATGGTTCCTTGGTTTTTGAGTTCGGAAAAGTTGATGCCGGCAAAGAAACTGGTCAGCAAGAGCATTCCGAGAAGCACAGGTGTCATTTTATTCATACGTCTACCCCCGAGTGTTCGGTATCCCTCCCCACGGCATGCGTGGTATTTATACTATAGGAAGGTTGATTCATCCTCTGAAAAACCCCCCAAATAAGGCTAAAAAGGGGGTTTTCGGCACATTCGAGCGCCTAATTCCGCACTTTTGAGCGCGAGCAGAGAGAGAAAAACCTGACATCAAAACAGGCGGAAAGTGAAAAAGGCGTTTATCGAGTTCGAAGAGCAGCGGATGGAGGAATCTTCGCAGCCTGGCGCACGGGTGCGGCGGTAGTCGCGAGAACGACCAACCACCCGAACACAAACACCCCGATGGTTGAACGCCACGGGAAAGAAAAAGCAACACCCTCTCCCGCCCACAGAGCGTTGTACAACATCATGTGAAAGCCGTACCCTACGAGCAAACCGTTGAGCATACCCAAGACCGCCACCCAAGAGACCTCTGTGGAAAACATGCGGTGAACATGGCTTTGCCGGAAGCCGATGGCCCTCAACATGCCAACCGTGCGTCGCCGTTCGCTCACGTTGCGAACCGTAACCACACCAATCCCGGCGACGCCAACAATGAGGCCCAAGGCCAAATAGCCCTCAAAGAGCGAAAGAATAGCCAGAACAAGGGATTGGATGACGAGGATCTCATCGGCGACCGTTTGGACGTTAATGTTGCTTCGAGCAAGTTCACGGGCGAGCACCTCCTCAAGTTCAGCAGCAGCCTGCCGTTCTTGGACCGTTTTCCCCTGAGCCGAGAGGTCCATTTCGAGGAAGGGGGAGTCAGTGGCTTGTGCTGTTGGAGCCACGCTCACGTACATTCTCGTGACCTCGCCGCCGAACCGATGCTCAACCACTTCACCCCCCATCCAAACCCCAGGAGAAAAGATGTATGAGGACTGTTTGAGGAACCCACCGACCTTGACCGATTTGGTGTTTTGCGGGTTTGAGAAATCAATAAGTAAAATCGAATCTCCAATTGAAAATTGAAGGGGGACAAGCGTCGTGCCATCAGCTGCAGATTCCAAGCCAAACGATGCGTCGAGGAAGACCACATCATCGAAGCGCCCTAGAGACTGCCACGCCTCTTGAGAGGTCGGGCCCAACGATTCGTCCCAAAGATGGAGGGGCAACCCGCCGTGAGCGATGAAGCCCTCATCGACGCCACGTAAGATGTACGGCATCCGTTCCCCATCCTTATCCTCCAAATGAACCGGCGCCCGGTGAACCGCTCCCACAGCGTCGATGGACGCCATGATGGATGCATTCACCCCCCATTCATCGGGGTCTTCGCCCAAGGTGATGGGACGAGAACGACTTGAGGTGAGCAACAATTCAAACTCGCCCTCCGCCTCTTCAACAAAGTCAGCAGAATAGGTGTCGAATTGTTCGGTATAACCGGCAAGAACCACCACGGAGAACATCGTGATGGAGAACATGCCCATCACCACGGCGGTGCGTACGGGATGCGCCAAGGGATGTGCAAGGGCGACGGCACGAACGGGGCCGCCGCCAAACATGGCCCGTTTGCTCACAAATTGAACGAGCATGGGCGCCCAGCTCGTCAACACCATCACGCCAGCCAGCACCTGAAGCAATCCGATGGCGATGAACGCTAACTCGTTGGCTTCCATGCTTGCCCGAAACGGATCCACCGAATCAAGCACCGAGGTCCAAAGCAAGAACAGGACCCCAAGCGCTCCGAGGGTGTTGCGTGCTGCGTGGCGTACGGCGGAGGTTCGAACCCCACGGGCCATCCATACGGGAACCTCCCATGTGAACAAGGGAACAAAGGTGAGGAGAAGCCCAACACCGGCGCCGATGTAGGCCGAATAAGCAAGGGCGCTTTCAAAGCCGAACAAGAACAGCCCTGCTCCACAAACAAATGCACCCCCGAAGCCAACAATTTGCACGATGAAAAGGCCCCAAGGAACACCAACAGGGACGGGTGTTCGGCCACCTTTCAGCGCCCGGACGATGTTGAGTTGAGCGTTGTAAGCAGCAGCACCAAGCAACAGCAACAACGAGAGAAGAGCGCCCCAAACCCAGCCTGCCACGAAAGAGTCCAACGTCCATGAAAAGCTGAATCGTTGGGCTCCAACGCTTTGGAAGATGGAGGAAAAGCCGACGGAGATCAGCCACGCCAACACCAAGCCCAGGATGGAGCCAAGGCCACCGGCAACGACGGCAGCAAGAGCACCCTCGTAAACGAACATGGCCCGAGCATCGCTTCGTCGTAAACCGAGCGCCCGGGCCGTGGCCAATTCACTTCGACGGACGTCGGCCAAGAGCATGATGATGGTGAGCGAGAGCAACACACCGGCTGCGATGGTGAACGTCCCAAAGACCAAGAACATGGCCGATAGCACGCCTGAAGAGGCTTCAGCCTGCTCTTTTGCATCAAGTTTGACGGCCCGAACTTCAAGGTGGATGTCGTCACCGGTGCTTCGCTCGTCAAACCATGTCTTCAACGCATCAAGTGAAGCGGTGTCCGTTCCGTTCAAGCCCGGACCTGAGAACATCAGTAGCGAACGGTCGTCCTCGCCGGCGAGAGCGAGCACCTCAGCATCCTCAAGGCTCACCAACCCGAGCACCACGGCGTCCAAATCCGCAAGTTGTTCAAAACCGGCGAGCGAGGTGTACCGTCCGGAAGGAATCAACGGCAGCGATGAGGCGTTTCCGTAAGCATAGGGCAGCGCACCCGTCGCCTCCAGCGGCGGGAGGATTCCGTCAACTTCCAGCGGAGCCAGCCGTTGCGAGGTTAACATCTCCCCAGGAGCCACCGACAAGCTCGCGTTCTCTCCGCCAAAAGCGAGCACCATCTGAGGAAATCTTCCGAATCCTTCTGCATCTGAGAGCACCGGCAAACGAAGGCTTTCTACCTCGCCGTTGCTCAAATTGATGCGAGCGAGACCTTCCGTCGTTGTGCACCATTGGCCGCCAAGAACGTTCACCGCAGCGACGCCGTTGCACAGCGACGAAGCCAACGTGTCGGTTGCAGAGCCATCGTGATCATCCTGCGCCGTCGGCCATTGCGTGAAATCGGCTGCAGCAAATGCACCGGAGTCAAGCGGTGCGACATGGTACGTGGTGGAGAGCAAACCTTCGATGGAAAGGTGCACCTCGCCGTCAAAAGCCAATTCGTAACCGAGGACGGTCGAAGGACGTTGAAGGTCAACTTCGACGGTGCTCAGAAGGCTGAGAGTGCCGTCAAATCGGTGGAGGTGCAGCGCGCTATCACCCTCTTCCAGCGCCAGCCAACCCCCTGGAGTTGAGGTGACAGCAACCGTCGGAAAGCCCGTTTCGTGCACTTCCCGAACCTCCGTGTCGTCGAGGGCTTCATCCACGAGCAGAAGCCCGTCACGATGGGCAACGAGTGCAGAGAAGCCCGAAGCGGTCCATGCAACATCCCTCACAAGGTCACCTTCTTGGGCCTGCCAGAGCCATGCATCCCCCCCTTCAAGTGGTTCAAAGCCAAATCCGCTTGGAGCGACATGCCACAAAGCGGCTTCCCCCACGCGGAGCATTCGGACCTCGGCGTCGGCAAGGGTCAGCAAGGACTCGTTCCCAATGTTCACATCGACCAGGGGAGCTTGCATCACCTCCAGCATGGCGAGACCCGGAGCAAGGTCGCTGAGGTTCTCCCGCAGGGCAACCACATCATCTCCTGCGATGCGTTGGAGGCCTCTTTGCGAAGAGATGGATAACGAGGATGTTGAGGGTTCGGCGGTAAAGAGCATGCCGGCATCTTCGGCCGTCATGGAAGTGTTGAGCAGCGCGTCCACCCGGCCCACCAACGAGCGAAGTTCATCGTCATCGATTCCTGACGCAAAAGCGAAGGAAAGCGAGTTGATTTCGCCCTCCATTTCCATGATGCTCTGCGCGGTGCCAAGGTCAAGAAAAACGGCGGGTGAGAGCGTACCCGCCATCGCGCCCTGGCCGGTGTTGGGCGTGATGCGATCGACGATGAAGGACGCTGACGTCCGTACCATCCCTCCATCTCTTGGAACGAAGAACCCGAGTTCAACCTTCTCTCCGGTACGAAGTTCGAGTTGCTCCGCTGCAACTTCGTTAATGGCCAGCGATGGTGTCCCCTCCACGCCGTTCAGTGCCGCCAGTGTTGAGAACCGATAGCCGTCGTTGAGGTCAAGAGGTGCCCAAACGCCCTCCTGATCGACCGAAGCGTTGCGAGCAAAGAACCCAACAGAGGGTTCGGCAAGCCCGCTGGGTGCGGTCAGACTCACGGTGGCCGTAATACCGTATTGTCGACCTTCAAGCGCAGAACCCAATGCATCATCAATCAGAGCGGAACGCCAAACTCGCTCGGCTAAACCCTCTTCAAACCGAACCATCGACCCGGTCATCGGGTCGAGACCCGAAATGGATACATCGGTTTCTCCCCATGCGGCTTCGACCTCGGACGCCACGGTGGCGTCAAGGGAATCGCCCACCACCAACGAGGAGGTGATGATGGCCGATGCGATCACAAGACCGGCGATGAGAAGCGCGGTTTGGCGTTTGCGTCGTCGAAGGTTTTCACGAGCCATACGCCACACCATGAGCCGTTGAGGCATGAACATCGGCTGCATGAAAAGCAGGGAGAGCGCCCCACCCACAAAGCCCCCCACGATGGCGGTTGTTGTGGACACGCCGACCAAGTCAAGGAGCAAGGCCGACAGCACACCGTCCACCGGCCCAGCCACGACGAGCACAAGCCGGTGCGACCATGTCAGGCCACCTGCGTGGTTGGAAAGAAGCAAGGCGCCGACGCCCAAGGCCAACAGGACCCCGCCAAGAACGACGAGGAGGGAAAACAGAATCATTCCTCCTCGTTCATTTCAGCCAACTGCTCTTTGACGACCAAGCCGTCGTTCATGACGATGGTGCGCTGACATTGTGCGGCAATTGCCTCGTCGTGCGTCACGATGAGGAACGTGGTGCCCTCAGTTTCGTTCATGCTTCGAAGCAAATCCATAACGTTGCGAGAGGTACCCGTATCGAGGTTTCCCGTCGGTTCATCGCACAGGATGATGGAAGGGCGATGAACAATGGACCGAGCGACGGCCACACGCTGTTGTTGACCTCCGGAAAGTTCGCTGGGGCGATGGTCGGCTCGGTCAGAAAGCCCAACGCGCCCCAACGCTTCGAGCGCTTCTTGACGAGCATGGTTGGCCGAACTGCCCAAAAGCAACAAAGGGAGTTCGACATTTTCCACTGCCGAGAGGACCGGGAGCAGGTTGAAATCTTGGAAAATGAAGCCAAACGCTCTTCCTCGAAGGTCGGTGCGTGCGTTGTCTGAGATGCCGTACAGGGCCTCGCCGTTAACGAGAACCGCTCCGGAGGTGGGCTCGTCAATCCCGGAAAGGATGTTGAGCAGGGTGGTCTTCCCGCACCCTGACGGACCCATCACAGCAACCATGTCCCCCGAAGTGATGGTTAAGTCAACCCCGCGAACGGCCTCAACCGTCGAGTCGCCTGCCTGGTAGAGTTTCCAAAGGCCGGAGGCCTGCAGAGCGGGGACCATGACCTCACGAAAGGGAATTGCATTGATAAATCCCTGCACCGAGCGCCCCTCATGGACTCCACGACCTCCAATCACACCGTCCGTGTGTTGGCCTTTGGCCAAGTCGGCGAGCAACTCGGAGGACGCCACCACGAACACAAGGTGGAGGACGGCACGACCATACGCGACTTCGTGATGACCCTCGGCCTTGAATCCTGGATTCAATTTGGGCTTTCCGTGGCCGTGAACGGCAGCCGATGTGACCTTGACACGCCGCTCAGCAGCGATGTTGAATTGGCGTTGCTCCCACCCGTAAGCGGCGGATGATTGGGCGTGATGGACCTTTGGAAAGGAAAGGCTTGAACAACGGGGAACGCCACCGGGGGATGAGGAAGGACCATGATCGGTGGAATCGGCCCCCTTGAACTCACGATTTTGCTTGGCCTGTTTTTCGTGTTGTTCGGAGCGCAACGCTTGCCCGAATTGGCGAACGCTCTCGGCCGTTCAAAGGGCGAGTTTCAGAAAGGCTTGAGCGAAGCCACCTCCGCAGCCAAAGTGGCCAGCACCGTTGCCGACCTCGAAGCCGGTGGCCGAACGCCGGACCAGCAACTCATGGAGCGTGCGAAATCGGTTGGTCTTGACCCGGTAGGCATGGACGTCGATGAACTTCAATCCAAAGTCGACGCCCTTGAAGCCCTCAAGAATCCCGAAGCGTCGGAATGAACCTATCCTCGGCGCCGCTTCACAACCATGGGCGAGCCGCATCGTGAGCATTCTCCGGCAGGTTCGTCCTTTGAGCGCTTAACGTCGGGCGGGACGGCAGCGACGTCGCGACAACCCGTGCAACGTAATTCCCACAACCAAACCGCTTTGGAGACCTTGTTCGCAACGGGCTCCACGGTTCCTCCGGCGTGTTTGTATGTGTTTTGCAGCCGATAGTCATCGGTGACCAGGTTCGCCTGCAAACCCAAAGCGAGCGCTAACACGTCAAGATCGACATCGGACAAACGGGGTAAATCGCCTGTCTCGCTCGCCCGTTGGGTGGCGAGCACACGCCATTCTGGAGGCACAATCCGCCAATCCAAGGCTACGGTTTCCATGAGCAAGGAACGCGATTCGTTCAGGTTGCGAAGCTCCTCCTGTTGAGAGAGGGCACAGACGCCGCCGCCAAGGCGTTCGACCGGCCAGTGAAGCAAAGCCGCCGTGTCGAGGACCCGCTCCATGCCGTTGACAGCAGAACCCTCATCAAGAAGGCACCGCCCACCCCTATCTTCATGAAAGGCCAAGGCGACCCGAGGCCATGAGTTGGAAGGAGACCGTGCTCGAAGCCTTCGAGGTCTTCGGTCCCGCCAGCCTGTTTCTCTTGTCGTTCACCGAAGCGATTGTTCAACCCATTCCGCCCGACCTCATGTACATCCCGATGCTCGCCAACGCCATGGGTGATGTCCCGCTGGTGCTATGGCTCTGGCTGGTGGTGACGGTGGCCTCGGTGTTGGGTTCGCTGGTCGGCTACGCCATCGGGGAGCGCTGGGGGACATCGTTGATGCATCGGTTTGGTCAGGAACGGCAGTTGGTCAAATTGGAGACGTTGACCCAACGCTTTGGTTCGTGGGGCATTTTCATCGCCGCCTTCTCACCCATCCCCTACAAGGTGCTCGGTTGGATGGCTGGCATGGGCCACATGGCCAAGAAACCCTTCATTGTGGCCGGCTTGTTCGGGCGAGGCTTGCGTTTCGGGCTTGAAGCGTTGCTGATCGGCCTGTACGGCCAGCAAGCGCTTGACGCCATGGCGTGGTTCTTGGACAACGAGATTCTTCTTGGCGTTGGCCTTCTCGCCTCCGGCGCCGTCGTGTTCGTGTTGTGGCGATGGTGGGCCGGCTTGGGTCACCAAAACGAGAACCCTGCATGAGCCGCTGAAACGGGAACGGTTATCAACGGGCCACGGATGGGCGCATTACCGCTGGTGTGGTGTAGTCAGGTCCATCATTACGGGTTTTCATCCCGTCGACCCGGGTTCGAATCCCGGCACTAGCATTCTAGGCTTGCAGCAAAGCGTTTTTCCAATTCTGGAAGAGCCTTTATACCGTCTCGCAGTCCTAATTCAACCATGTCCAATCAACGGGAACGGAAGATGCGCCGCTTCATGCACGGCAACGGAAAGGGTTGGAAAACGAAAGGCTCCAAATCGAATCAGCAGCGACATGCTGTCCCCGTTCAAACCATGAACCAGCACCACTTCAAGCGTTCCGACATCAACAAGGTGGACCTTCACAACCACGGGTTGCACCAAGCGAAAAAACGCATCAAAGAAGAGTGCAAATACGCCGGAAAGGACCAGACGGTCCAGTTCTGTCACGGTTTCAACAGCGGAACCCAGATTCGCGATTTCATTCGAAACGGGCAGCTTCAACAGGCGCTCAACGACATGGAGATTGAAGGCGCCATCTGGCACACCGATCCCGGAAACACCTGGTTTAACCGAACCTAATCACGGTGCAAAGCTCCCGTGCGAGAAGGTTAAGGGGTGCAGCCGGCAGCCGCAATCAT
>JAUREJ010000047.1 GCA_030827475.1 Candidatus Poseidonia sp.
TGGTCGTGATGTCGTAGGTGACCGGACCGATCTTCTCGTACGTTGGCGCAGCTCCTGTGGCCATCACGTCGGCCACGTTGGTAATGGAATAGCCGTAGAAGTCACGGGAAGCGGTCGAGACCGCCCAGTCTTCTTCTGCCTCCGTACAGTCGGCATCAGCGCAAGCGCTGTCTTTCGTGAAGGTGGCGAAGTTTTCCTCCACGGCACCCTCCACCGCCCCGGTGGCCAAAGGCGCAAGGGCAGCAACGTTCAGCAGAACCAAGACGATTCCGGCAATCAGCATGTTTCGAGACGACATTGTTGTCATAAACGAGTTCTCGGCAAGGTTTGGTTATAACTTTACATCCCTTATATCAAGTCATTTGGCTGATTTTTTTAGGTGCCTTCGGTTGCGGCCCAATAAAACATGAACGGTTCTTGAAAGCAAGAGTATATACATTTAGCCGATATGTTTTTATATGTGTGGTGGTTATGTTGATTTGCCAGCGGGGAAACAACATGAGGGACTGCACATTTTCAACCCGAGATGTGGAACAACAGTCCCTCTGGAAACGCCGTCGATGAGAAGTCGACCGCATTTGGCTGGTCAGCGTTGCACGCCTTGAGTGCAACCGCTGTTTCCCAGGGAACGGCATGGAGGTATGGTGTAGCGGATAGCATCGGAGGCTTCGGACCTCTGGACCCCGGTTCGAATCCGGGTACCTCCGCCAGTTCCCATCCCTTGGGGCATGGTGTAATGGAGAGCATGTTGGGTTGCGGACCCTTCGATCCGGGTTCGACTCCCGGTGCCCCAGCCATTTCAACGCACGGCGGTGCAAAAACGCAACCAAGAACGAACATGATGACAACGAAACCAAAGAAAACCAACGAAAAAAGGAAGTGAAAAAAATGAACGAGAAGACAAACGAAGCAAGCAAAGCAAGGTCGTGGATTCACGACGGGAACACCGAATGGTACGCCGCCAACGGCTACACGAACCCCGAGGAAATGATTGACCACAACGGGAATCTCAACAAGATTCAACCCTTCATGGACATCTTCATCGCCTACAATCAGCACAACATCGCCAACGGGACGCCGTGGGACACCTGGCCTGCGTGGGAGTTATGCCTGACCGACCTTGAGTACCAGGGCTACACCATCATCGGCAGCAACGACAGCGAAGAGGTGTGGCAAAAGAGAGCCCAATGGCTCGCCGTGATGCAGTATCTCCACGACACGCCTGAAGTGACCTGGGAAGAGTACACCTTCACGGTTCAGGGCAACCACGGTACGACCTTCACCTTTGACTTCAGTTTGGAACTGCAATCCTTTGTCAGAACCGGGGGCATGGCCGAACACGAGAGGTTGGTGAGCGAAGGAAAGCATCACAGGTCGTGGAAAGGCGGGATGGTGTATGCCGCTCAGGAGACCATCACGCACAACCTCGGCGCATACTGGCAGGTGCCCAACCACGTCCCCGAATGGGGTGGCAAAGCCAGCACGTACCTTGCCGAGGAATCCTTTCAATTCTGCCAGCACGCGGGTTTCCCGCTCAACCTCATGTCGGCGGTGGCGATGTGCATCGACGACACGAGGATTTGGCTGATGCAAATGGCCGACCAGATTCACGAGCAAGTGAGAATTGAATGGTGGGAAAAGCACTGGCCGATGGGCAGGCCCGAAGACATTGACTGCCAGTATTCCAAGGAGGACTGGGTGGAGATCAGAGCCGAATGGCAAGCCGAAGCGGAGAGAAGAATGCAACATGGAGGGAAGAAGAATGAATGATACGAACGAATGGAAGAAGCTGATGAACTTGGTCACGGAGTTTTTTGAACTGCAAAATCAGGTCACGAGACTGAAAATCATGGACCTCACCGAGTACATCGAAAGGCCGTGTTCCTGTCCGGATTGCTTCATGAAAATGTTGAGCGATAAAGCGGTGAAGGACGACGAAAAGGAATGGCAGGAATTTGACGACGACTTCAGGGAGGAATGGGAATGATAGCCCATTGGAAACCCAACCCGACGGCGCCGTTGTGGTACGCCTCAAGCGGCACTGAGGATGCCCCTCCTTATTTTGACGAGTTGAAACTACAGCACGTCAGGCAAATAGGACCGTCGTGCGTCGCGACCACGCTTTCGATGGTGGCCAACGCCACCGGTGCGAAAACGACGCCCGAGGATTTCAAGGCCGTCACGAACTCCCAAGCACCGCACACGTGGTCGGAGGCGTTGAAACCCTACGGCATGCAGTTGGCTTATTGCAACCACGACCTCAGGAGATTGGAGTATTTCGTTGACGAATTGGTTGACCTCAACGACCTGTTCTTCCTGTGTTTTTACTCCGAAGACCCGCCGTCCGACCCGCAACCTTCGGGGAAATTGGTCACGGCCCATATCGTGACCTTGCACAAGGACACCGTGTACGACACGGCGAAGCACCCCTTGTGGGGCGGTGTGGTCAAGGCCGAGCAGTACAGCAGGCTTGAAAGGCAAACGAAGAGAATCTTCAGAGTCGTTCCTTACGGCCATCCGAGGTGTTTGTGATGAGCATGGCCGTCCACAGAGCGTCCGAAGGCAGATGGGGCGGTTGCATCGCCCACGGTCCACCGTTTGGCTTTGGCTTGCCCATCGAGGTGCCGCAAGGCAGACCGCTGGTCATCGCCCACCCCGCCGCCGCCATGCACCACCACGCCAGTTTTGGCTTGGTGAGCGATGCAGACCATCCCTTCATCCACGTGATGGTGGACTGGGCGTCGTACGCTCCGGGTGAATGGTACGTGGGCGCCAACGAAGCGAGCTTGGCGATGTGGCAAAGGCTGCCCGACACGATGCAGGGCCACCAAGTCCACAGGAATGTAAACCTGGCCACGCCCCACTGGCAAATCCATGTTGAAGGCGAGGCCTACAGCACCCTGTGCGGCATGCCGCCGTTGGACATCTTGTATGTTGATTGGCTGTCGTGGTTGGAGGAACACGCTCCCCCACCGCACGCCAATTTTGACAACGCTTTGTCGTCTTTTGTTCACAAGATCAGGGAGGGTGGACTCGTAGTGTTGGACCACAAGCACGTCCAAATGAGCGAGGGGCAGCACCCTTGGTACGCCAACAGGATGGACGCCTTCGTTCACCTGCCCAACGGTTCGATGCTGGTCAACAAGGGTGTCGTCGAATGGATGTCACCCGACTTGTACGGTGAATACGCCACCCATGCAGCGACGGTGTTCGAAGTGCATCACGGTATCGAAGGGCCACTGGCGCAGAAGGACTGGGAGCAGGCGATGGAGCCTTGGTTTTGGACCACCGTTATGGAAGCCTCGCTCTCCGTTTCGGATGTTCAGGCCTTGCTCGACCAACAAGCCCAACCCCCGCTTCACCCCAACGCCCCCACCCAAGAACAATGGATGAGGGACTGGATGAGGTTTCACGATGAACACGAGCTCGGGCCGTCCCACCTCGGGCCTGCTCCTCCTCAGCATGCCTGGCCTCAAGGAGCGTACGGCGCTTTCTTGCAATGGCTGCTTGACCATCCTCACGTTTTGCTGGGCGACGTTGCAACGACGACCTACGCCTTGTCAGGCGAGCCGTTCAAACTCAACATCGTCCACGGGGACCTCCTAAGGGTCGCTCCGCTGCTTCACGGTCCAAACACCGTGCTGGCGGTGAGGGCTTCGCTTGCGCAAAAAGTTGCAGCGAGATACCCGAAGTGGCTCGGTCAAATGCTTGAATTGCAGTCCACCGAACCGTGGATGAGCAACCCCGTGAGGAGGCTAAAATGGTCGGGCGAGAAGGCAACACCCTTGCTTGCGAAGACGATGCTCGAATTGGCCAAATCCCAACCCTACAGTCCCGCTTATCCGAGCATCAAATCGATGCAGGTTGACCACATCGTGACCGTTTCCCACGGCACGGCGTCTTTAGGCGAGGTCATGAGGGCCGTGATGGCGTATTACGACAGCCTGCCACCGATGATGGCCAGAGCGCCGATGGAGATGACCATCGTGTGCTTGGACGAGAACGACTACACGGACGTTGCGACCATGCCACATCAATTCCAATTCCTCCCTGACGACGGCTCGTGCACCGACTGAGGTCGGTGTTCGCACACGGGCAAGCCGCCAACGTTGCGGCAGGTGTCTTGGGTTGAGGAATGGTGGAGGAGCCCCACAGGCCCAGGGTCGCTGACCCCTTGGTGTACGGAGCACGCTGCGCAAGCAGAGGAGCCGGTTCGATTCCGGCCAGGGCGGTGACCTTGATTGTGGGTCCCGTGGCGGGTTCCCAACGACCTCGAAACCGACCTTTTGCAGGTTTTTTCACGCCATATCGCCTTTTCCGGTCCGTTTTCAAGGCATCTTGATAGGGTTTTGCAACCAAGGGACATTTGAGGTTTGAACAATGGAATCAAAAACACCCCTGAACAGCACCACCGGCCTGGCGATCCTCACGATGAGCGTCATCGTGTTGATCCTCGGGGCAACCTCGGCCATCTCCATCCAGGAGTTTGCCGTGCCCGCCCTTGAAGACGAAAACATCGAGCTTGGCGTGGTTGACGACATGACGTCCGACACCACCACCCTGCCCTACGCTGAAGAGACCGAAGACGACGGTCTGCTCGGCGACCTCCGAGCCTTGCTTGGCAGCACCATGAAAGAGCGTCATGCGGCTCGAGAAGCCGCCTTCCTCGACCACGCCTCAACTCGCCTGAGCCACCTTGAGAACATGTCCGTGGTGCTCCAGCACTGTTTGGACGATGCCAACTGCACGGCGGACGAAGCCGTGCTCACCGACGTGCTCAACCGCACGACGAAGCGCATGGACCACCTCAGCGAGGTGATCGCCAACGGCACCGTGCCGGCCAAGAAAGATCACGTTCACACCCACGACGAGAACCACACCCACGACGCCAACCACACGGCCATGATGGCGTTCCGCCACCACGACGACGACCACGATGACGACCACGATGACGACCACGATGACGACGCCTACGAAGGGCTCAACGCTTCGGAAATCGAGGCCCTCAAAGCCGAATACGAGGCGCTCCGGGCCGCCAAGGTCAGCGAACACATGGACCGCCTGAACGCCACGAAGACGGCCATCGAGTTCTGCCTTGCCGACGCCGAGTGCACCGTGAACAAGACGATGCTCACCGCCGTGATGGAGAAGATCGACGAACGTTTGACCAACTGGGCGACCTGCCTGGCCGACGGCTCGTGCGACACCCACGAGAAGATGCACGACAAGGGCGACGACGATGACGACGACCACAAGGGCTCACCCCTTCACAAGGCTCGACGGGGGAAGCACCACCGCTGAGGGGAAAGGATGGTTTTCCCGAGAAGCTCCACCCCTCTTCTTCTAAAGAGGAGCGACCAGCGCCCAACGGCGACCAGCATGCGCAACGAGGTTCCGGCCCGATTTCCCAAGTCGCTCATCAAAGCGATGACCGGTCTAGCCACCTTCATGCTCCTGTTGTTGCTGTTCGTGCCGCTGTTGCTTCAGGGTGACTTCAACCCCGACGTGATCGCTTACATGGTGTACGCCGTATTCCTCATCAGCCTCTCGGTGACGGTGGGCATGGGCGTGGCGTGGATGATGATGTCGAATCAACCCGCGCTTCAGGTGCTGCCGGCGAACAGCGAGGCCGAACTCTCGGCCCCGACCGACCGACAGGAGCCTGCCGCCGAGTCCAGTTCGTCCGAGACGACCACCGCCTCGCACCGTCCCAGCGACGAGCAAGCGGTGATCGACCACCTGCAGGCCAACGACGGCGAATGCTGGCAGTCCAACCTCAGCCGAGCGTTGGAGTGGACGGCGTCGAAGACGAGTCGCACCTTAGCGAAGTTGGAGTACGACGGCACGGTGAAGCGCATTCGGGACGGGATGGGAAAACGCATTGTCCTCGTCAACAAGGAGGTTTGAATCATGAATCAATCAACAAAACAACAACGCCCGCTCGCCATCGCCTTTGTTCTCGGCATGCTGCTGACCCTTTTCCTGGGCCTCATGGTCCTGCGCATGGAAACCGCCATGCTCGAAACGGGTCGCACCGGCTTTGAGGGCGTGGGCGGTCTGCTCGTGCTCTTGGTGACCCTGCTGGCCGCTCTGGTCGCCGGGGCCGTCGTGTGGGCGATGCCGTCCATTCAACAGCAAGAACGCCGCGTCCAATGGTCTCGACTCTTCTCGCTCAAGGCCCTGGTGTACTTCGGTCTGCTCTTCTTCGTCGGGTTCCAAATCGGGCCCGGCGTGGTGCTGGGCGACGTGAGTGCGGGTGAGGTGCTGTTCATGCTCTTCGTGGCGGCGGGCCTGAGCGTGGTGTTCTTCAGCGGGCCGATGGGCGAGGTTGAGAAGACGTACAGCCACGAAGACGAGTGAGGCGGCTCACCCCCAAATTCTCTCGGCTTCAATCTCAGCGATGTTCGCCTTACAAATATGGTCGGAAGTTGTGTACCGAGACGGATACTTTGGCCTTTGATGCTTTGAAGAATTTCGGATTGACGAGGTCGGCGTGGAAATGCTTTTTCATCAAACTCTCGTTGATTTCGGGATCTTGAGGTGAGCGATTCCAGCTGCAAATCCCTTGAATGCCCTCGTGGTCGACACACATGAGCATGAGCAGTATTTCCTTTGATTGAATTTTCTTCTTGAGCAAGGACACTTCGGCATCTCGATTGCAGTATTCTTCGTGCAAGGTTTCGATGGTTGACGATCGTGACAAGCTTGTTGGCTTTAGCAATCCCGTAGTAAGATTAGGCACGCTTGATTTTGCTGTCGCCTCGTCGGTGGCTTCCTTTGGGAATATCCCTTTCCAGTGTCCCGCTGTTGCGTGACTCCCGCCTGTTTGTGTGAAAAGAAGCGTAAAATCATCTGCCACTTTTCTCGGCTTCTCACATTTTTTGAGTTGTGCTGGTGTGGCAAGTTTTTTCCATTTGGAGAAATTGAATTCATCTTTCTCGGGAGTGATTTTCACATCGGTCACCCCCACAATTCCAAATTCATGGTTTGAGGAAATCGCTTTCAGTTGGTGTTCGGCCGTCTTCCTCAAGAAATCAGCCTTTTCCTTTGCTAAACATAGTTTGTAAGCCTCATCTCTGATTTTTTCTGCCTTTGTTAAATCTGAACCCGACAACACGAGAAGGCCGTTTGGCGGCGTGGCCCAATATTTTTGATGCAGGGTTTTGAATTTCGGGTCATATTCTTTCTTCAAGGCAGCGGCTCTGTCAACCACCTTTTTGAGGGTTGCCGAATCAAGTTTGAACCATTCCACGCCGACCTGATTTGCTGCAAATTCTGCATGCAACATGTTTTCGATGAACATCGGGGCTTCGGTCTCAAACACTTTGAACGGGACAACTCTGTTGGGATTTCCTGTTTGGAATTTCTTGATGCGGTCCGCTGTTTCGCGGTCGTTTCGAACGATACCGATCTTGTAATAACCCGTGCTTGCGTTTGTTGCCGCATCCAATTCGGTGACGATATACAACTGGCCCGGGTCAATTTTGGTTACCATAACATGCCCACATCGGGATAGAAAATAAAAGCATCTTCGCAATTTTACGCTCTTTCGCTCAACGCATGCTGACGGGCCGTCGGCTGTCGGTGGTTCGCCACATGGCGTCTTGGCTTTGGAAGCTGCCTCCCATGTCGTTGAAGACGAAGGGGGTCAGGTTCATCGGTTCACCGCTTGGGCTGCCGCCGCTGGCGTTGGCACAGAAGGCGGGCAGAGGGAAAGCGCCGGTTTGTCCTGGCTCAATGTCAATCCACACGTCGTCGTTGACCACGAGGTTCTGCTTGCCGGTCCAGGTCTGCTGTTCCACCATGGTGCCGCGAGGCACGACCATGCGCACGGCTTGGTTGCCGGGGTTGCGCACCCGCATGGTGATGGCGTTGGAGCTGTTGTAGCCGTTGCCGACGATGGATTCGATCTCCACCTTGCCGGTGCTGGCGGCGTGGTAGAGGCTGTCGGTGCGGGAGGCGTAGGTCATGTTCAGGGCAGCGGGGGAATAGATGGCGGTGGTGTTGTCGCGTGCGCTGCGCAAGTGGGAGAACTGGGCGAGCAGCTGTGCGCCGCCGAGGTTTCGGCTGTCATCAACCACGAGGTTGGGGTACACCCGGCGGGTTTCGCTGACGAACATGGTGGGGCGGTCTCCGGTGATGTTGCGAATGCGGGTGCGTTCGCGTCGGTCGCCGTGGGGGTCGATGGGGGTGCCATCGTCGTTCTCATGGGCCACATTGAGGTCTTGGATGCACCCTTCGTTGACGGGCATGCCGTTCTCGTTGAACAGGATTTCTCGCATGCTCATAGGGGGCAATTGGACCACGACGGGGCGGATGCTTCGCAGGCGTCCACCGTCCAAGGACAGGCCTTGGGGCAAGGTGATGGTCTGGGGGCTTAGGCTGGGGTTCTTAACGATGTATTTCAGATTCATAGGCTCACTTCCTGGGGTTGTTCTCCTCCTCGATGGATGAGAAGGCGAAGGTCAGGGCGCACGCTGTTCTTGACAGCAGCGCAGGCAGCGATGAACCGCTCGAGACAGTCGCTCCAGGGTTCGTTCTCCCGATTGAAATCGGGTTCGGGCAGGCAACGTCGGTCGCGATGTTCGTTGTAGTGGTTGATGTTGTTGTTGGCGTAGGCAGGCCCTGTGGGGTTGTAGGGCAGGAAAATGCGAACGATGCCGTGGCGACCATGTTGGAAGCTGTCGAGTTGGCTGGCGTGACGAAGGTTGTCGCACACAAATTCTGGACCGGCCAGCAAGGCGGGCTCAAACCAAACGCGACCGTCGTTGCGAAGGGTGTGCTCGTTGGCCTCAACCTCAGGGTCGGCAGGGGTCACGCTGGGTCGGCAGGGGTGGTCGTTGGGAGGGAGGAAAGCGTGAATCCATAACTCGTCATGGATTTCTCGGCTCCGCTTTCCGGGAACGGTGTTCACGCCGCTGTCGCGGCGCATGTTGGAAGGGCGGTTGAGGAGAGGGGCGCCTTGGACGGGAGCCCGCATGGGGTTGAGCAGGTTGTGTGTGTTGCGAATCAGTTCCTCGTGTTCGTGAACGTTGATGTCGAGGCGGAGTGTCCAGAAACTGATGATTTGCATCAATTTGGTGGCCTGATCGCTGTCAAGTCCAGCGACAAGGGCGGCTTGTTGGAGTTGGCGGAGGTGAGCGACGAGGACGCCTTCCTCGGTTTCCTGGCGGATTTCGAGTTCATCAAAACCAAGGCCGAGTTGCTGGGCGACGCGCTGAGCCTCTCGCTTGAGGGTGCGTGCATCTTCATCAAGGGTGGAAGCACGTTGGGTCCGAGGGGCTTCTTCGTTTTCGCTTTCGGGGACGTACACGACGAGGTTGCCTTCGTCGTTTCGGACGTAGGCTGCACGCTCGGCGATCTTGGTGCGAGCGTTGCGGCTGTATTTTCCTCGTCCTGCGTAAATTTCTGTTCCTTGTTCATCGTAGAGTGTTGCCATCTTTTTTCACCGTGGACCGATACAAATCCCGCCACAGTATATAAAGAATTGAAAATATACAAATTATTTCCATTTCAACGAAGTTTCACGCCACTCTTGGATGGGCGTTTTGCTCACCCAAAAAAAGGGTTATTGCAAATCATCGACTTGTGTCAAATCCTCAACCCCACATCGCAAGAGGTGTTGGCGAGTCTCCATGTTGAGTTCAATGTCCGGGAGATACACAATCATACCGTCTCGTGCACGTGTAAGCAGCACACGGTACGCCTTTCTTCGGAGCGTAAA
>JAUREJ010000048.1 GCA_030827475.1 Candidatus Poseidonia sp.
CCTCTGGAGTTCGCTCTGTAACGTGGTTCGTTAGGCCCTCGATGTCAAGTTCCCTGCGACTGGGCAGGAGGTGAAGTTGGCCACCTGATTCGACCCATGTTGCGGCCGTTGAACGGGCGGCACCCCCTCCGCCACACAATCCCAAAACCGTCTCTGTTGCATTGAACCCGTGATGATGGAGCACCATCCGAAGGCCTTCTCCGTCAACACCGGCGCACCACCAACCACGACCGTCCCAGCGCAGGACATTGACCGATTTGGTGGTCATCGATGTGTCGACCGCCACCACAGCACTCGAGTCAAGTTGATGCTTGAGCGGGGAGGTGAGGTTTAACCAAATCTCTTCATCAAACAATCGGGTGGGCAGGCCAGGGTGAGCGGTTCGGGTCGTGATGTACGGTTTGGTTGATGATGGGGCAAAGTCACCGTGAGGCGCTTCGAGTTCCATCGCTGCAGCGACCGCTTTTTGGAGGAGAGCAGAGGTGCGAAATGTTCCGAAAGAGGCACCGGTGTACTCCCAAGGCCTCGACACGGGCACGGCCCCCGCATAGCCCCAAGCCAACGCATCGGTCAAAGCGGAAACCTCAACCAGCTCCATTTTGAGGTGTTTCTCGCTGGTGGGATACCCCAAGTGTGCAGCAACAAGTGCGGTGAGAAGTGGCGAGAGGCTGCTCTCAACCGGTTGGCCTGCGATTGCAAATCGAATCACGACCATAACCTTTGGAAGGCCCCTCACACCAAAAAGCCGCCGAAGTGTCGTGTGAACCTTCAAGAAGGAGCGTTCCTTGGTCGATTTATGGGCAAGGGAATCGGGATGATGACGGCTGTTCTCGGCACCTACATGACGTTAAAGATGTGGGCTGAGTTCAACGAAGCCCTCGGGACGGTGTTCGGCGCATCTTGGGCCATCATCATCTCGACCATGGTGTTCCTCATCTATCAGTCCAACAAAAACGACAAAATGTACGAAACCCAATTTGGAAACGCTTCGCCTGAACGGGCAGCCAAGACCAAACAAATGGAAAGCGACAACCAAGCTCCGTTTGTGTTCGTAGCGGGCCTCTACCTCTTTGTTCTGGTTGTGTTTGAAATCCTCCTCAGTGCACTTGAAACTTGAAGGCTGAAATCGCATGGCGGACCTTCTGAACATCCTTTTGCTCAAGGACCGGGTCAACGGTGACAGAGACAACATTTTCCTGATTTTGTTTGAAAAGGCCTTCATTCTCATCGCCTTGCTGATCGTCCTCCTGATCGGCGTCGCTTTGGAACTCCCCCCGTGGGGTGTTGGTGTGTTGGTCGGAGGCTCACTTGGACCAATTGTCTACGGTCATTATTACATCATTTACATCCGTCCGCTCAAAAAAGAGCAGAACCTTGATGAAGCAACGAAGAAAGCCAAACGCAAGAGGATGTGATGGATTGCTTGGTTTTTCAACAATTATGGATTTTTTTGGCCTTGGCGACATCACCGGAATTGATGTCTTTTTTGCCGCCATGGCGGTCATTGGTACCGTCCTTTTCACCATCTACTTCCTGCTCGTCCTCATTGGAGGCGTAGCTGACGGGTTTTTGGACGCCATCCCCGGATTGGACATCAATTTGGAGATGGATGCAGAAGGCGTGTTCCACATGCTGACCATCCAAGGGCTATTGAGCTTCATGATGATGTTTGGCATCTTTGGATTGGCGGTGAGCCAAAGCGAATACGGCCCGATCCCCGCAATTCTCACAGGCACCGTGACGGGCATTGGTTCGATGTGGATGGTCGGGAAGGTCTTCCAAGTCATTGCCAGCCTCGAAACCGATGGAACGGTCGCACACAGCGAAGCCATTGGCGCCAAAGGCACCGTGTATCGCGTCATCAGACCCGGCCAGTCCGGCGAGGTCCAAGTGGAGTTCCAAGACGCATTGCGGACGTGCGAAGCGGTGGCTGAGGACGAGGGGTTGCAAATCGACACGGGGAAATTTGTCATTGTGGTCGGAAACATTGGGGAGATCTTGGTGGTCAAACCGTTGAAGGTGTCCGATGCGGTTGCATCTTCTGAAGAAGAATAGTCCCTGCGCCGTGTTAAGTCTCTTAAAGGAGAGCACCTGTGGTGGAACCATGGCCTCCGTTGGTGAAACACTCGTTCTGCTCGGTATCTCGCTCTTTGTCATCGTCGTGCTTGCAACCGTTTATGTTGCTACAAGCCGATACAAACTTGCGCCTGCAAACAAAATCTTGGTTGTTTACGGAAACACAAAGGGTTCAGGAGCAGCTCAGTGTTACCACGGTGGCGGAAAAATTGTTTGGCCATTGGTGCAGAATTATGCCTTCTTGGACCTGCAACCCATGACCATCAACATCAACCTCGAACACGCCCTCTCGCAGCAAAACATCCGCATCAACGTTCCTTCGACGTTTACCATCGGTATTGACACCAAGCCGTCCATCATGCAGAACGCAGCTGTCCGCCTGCTTGGACTGCAACCCGCTGACATTGAAGCCATGGCGAAGGAGATCATTTTTGGCCAACTTCGCCTCACGGTTGCTTCGCTCACCATTGAAGAAATCAACGGCGACCGTGAAGCCTTCCTGAGCCAGGTCGTGAACAACGTCGACACCGAGTTGCACAAGATTGGTCTCTACCTCATCAACGTCAACATCACGGACATCACCGACGAAGCGGACTACATCAAGTCCATCGGCGCCAAGGCTGCTGCTCAAGCGATCGCCGCTGCCGACGTCGACCGAGCCAACGCCACCCGAGACGGTGCCGTTGGGCAAGCAGAAGCCGACCGGGCCCGTGAAATCCAAGTCGCAAAGAACCGGGCAGAATCCGAGAAAGGGCAGAAAGAAGCCGAGGCCGACCGCCGTGTCTTCGTCCAGCAACAAGAATCCAAGGCCGTTGAGGGTGAAAACCTCTCCCGTGCAGACATTGCAAGTTACAACGCCGACCTCGCTGAGAAAGAAGCCGAGGCCCTCAAGCGTTCAGAAGTCGCTAAGCGCAAAGCGCAGGTTGAGATTGAAAAGGCTCAATATGAATTCGAGGGCCAGCGCCTGCGTGCTGAGGAAATCGCTCGTGAAGAGATTTCGAAACAACAAATCGAGATTGCAGCCGAAGCCGAAGCAGAGCGCCAACGCCGAATCGCAAGAGGTCAGGCGGATGCAACCCTTGCCGCCTACAATGCAGAAGCAGAAGGTCAGCGAGCCGTTCTTGAGGCAAAGGCAGAGGGTTACTCCAAACTCGTCGCCAGCGCAGGCGGCGATGCCAAGGCCGCTGCCACCCTGCTCATGGTCGAGAAGATCGAGGAACTCGTTGCACGCCAAACCGAAGCCATCGCCAACCTCAAGATCGATAAGATCACCGTTTGGGACTCTGGCAACAAAGGTGGCGAAGGCGGTGCAACCTCCAACTTCGTGTCCTCCCTCATCCAAAGCCTCCCACCGGTGCACGATGTCGCCAAGATGGCCGGCGTCGACCTTCCGGACTACCTTGGGACGATGAAGGACGATTGAGGCCTCCGCTTTCCGGAGCGGTTTGAAAACCCGCCCCCTCACCGTTTGACTGAGCGAGGGTTTCAAAGACTCAACGAGTCGCAACCCAAGTATGGCCTCCGACCTTGAAATTGCACGTGCCGCAAAAATGGAGCCCGTTGAAGCGGTGGCGTGGAAACTTGGGATTTCGTCTCATGAACTGATGCCCATGGGTAACGGCGTCGCTAAAATCACGTGGCCGGCTTTGAAAGAACGGTTTGGAAAGCCATTGGGCAGCCTCGTGCTTGTCACCTCCGTGAACCCAACGCCGTTTGGCGAAGGAAAAACGGTCACCACCATCGGTTTGACACAGGCGCTTTGCGCCATCGGCCAATCCGCCACCTGCGTCATCCGTGAACCTTCTATGGGACCCGTTTTCGGCATCAAAGGAGGGGCTGCGGGTGGAGGACACGCTCAGGTGCTCCCTATGGAGGACATCAACCTTCATTTGACCGGCGACTTGCACGCCGTAACCTCTGCCCACAACCTCCTTTCAGCCCTTCTCGACAACCACCTCAAGCATGGCAATGCCTCCAAACTTGACCCCTCCCGGATCACATGGCCG
Source organism: Candidatus Poseidonia sp. (assembly GCA_030827475.1). Classification (GTDB taxonomy): domain Archaea; phylum Thermoplasmatota; class Poseidoniia; order Poseidoniales; family Poseidoniaceae; genus Poseidonia. The sequence continues at coordinate 4,083 of JAUREJ010000048.1, forward strand.
AGGGTGATTGACATGAACGACCGGGCGTTACGCAACGTGACGGTGGGCAAAGGTGGTCCGGCCAACGGGCAGGTTCGCGAAGATCGGTTTGACATCACAGCGGCCAGCGAAGTGATGGCCATTCTCGTGCTCGCCAGCGACTATGCTGACCTGCGCCGGCGGCTCGGGGAAATCGTTGTTGGAACCTCCACCGAAGGTCACCCGGTAAAAGCCGAAGACATCGGTGCTGCGGGCGCCATGGCCTTGCTGCTCCGACAAGCCTTTCTCCCAAACATCACCCAAACGCTGGAAGGGAACCCTGCCTTCATTCACGGAGGGCCTTTTGCAAACATCGCCCACGGCAACTCCAGTATCATCGCCGACCGCATGGCACTGGCCAGTGCAGATCTCGTCGTCACCGAGGCCGGGTTCGGCTCCGACATGGGCGCTGAGAAATTCATGCACATCAAAGCCGCAACTTCTGGCAAAGCACCGGATTGCATCGTCATGAACGTCACCGTCCGCTCGATGAAACTGCATGGCGGTGCGTTCGGTGACCGAGGCGGTGTTCGCCCCGACAAAGCCACGTTGGAGGCCGAGAACGTTGAGGCCACCACCCTCGGGGCGAAAACAAACCTCGACCGGCACATCCGAAACATGGCTGCTTTTGGCGTACCTGTCGTGGTTTCCATCAACAAATTCGCTTCTGACACCGATGCGGAGCTAGCGGCCATCACCAACGCCGCTCACGAGAGTGGAGCACAGGCGGTGTGCATCACCGAAGTCCATGCAAACGGTGGCCCTGGTGGGAAAGACCTCGCCGAAGCCGTCGTTCGTGCCGTGCAAAATCACGTCGCTGCCGGACGCCCGTTCATCCCCTTGTTTGAGACCAAAACCGACGTGATGGACAAAGCGACCGCCATCGCCACCCGCCTCTACAAAGCGGACGGGGTGGAGATGACCCCCAAAGCGCAAAGGGAATTGGAGCATATTCGCGCGTGGGGATACGGACACCTCCCTGTCTGCATGGCCAAGACCCAGTATTCCTTTTCGCACGACGCATCGCTCTTGGGTGCACCATCCGGATTCACCGTACCAATACGAGAATTCAGACTCAATGCAGGTGCAGGATTTGTCGTTGCGGTTCTCGGAGACATGATGACCATGCCTGGCCTACCGAAGCGACCGGCAGCGTTGGACATGGACATGGATGAAGACGGGAACCTCCTCGGCGTCTTTGGGTGAGGGCATGGATATACTCTCCCGAAGCCCCGAGGAATGGCGACTTCGTGTTCGAACGGTTGACGATCTCTGGGTCCTGCAGCGGCTCATCAAACCCGGCATGTCGATGGGCATGTTGGGGGAGCGAAGGGACCAAACCACTTCAGGAGACGAAGGCGGGAGAGCCAAACAAGCAGAGCGCAAGAAAATGTGGATTCAGCTCCTCGTTCAATATACCGAACATCAAGCGTTTTCAGAAAACCTTCGCGTACACGGTGTCATCGAACAAGCACCCCTTGATGTCGGCCTTCACCACACGCACATGGTGGAATTGCGGGACGAACTTGTTCTCAGCACACCTCACGGGTTGAGCAAATTGGACCAGGACTTGCTGCAAGAGAGCGTTGACGCTTCAAAACAAGGGCAAGTGGCGCTTTTGGTGGTCGAAGCCGACGAGATGATTCTCTTCTTCGTAACGGGACGTGGTTTGCGTGAAAGCGCCACATGGACGATGCGGGGGGGCGGAAAACGGGGCGACCTCCGTCAATCCCAAGGCGTCGCAACGGCTTTCCGGGCCAGCGTTGTTGACGGTCTGACCCAACAACTTGACCCCGATATGCCCATGGTTCTTTGCGGCCCGGGAAAAAATCGAGACCGAATGATGGACGATCTGAAGGCCGCCGGACATCAACGCATGATGACCTCCGTTGCGACCAGCATGGGCGGTCGTGCGGCTGCAAACGAGGTGCTTCGGGAGAATCTAGCAGGGAAGGTGTTGAGCGAACACCGGATGGTCAAAGAAATCGAACTGCTCGAGGAAGCATGGCAGCGCCTTTCGACCAACAGAGCCGTTGCCTACGGAGAAACCGATTTGTCCCGGGCTGTTGACGAAGGAGCCGTTGAAACCTTGCTCATCAGCGCCGACACGCTTCGAGAAGAGGGTTCGATGTGCAACGGGCGACCGTGGTCCGAGATTGCTGAAACCGTTGAACGGTTTTCTGGAAACGTGGTTCAGTGCTCTGCCAACCACGATGATGGAGAACAACTGCTTGGGTTTGGAGGGGCAATTGCCCTCTTGCGGTACAGGGTGTGAGCGCGTGAACATCATTCGGTTCCACCAGTTGGGCTCGGATATTCGGAAGGACTTGCAGGGAAGACGGTGGCTGCTGCTCACCGCTGAGGAACTCCCGCAGGCAACCGCTGCCCTCGCCTTCAGTGAATTGGAAGACGTGTTGGTGGGGGTGGACCATCGCAACGCTGCGGTGGTTGAAGGCTTGTGGTCACGTGCGGTCCATCTCTTGGTGGTTGACGCTGATGTTGACCCGACCGCAATTCAGCGAGCAAGCGGTATCACGAGGGTTCTTGCGAGCAATGAAGCGATTGAGGCCCTGCTTTGGTAGTGGGTCTGGAGGGACTCGAACCCTCGATCAACTCCGTGTAAGGGAGGTGTCATAGCCGCTAGACCACAGACCCACGCTGCCCTGTGAGAGGCCCTTTTTCAAGAATCCGCATGGGCGGTAACCTCAAGAGAAGAAGCCGGGAGAACGGACCAATGGATGCCACAATCCAGGCCGCTGCCGCTCGCCTGAGTCGGCGCCTCAAAAAATACGGAAAAACCGTCACCCTTGCGGAATCGTGCACGGGAGGTCTTCTCGCCAGCACCCTCACCGACATCGCAGGGGCGAGTTCATGGTTTGAGCGCTCCTTTGTCACCTACGCCAATCAAGCCAAAGTGGAAGAACTCGGGGTCGACCCGGATGCCCTCGCCACCAAAGGTGCGGTTTCCGCACAGGTGGCCATCCAAATGGCACAAGGTGCATTGCGACGAGCAAACGCCGATTTCGCCATCTCCGTCACTGGAATCGCTGGACCCACAAATCAAGGGTCAAAAAAGCCGGTTGGGACCGTCTACGTCGGTATTGCCTCGCGAACATGGGCCAACGCAAAACGCACGCAAATCGGGGGGACCCGAGAAGAAAACAAATCCGGATTCGTCCATTTTGCCCTCCTTACGGCCATGGATTGCTGGGACGAGGCCTTTGACCGCCTTTTGGAAGAACAGGCCAGGATGGCGCATGATGCCGAGGAAGCGCGATTGAAATCGGAAATGGACGCGATGCGAGCAGCCAAAGCGGAATTGGAAAAACAAGACGAGGTGGGCAAGCTAGCGAGCTGGCAAGACGAGGCTTGGAGATCCACCGGTGAAGAGGACGCCATCGCTCTCGAGGTTGAATGGGTTGACGCCGAGGAGTGAATCCATTCTCATTCCCTACGACCCACATACCTTTTGAAGCGTCGTCCCTCATTCCAATCATGGGTGAGCCTTGGTCCAACATTGCTGCCCTTTTGCGGCAACAAAAGTTGCTTGCACCCCAGTCATTACGGGAACGACTTCTCCAACTTGAACGCCCAGCAAGCGTGATTGCTGCGGCCCAATCCCTGAATTTTTCGGGAGGCATGTTGACCGCTGATATGCTTGACGAGATGGTCAACATGGCTGGTGGTACGAAGCTCCCTCAGCAACAGAGCATCCCGACACACGCCATTGAAAAGGTCGCCACGGACTTGGCCCGTACCGTTGCACCGCTTGAGCCTCCACAACCTGTTGACTTGATGTTGAGGAACAACTTGCCGGATTGGAATACCGAAGATTTTTCGATGCACGCAAGCGATGCTGCATCGGACATCACCGTTCACTACGACATCACCGGGAACTCCACCACGGAAGGAAAAATGGCCGACATCACCGCCTGTTTCAACGACCGCCTGCAAAGCATTCGGAAACTCATCGTCCAGAATTCAAACCTCCCGAGGAAGCACCAGGAAATCGCCCGACTTCTTGCGGAGAGTTCCCGCTACCAAGGTTACGACAACAAAGCCGTGGCCATCGGGTTGGTGAATGAACCCCGGTACACGAAAAACGGACACTTGATTTGGGGTCTTGAGGACGAAACGGGGGAAATGACATGCTTGCTCACGAAACGAAGTGGGGACGACCGAGACCGAGCGCACGAACAAATTCTCGAAGCCGGGTTGATGCCCGACGACGTGATGGGCGTTTCGGGTACCTTTAGCCAGACGGGTGACGTGTTTTACGTGGACGACCTCCATTTCCCCTTGGAGGTAAAACATCAGAAGGTGAGTGCAGAACAAGGGATCAGCGTCGCCTTCCTTTCAGACATCCATGTGGGGTCCAAAACCTTCCTTGAGGCCCAGTGGCACAAAATGGTCCGCTGGTTCCACACCGACCCGCTGGCGAAGACGATCAAGTACCTCATTCTCTCCGGGGATTGCGTCGACGGTGTCGGCATCTATCCAGGTCAAGACAAAGAGTTGGCCATCCCCGATTTGTTTGCTCAGTACAGTGAGTTTGCACGCCTGCTCGAACTGCTCCCCGAATGGGTGGAGTGTTTGATGTTGCCCGGAAACCACGATGCTGTCCGACCGGCAGAACCCCAACCGACGTTTGAGAAAGACATTCAACAGGATTACAACACCACGACCTTTGTTGGAAACCCCTGCGATTTTTCTCTGCATGGCGTGCGCCTGCTCTCCTACCACGGCAAGTCAATTGACGATTTTGTCGCCGGATTGCGAACCGTCACCTATGCCGACCCCGTGGAAGCCATGCGAGAAATGTTGAGAAGGCGGCATTTAGCCCCTCAATGGGGAGGGAAAACGCCCCTTTCACCCGAACCTGAAGACGGCCTGGTGATTCGGGAGGTTCCCGACATCTTCGTGACCGGACACGTTCACGGTCACGAATGCGTTGATTTCAGGGGCACGACCTTGGTTTGCTCGTCAACATGGCAGGACCAAACCTCTTACCAACGAATGTTGGGGTTCCAACCCAAACCGTGCATGTTAACCGTGATCAACTTAAGGAGCCACAAATCAATCTCCATTCCGTTCGCTTGACGAGGCATCATTCGCTGTCAAAGCCGAGCAGGGGAAGGATGGCTCGAAGGTCTTTTTCAACGACCACCGGAACCCCCGCTTCCTCAAAGGCCTCAATCGACGAGGCACGACTCGGGTTGAAGCCAATGAATCGGCTTCCCTCGACATGCATGGACAAGTCCATTTCTGAATCCCCGACGGAAACGCATTTTGCGACATCCAGGTCGTTCATCTTGAGCAGTTTTGTGATGATCTCCCCTTTTCCCGTGGCATGAAGACGACAAATGCCTTCATCGGTCAAGAAACCCTCTTCGTCAAAAACAAAACCGTTGGCAATCCAATCGTCAACCTTGAGCATGCTCGCTATGGAACTCACAAAGAGGTCAACCCCAGCGCTCACGATAGCGACAAAAACGCCAGCATCCTGAAGTTTGGCAACGACTTCCCGTGCACCAAGCATCAGCGGAACGCCGGCGTAGGCACGAAAGAGGTCATCCCGATGAATCGGGTCGACCACGGCTTTCCACATCTGGATATCTG
>JAUREJ010000049.1 GCA_030827475.1 Candidatus Poseidonia sp.
GGTCCGCGACCGTTCCATTCCAAGCCCATGTCCTGCGCTTGTTGAATCATGGAGCGGTGAGATTGTTCAACGAAGAGCGAGCGGCCCAAAAGACCGTTGAGCACCACCTCGGCCTGATCTTGGCCGCCAAGACGGGCAACCAAGCGGGCTCTTGACTCGAGGAAGGCATCGTGGTGGTTGAGCACCCCCGCTTCTCTTGCATCGTCCACAGAGCGTATTCGCCACACAGCATGCAGGGTGTCCCGCAGCATCAACGGTGCGCGCTCCTCTGTCACCTGTTGATTGGACGGGTAGAGGGCCACCAAATCGATGAACGGAAGCACGAGTTGGTTGAGGAAGGCGTCAATGGTGGAGATGGGCGCTTCATCGAGCGCTGAGAGAAGCATCTCCACGTCACCCTCGCTGCGGAGGCGGGGGTCGTGGACCCCTTCATCGTCGCCTTGAGCCAACGGCGCCGCCCGACTCAAAGACAGACGGTGGCGGATTCGTTCCTTCAATTCGGCAGCGGATTTCCTCGTGAAGGTGATGGCTACGACTTCCGAAGGCAGAAGCCCCGGCCAGTGCGACAAATCGGTTCGTTCTCGCTTTGGTGTTCGCAATGCTCCGTGCCCGCTCAGAGGTGTTCGAGGCCCAAGGGGCGTGACGAGTGTTGCTCGCTGTTGGGCCGCCATCAAGTGCTGAACATAACGTTCGGCCATGACGGTGGTCTTGCCGGTACCAGCACCAGCATCCAAGGCGATGTGGCGGTCAAGGTCCAAACCCAACCGTTGGCTTGTGTTGAATTGAATCATGACTGCCCTCCTCCTGAACCAACGGCAGCTCCGCAAGAGGTTGAAATTGAGCAGTATTGACAGTGCGTGCCTGGCGTCGGGTTGATGTGGCCCGCAGCGGCGGTATTCACGGCTCGTTGAGCCACGTTGAGCCGCTCGACCATCCAGCGTCGGAACGATGACATCGCCCTTCCTTGGTCGTCCTGAGCGGGAAAGTGAAGCGGGAAGTACCGGGTGAGTTCACCGATGGCCAATGTCTCGTCAATGGGTGCGAGGGTGCTGTCCAACTCAACGTAATGCACCGTCGATTCCCCAATTTCGGATGCCCCGACACCAACAACGCGGTCGTTGGGGTGCAACAACTCCCATGCGCGGGCGTACAGGGCCAATTGGAGGTCCTCGAACAAACAGCGCGTGTGGCGCAAACCGATGTGTTTGGGTGCAGGGCCGTTGACGGTTTTCAAATCCCGGATCACCACAAGTCGTTGTGCGGAGCGCGGTGTACCGTCGAGCGGATAGGGCGTGTCATAGGAGGTCTCCCCGAGGATGCCGAGGTCTCGAAGCACCGTTTCCTGTGTCTCCGTGAGGGTCAGCACATCCACACGATCGGCGTAGCCAAACAGGCGAAGGCCTTCGGTACCGTCTTCCTCGGACGGTGCCACCAACTCAATCGAGCGCTCCGTTTCGGTGGCGGGCGACCATTCCACCGCAACGGGAGCAGCCTGGCGAAGGGCGAGGTCTGCAGCGAGCATACGCGCCAAGCGACCCCTTGGAGGGAGTTCCACCTCGCCTTCCAAGAAGGCCTGCCATTCTTCGGGAGTCGCATCGACCAAATCACGCGTCCGGTGAATGGAGACGGCGTTGTTCCGCCCTAGCCAAGCGACGTCACGCTGGAGGAACCCAAGAATCGCAGCCCACCCGTTTGCGGTTGCACCCATCGGACCGAGATGAAGCGGGAGTATGCCCGCCTGCATCTCGCCGCCCATGGGAACGCCGTGGCCTTTGAGTAACGCAGCCTCTGCGTCATGAATCACTTGGCCCCGAGTGCGCGCATCGACGTCTTCGGCCTCAAGACCTTCAACATCGTCTGCCAAAAGGCATTGATTGATCCATGCTTGTCGCGGGCATTTGAGCCACGCTTCCAGTCGGCTGGGCGACCAAACCTCGCGCCGATAGGGAGCAGCAGCAAGACCAAATCGGTGATGAAACGGGAGATCGTCAACGGTGTAGGGGGGCAGTGGACGGGGGTCGACCGTCAGTGAAACCGATTTTTCGTTCCGATGCCCGAGATGAGGCCATGCAGGAGCCAAGACCCCGGCTGAGGCGAGGGCGGCTTTGGTGGGCCGAAGCACAACCCCTTCGGTCGACAGCATCAAAAAACGCTGTTCCCAAGACAACGTTTCGCCCTCGTCTAAATCTCGATACGACGGTTGCCTTCGCAAGCGGTCTTCTTGAACGGCCGCTTCGAAGCCGTCAAACAAGGATGAAGGGTTGTTGAGGCCTTCTTCAAAGGGGTGTAGACCGTGCAAATCCATGCCGAGTTGTTGTCGGACATCGGCTCGAGCATGCCCGCGGGACAGGCGACGTTGACCCGAGGCTCCGGTTTGCACGATGTGTCGGACGGGGGTGAGCCAGCTGCCGTGACCTTCTTCGCGGACCGCCCAGCGGAAACGGCGTTCTTCGCTCTCACCTTCGGTCATGCCGGGAGTGAGGAAATGGGGTGGTTCACGCATGGCGGCCCACTCTCCGGTCCGGCGGACATCGCTCAACCACTCCGCCAACGGAGCGCTCGGTCCACCTCCTTCCTCGGGAGTGGAATCGATGACCACCACGGTCGGGGCTGCATTCAACAAATGGCGAAGGTGGTGTCGCCCCCTACGAACCAGACGGTCTGCTTGGAATGTCCCCAGTTGAACTTGAGCGCCTGCGTCCAACCACGGGACCACGGGTGTCCGCATCCCCCATGCGTCAACATCAAGACCTGCGAGAACGATAAGGTCGGCCTCGCAACCCAAGGCATCCTCAGGCGAAACGACGTGAACGTTCGCCGTTTTCGATGCCAGATGATTCACCGCCACCGATGAACCGAGATGCTCCAAGACATCGACGAAGCCCTTGCCATCCATGGGTACATCGAGGTTGCACCGGGAAAGATGCGTCGTGACGCTATGGAGTGAATCCAAGATGTTTTGCAATGTTCCAAGGCCCACATCGTGGGGCACGCGTCGTTGTGAGAAGACTTCAACGTCCATCACACTGAGCAACCAACCAAGCCAGGACGTACCGTCAACTGGGGAATCGGGGAGGGGTAACGGAGCACCTGAACTGCAACCCTCCGGTTGCACCTTGAGCAAATGGCGGTCTTCAGGTGCGAGCAAGGGTGCCCACGCACGGAGCAAGCATGCCAGCCACCACTGGGTTTCTTCGAGCGTTTGCCGTTTCAGTTCGGGTCGTCGCTCGGCAAAGGAAGGACGGGCATTCGAGAGCACACCAAGCCACCGGGCGATCGCTCCAGGCCCCCCCAAGACGTGGAATTGACGAGCCAAATCCTCCAACACCGACGGGTCGGGTCGAGGACGCCAATCTTCCTGCACCGGATGGGTGAGATGTGGAAACATGTCATCGACCAGCGGCAAGGTTGAGGAAAACCAAAGACGTTGAAGGGAGGATAATGACCAGGCCGACATGCCCTGGGCCAAGCGTGCGGCTTGCAGCAATGCATGGTGAAGAGGATGTTCATCCAAGGTTCTCGCGCCCCCTCCCCAATGAAGGCCGATGTCGGTCAGCGCTTTTGACCACGCATCGCTGCGCTCACGAGCGGAGCCGTCAATGATGAGGACGGACCCTTCGTTGGCCGAGCAAAACGCTTGGACCAAGGTTTGGGTCGTCATCATCACGTCGCTTCTCTCGTCCACCGTGATGCGCGACACGATTGTTGCTCGCTCGTCGCTCACGGGCGTCCGCCAACCGTCTCCAGTCGGGTTCCAAACTTCATGAGGAGGAAGCCAGGAAGGGAGGTTTTCCTCGGTGCACGGGGGTTGGTCAACCAAGTAAGCACCGTGATGCCCAAGGCGAAAGGAACCTGGACACAAGAGTTGGTGGACCGGTTTGAACTTCGAGACGGCCAACAGAAGGTCCTGCTCAACCTCAGTGTAATCGGGGGCGGTGTTCAACACCACGACACCATCGATGTTGCTCAGATGAAAAGGCGTGATGCCGTCGTCCATCGAGAGGGTCTCGACAACGCTCCGTAGCACCAGAACGGGCAAGGTCCCGCCGACCTCGGCTTGGTGCTCAAGCACGAGGCGATGATAGGTGACGGCTCCAGGGTCGTTGTCCCAATCAAAGGGACGGCGAAGGTGCATCAACTCAGCGTGCAGGCGTTGGAGCCGGTGGGTCTTGGCCATCGTCCAGGCCCCAACGCCTGGAACATGAAGGAAGGGGAACAAACCCGCCTCAGCGGCCTTGACGCATCTGGCATGCAGGGCCATACCGTTGCTCGCATCGTCGTCGAGAAGGACCGGAAGACGCAGATCGGTGTGGAGCAGCCGTACGAGGCGGTTGAGCGTGAGGTGCAGGTTTGGCGAAACCTCTGCTCCAGCTTGGTGGAGGCGTTCGAGGGTCTGCTGGCGATGAAGTTCGTTTGGATGAACGATGAGCACGTTGGGCGAAGGGCGGCTCAGGAGAGCGTGGTTCAACCACATCGGGAGGCCGCGCCCTGCCGGCGAGTACTCGGAAGAAACGTGGTGATGAGTCGACATCTTGCTGAGCCTCGTCCCCTCAACCGCTCCGACGCTTATTGAAGGTACGCGCAGGGGTGCATCCAGCACGAGGTGCTCCGAGAAAGAGGGTTCAAATAGGGTAGGAAGCCATGTACTCCGGCTCTGATTCTATGTTCTCCTCTGCACTTTTGCGCCGATGTGCACAAGAAGCATGGTGAGGGGGTTCATGGGCAGTCCCGCGAAATTATGAAATAGGGTATTGAACATAAGCATATCATGTTCCGACAAGAATCTGCAATACCGGCGTTAAATGCGCAGGGTTTATAAAGGACTTAAGAACATGTTTGAAAGAGGTTGAGAAAAATGGAACTAAAATGTGAAGATTGCGGAGAGCAGCTGAACGTCGACTACGCACGAGGGATGGGTGTCTGCTCAGACCAATGGTGCGCTGCGGAGTACCCCGTTATGGTGAACGATGCCGACACCAATGCATCTGCCGTTCACGGCGAACATGCCCAAAACGGAGCCGTTGACGATGAAGGAAAAGCCGGTACGAAGATGAATCCGTTTGCTGATACCAAGGATTGGTCAGGAAAGCGCCTGGATGCGAAAACTCGACGGAAGTTCCGTGGTTTGGCCTGGCAGGACCGAAACAGCCAGCGAGAGAGCGACCCCATGTGCCGCCAGTTGAAAGCCACCATTCGCGAGATGTTTGGCAAAGACATGGCCGCTGCTACTCGTCTTCTCGCCGAAGCCACCGCACGGAAATTGACCCCCGCTCAAGAGGCGCTGCGCAAGACCCTGTCTTCGAGCGACCAGAAGCGGTTGGCCTGCCCAAAGACCTCTATCTGTCGAAAGAAAAAGGGCGTCAAAGGGGACGGCGACAAGCAGAACCTCGAGATCATGGCCTTGGCCATCGCCTCCCTCTCTGCTCAGTGGTTTAACACTGCAGCCATCAACGAAGTGGCCTTGCGAGAAAAGTACGGCATCTCCAAAGAGCAACTCACGAACGCCAAGAAAACCATCAGCAACCACTTCAAGGCACGCGTGAGCATGGGGTGGGCTATGGCTCCACAATCCATCCGTTTGGTGGCCAAGCGAGCCGATGCTTTGGACAGCGCCATTGAGAACATGGTTGATACTTTCAACCAACGCCTTGACGATGATGACCTCGACAACGTACTCGACATCTTTTGGAACGTGTTGTCCGAGTTAAAGGAACCTTCCGTTGACGGCCCGGTTGCCAACGTGCCCATCGATATGGTCGCTGCATGCGTGTTCTACGGGGCCTTGAAGCTGCTCGGTTTACACCGCGGAAACCTCAATGCCCTCGCTGGGAGCATCGCTCTTTCCGGCGCAGGTGTCAAAAGCCGTTTGGAAAACTTCCAGACCATGTTCGAAGCCGGTGCATTGCCCGAAGCCGAGCCTTTGTTCAGTTCGTCCGATGACGGAAGCGAAGAAGGTTCATCCGCAGAAGAGGAATCCGCTGAGGATTGAGAGCAGAGGGGTCATATCCTTCAGCCGCAACGGCACAACATGCGCCAACTCGTGGCTGCCATTGGCCTCACGCTCCTGCTTGCATGCCTGCCCACCCCCTCGTCCGGACTTCCTGCTGCGCCCGTTGAAAAGGGCGTGATCTTCGGCGGCCAATGGTCGCCTGCTGGAAATGCAACGGCACCGGTCACGCACAACTTCAGCGAAATGCCGGCCGTGGTTGAGGTGTTCACGGCAACCTGGTGCGAAAATTGCGTTGATGTCGAGCATGCCCTCGACGATGTGCAAGCCGAAGGTTGGCTTCAGCAATACCACGTTCACCGAGCCATCGGTGAAACGCAGGATCCTTTTGGCACCGAAGCGTTGGACATGCGTTGGCGCAACAAGTACCAGCCAAGCTCACCTCCTACCGTCGTGTTCAACGGAACGATGAAGAAAATCGGTTCGGTCGCCGATGACGGGACACTTCAGAACGAGTTCACCAATTTGGCGAAGATGGACCTCGGGCTTGGCGCAGGGTCGTCCACGTTTTCATGGACACCGCTCGACAACACGTCGGGAACCGTCACGTGGTTGCTCGACCTTGACGATGCGCATCTTGTTAACGCCACGCTGAATGTTTCTGTGTTTGTGGTTGAAAGCGCTGCCGATTTTGAAGAGGGCACCAACGGCCTCGGAACGTACCCGCACATCGTCCGAAACATCCAGGTGCTCGGTCATGAACGCCAAGGAACGGGAACCGTATCGCTGCCCACGGCTTTTGATGGTGACGATCTTGAAGTGCACCTGCTGTACGAAATCGTACCCGATGAACCCGAACCCGTGGTTGAAGAAAACGGCAAAGATTGTTCAAAGAGCGACGAACAGGATTGCGAATCGGAGGACACTCCGGCCCTTTCCGTTCCCTTGACGATGCTTGCTGCTTCTGCAGCCGTGCTGTTTACTCGAGGAAGACCCAATTTTGACCGTCTTCAGGCGCGTTCCATTGATGCTGGCGTGGCTGATCGGTGAGGTCGACTTCCAATTCCCATCGCAGCGGCCCCATTTCAGCGGGCGCTGCACCCACGTCGCAGTAATTCCACCAGCGGGGAGGAGCGCCGCGGACCCCTTGCCGGTCTTGGGCGTCCCTGAGCACGTCGGTCAACTCAAGACGAGCATGCGGACGAGGGTGGTCGCGTCGAACATACGTGATGTGGCGGTCTTCGTCCGTGTTTCGCGCATACCCCAAGATTCGAGCAATTCGGCTCATGGCGGTCCGTTCGAGACCGTTTCGTAGCGTCACGGTGAGGTGGGCGTGTTCAAAGGTCATGGCATCGCCGTCACGACGTGAATAACGAACTTCACTGCCAATGGGTTGGAGACTCATCACCTCCCAAACGCGAGCGAACACTTCGCACCAACGACGCTCCCCGTCGCGAATATCGCCCACTTCGTGGACGTCGTCAAGCCGGCGGTGGCCGATATGGAGGTGATGGCGACGAAGCATACGCTGGAAATGGCCAAACGGCCCGCCTCGTTCGTCCCCTCGATAGGCATTCATCGGCTCGGATGGGTTGACGGTGGTTCGCCATTCGTCCACGACTTCGTCATATGGAAGGGAAAAGTCCGTTTCGAAACGGCGGTGAAAGGTTTGAACCCAACGTTGGGAAGCGCCCCGCGCACGGCGGCGGCGTAGACGCCGATGGTGGTGAAAAAGCTGGAGTCCAGCCAAACCTTCCCCGTTCTCGTCTTCTTCCTCGTCAACAAAACGCCGAGGGGATTCCGTAAACCAGGCTTCGGAGCCGTGCATCTCACGGCGCAGCACTTCGATTGCGTTTTGATCCAGTGTGTTCAGCCAAGCACGTGCAACGTTGTTGGGAGGGAAACCAAACGGAGGCGAATGAACGATGATATCGTGGAGGCTCGGAATCTCCAAAGAAGCGTTCACATCGTCGGCCATCGAAAGCAGCACCGAACCCATCGTGTCCCCAAGAGGGAGGCGGGTGTTGTGATGGCCGCTGTGGATGCAAATGGATTCACGTGAATGAGGTTCAAGTCCAAACAGGTGGTCAATTTTGTAGGGCGCACCGTGTTGACCGTTTCCGACGCGAACCTCGTAGGCGTGGCCCAGTTTACCAAAGACGAGCGCCTTTGCGTGCTGAATGAAGACTTTGTCTGCCAATCCGTTCATGATTTGGTGGCAGAACTCAAGCGATTTCACCAACGGTGCGCTCGGTTCTGATTCGGCCGTGTAGGGCACGGACCAGTTGTGTTGCAGGCCGAGCAACAATTTGCCCGCTTTGGAATTCAACGGGGAGTGGGTCATCGCAATCGCCAACGCCCACGCCTCGGGACGCAGAGGGACATGCACCAGCCGCAAGTTGCCGGCCTTGGTTCGAACGCGGAACTTCAACTTCCCTCCGCTTGTCAAAAACGCTGCTTTCAACGTCCGAGGATGGTCAAATGTTGGTTCCAACGAAAGCCAGGAACGCATCCAAGGCACGTCGTACCGTTCGAACAACCCCGGTGGGTGGTTAGAAAGAGCGTTTTGAAACGTGGTGTGCAAATCCGCAGGTTGGCGACGAAGCAACCGTTGCTTGATGTCGTGCGCCCATGCCATCATCGGGACGGTTTCGCGCGAGGGAAGTTCGTGGGCGCGATCCAGTTGGAGGCGATTGATTAGCCAAATGAGCATGCTGGCAAGAGGCCGATAGTGCCCCTGAATGTGCTGGACCCCCCTCGCTTGGGGAAGACGAAACATACGAACGTCGCCTTCGTCGAAAAGGTGGGTGATGGCTGGAGTGCACGTGGCAAGGCCCAAAATCAAGGACGAGAAATCCCACCC
>JAUREJ010000004.1:0-22619 GCA_030827475.1 Candidatus Poseidonia sp.
GTCTTCGTCTCCGACCATTCGGTGCTGGCGAACCACTTGTGGGACCAAGCCGTGGCGGAGGAGACCGGGAAGCAACAGTGCGATTCCGAGCTCTACATTCAAAACGGGCACATGTGCTGGGATACCGATTCCGAAGGCCTGAACAAAGGGTTGGGAGACACCACCTGGCGAGGCAACGAATTTTTCTTCTCGGCGCTCATCAACGACATGATGGAGTTTGACAACGAGGAAATGTCAGCCACCGTCTCTCGAACCAGCAGTTCCTACAACATCGTGTTTGACGAGAGCCGACACATCTCCGGCACCCTTTCCATGCCGTTTACCGAAGCCATGGGTGCCATCGTTTTGCTCACGAGCGACGGCGTCCTGAAGTGGCTCATCATCCTCAACCTCTTTGCCCTTCTTGCCATCGCCATCATGGTGGTTCCAGAGAAAGAAAATTGGCGTCATGTCTTTGATTTGACCCGATTCAGGGAGCGTCCATCAAAACTGGACCCATCCCAATACCAACGGCGGACCCGGGAGGCTTTCCTCTCCAAGGTTCGCAACTTCAACGACCTGACGCGCGACGACTTTGCGCGCAAGTCCCCTGCCGAGATCATGCAAATGGTCCGCGAACCCCGATTGGTCGAACTCGTCAGTTCGAACCGTGTCTACTCCAGCGATGAATTGAGGGAACTCATCCCGCACATCCGTCGTTGGGGAAATTGAAACAAGGAGGATAAGACATGCAACCCCCAGCCCCCCCAGCAGCCCCGCCCGCGCCTGTTCCTGCAGCGCCCGCAGCACCTGTGGCCCCAGCCGCCCCAGCCGCCCCCGCGGCCCCAGTGGCACCGGTCGCACCCGTTGCGCCTGCAGCACCGGCCGCTCCGGCCCAGCCGAAGCACCAAAGCACCCCCGAAGTCCGAGAGCGCCTAAAGGCCGTCGGTGCGATTGCGCAAGCCATCTCTGCCGAAGTCCAGAAGGTCATCATCGGGAAGCCACACGTCATCGACAACGTGTTGATCAACATCCTTTCAAACGGGAATCTTCTCTTCGAAGACTACCCCGGTCTGGCAAAGACGTTGATGACCAACACCTTCGCCGATGCACTTGGTTGCGACTTCAAGCGTGTCCAGTTCACGCCTGACTTGCTTCCTGCTGACATCACCGGTACGAACATCTATGACGCCAAGAAGGGCGAGTTTACGTTCAAGCCCGGTCCGTTGTTCTGCAACCTTCTCCTCGCTGACGAGATCAACCGTGCTCCTCCCAAGACCCAAGCGGCTTTGCTTGAGGCCATGCAGGAGAAGCAGGTGACCATCGGTACGGTCACGCACAAGCTGCCTGCCCCGTTCATCGTTATGGCCACCCAGAACCCCGTTGAGCAGGAAGGTACCTACCCGCTTCCCGAAGCACAGCTTGACCGTTTCATGTTCAAGATGTCCGTGGGTTACCCTGACCGTGCCGACGAAGACGAAATCCTCGCCCGCCGTATCAACCGTGGGAAGGACGCTGTCGATGTCGACGTCATCACCGACCCCGCCCGTGTGATCGCCATGCAACAAGCTTGCGAAGACGTGTACGTTGACCCAGCTCTCCGCATGTACATGGTCGAAATCGTCTCCCGCACTCGCGAAGACCCCCGTGTCCTCGTTGGGTCCTCGCCTCGTGGCTCCCAAGCCTTGCTGAAGACCTCCCGTGCTGCAGCCGCTCTTCGAGGTCGCGACTTCGTCACTCCCGACGATGTCAAGGCCGTCTCAGAGTTGGCCATCGCTCACCGAATCATCTTGAAGCCAGAGCACCAAATCAAGGGTCTTGAATCCGGAGAAGTCATCCAGACCATCCTCCGTGAAGTCCCGGTGCCTACGGTTTGAAGTTGAAACGCACATCGAGGTGAATCAAACATGTGGAGTCGCAAGTCAGCCATGCTTGGCAGCCTAGCTGTTGCCATGTACCTTCTTGGCTTAACGCTCCGAAACACCCAACTCGTCACGATCGCTGTGGTCATTTTTGTGTTCCTCACATGGGCTGCACTCTTGGGGAACCATGCCGACGTTGCATCCAGCGGTCGACGAGCAGAGGAATGGTCGGGAGAAGAAGGCGCTGCTTTGGGCAGCGTCGTTGCCATGCGCAAACTCTCCAGCGCTCGCATGTTTGAAGACGGCGAATTGAACGTGACGCTGAGAATGCAAAACACATCATCGCTGCCGAAGATCTTGGAAGTTCGAGACCGAGTCCCCGAAGTGATGCGCATCAAGGAAGGTGCGAACTACATTTTGATGGAACTCGGTCCTCGACGTGAAACCTTCATCGAATACACCGTGGAATGCCCACTCCGAGGATTTTACAGCCTCGGTCCGGTGACGGTACGCATTCAGGACGCTTTCGGGCTGTTCCACAAGGAGAAAGAATTGCATGTCTACAACGATTTCCTTGTGTTCCCGAAGATGGAGGACCTCAAAGAGACCTTCGTCAAGTCCCGTGTGCCGAAGATTTTCACCGGTGCGGTGAACATTCGTCAACCAGGTCCCGGTTCCGAGTTCTACTCGCTGCGTGAGTACTTTGAGGGCGATTCCTTCCGAGCCATCAACTGGTCAGCCTACGCCCGGTCGGGGAAACTGATGGTCAACGAGCGCGAGCGAGACGCCGTTTCCGACATCATCATCATCGTTGACTCACGAGCCGTGGCGGAAACGGGCCCCGTCTCTCGAAACGCCCTGGTGTACTCCACCCGCGCTGCCGCATCGCTCGCCAAGTATTTCCTTGGCCGCCGTGACTCCGTTGGTGTCATCGTTTACGGCGATGAAGTCGTCAGTGTTGACCGCGATACCGGAAAGAAACAGCTCTACGTGATCTTGACCAAACTTGCCGGAGCGGTCGCCCGAGGCAACATCCCCTTGCAAGTGGTGGTCAACCGCATCTTGCCTCACATCAACAAAGGAAGTCCCATCATCTTCCTCTCCAACCTTGAGGACGACCCCACCATCGTCAACGCCTTGCGAGACTTCCGGGCTCGTGATTTCGATGTCACGGTGCTTTCCCCTTCGTCACTGGAATTTGAATTCGATGCCAAGCGCATTGACCGGACGGGATATGAGGTCATGAAGACCGAACGAGACGTTCTCATTGGGGAACTTCGGGGTCTGGGTGTTAACATCATGGATTGGGAGCCGGACATGTTGCTCTCAACCGCCCTTGCAGGAGCACGAGGATTCTGAGGTGAGACCATGACGATCAACAAGCCATCGGCCGATACCTCTCACCTCTACGACGGCAAGACCGTTCGGTCATCCGCTCCCTCGCGCAAGAAGGCGGCTGGCCAAGTTGGTGGCGGGAGCGATATTCCCAAAGATGCAATTCCAACCGTTGAAATTCCTTCGTTCATTGAAAGCCTCTTGGGCGGACCTCTGGTCCCGAAAATGAAGTTCCTTCCTCCTGATAAGATGGTGCAAAACCTCCAAATCGGCGTCTACGGTGTCTTGGTGGCTTTGACCTTCCTGACTTACATCATCTCGCCTCCTCAAGGGACCATGTGGTACCTCGTAACCGGTAGCCTCGGTTTCGCCAACATCATGCAGGTGTTGGTCATTGCCGCAGCGACCGTTCTCGGTTTCATGGGTACCTTCAAACGAGACGCTCGCCTCTCGTTGGGCAGCAACTTGCTCTTCATTCTCGCCATTCTCCGCTTCGCATCGTCCACCACGGCGCTGTCAAACGACCTGTTTGGACTTCAAGACAGCCCAACCATGCTTTCCATCCTCGTGGTGGTGTATTCCGTTTTGCTCATCATGTACTTTGAACTCAGCAACGGGGTTATCCGCTACTCCATGCTTGACACGAGCATCCGTACCAACGAAGTGTACGTCATGAACCCGAAAAAGATCGTTTCGAAGTACCACCGGTCGCTCGTCATCAACCCCGTGCTCGCAACGCTTCTGGCATGGTTCGTCCTCTCAGCGAACACCATCTTGCCTGCGATCGTCGGCATCTTTTCCGAAGACACCGCTCTACGAATGCGCGAATCGGTGGAGTTGACGTCCGTTTACGGCGTGGCCCTCGGCACTTTGTTCGTGTTCATCACGGTGGGCATCTTGTTCGGATTGAACTTGCCCACCCACCTGCAGCGTTTCCGAGAAAAGCAAGCCGAGTGAACGGATGCTTAGGCTCTTGAAGCCTTGATCGAGGTCATCAATTCGTCCAACATCGCAGAGATGTCGACCCGTTGCGTGAGAAGGTGCGCCGAAGTCTCCGTGACGTGGAGGAGGCCTTCCTCGAGGGGCGTGTCTTCGCCCATCAGTGCCTGAACCTCAGCCGCGTCTTTGCAACCGATGAAGGTGAGCATGGCGGCGAAGTAAGCGTACGTGGGTTCGAGGTCATGGCCGTTGAGAACTTCAACACATCGTTTGACATCGTGCTGGGGGATGATGAAGCGCCATCGGTTTGGTGTGGTTTCAAACGAGCAGATGCGCACTTCATTTTCCTGCAATTCGCTGAGTACCTTTCCAAGAACGGTGGCGGCATCCTGCGCGTACTTTACACGGACATACAAACAGGCTACACGTGGAATGCAGGCGACGCCTTTGATATACGAACCACTTTCAATGTCCGGACCGATTACGGTTTTCATGTTGTTTTGCCCGTGCCCAGAAAGTTGTCGAATCTCAATCGGGATACCGATGTTGTACACCGGTTCAACCGTTGCAGGGTGAATGATGGTGGCGTCTGTATTGGCGAATTCAACGGCTTCTGCATAACCGAGATAGGGAATGGGGGGCGAGGTAATGCCCCACCGTGGGTTGATTGGATAGATCCCGAGAACATCTTTCCACAGCACGACCCGCTGAGCTTTCAACAAAGCAGCAAGGGCCGTTGCCGTGTGATCGCTGCCTCCACGGCCGAGAAGGGCAACGTTCCCGTCTCGCCCCTCGCCAAACCACCCCGTGACGACCGGGACGCCCCAGAAAGCATCTCGGTCAAGTTTCTCCGCCGAACGAGCGAGATCGACCGAAGACGCCGTGCCGATACCGTCCAGACAAAGACCGACGTCTTCAGCACCCAGAGGATGCGCATCAACCCCTTGTTGGACAAGGCTGTGTGAAATCACCAATGCTGAAAGCCGTTCACCAGCGGCGAGTAAACGGTTGTAAGCAACGGTATCGTTGTTGTTGCTCGCCAGCGATGCAAGCGAGGCCTCGATGCCAGCGAGCACCCGCTGAAAGAGCTCGTAAAGCGGTGAATCAACCAGGGAAGGAGCGAATCGCAAATGGTGGCTGGCAAGGTCGTTTACCAGCCGCCCCGCGTACCTGGGTTCCTTAGCGGCCCGAATCAGTCGGTCCGTTGTTCCCCAGAGGGCCGAGACGACGATCACAACCGGTCGGTCCACCTTGCGAACGATCTGAGCAATGCGCTCAAGGTCGTCGCGGTCCCGTAAACACGAACCGCCAAACTTGTGAACTTCGGGAGCTTCATGCATCGTTAAACCCTCCACGAACCAACAAATCGGCGATGACCATGATGGCCATGGCTTCGACAACAGCCACACCTCGGGGTGCAAGTACGGGGTCGTGACGTCCTTTGACCAACAGGGGTTCTTGTTGGTTGGATGCCAAGTTGAGGGTCACTTGTTCTCGAGGAATGCTCGATGGAGGTTTGAGGGCCACGCGGACATGAACCGTTGCACCGGTCGCAAGGCCGGCCAGAGCCCCGTCCGGTCGGTCACCTTCCAAAGCAGGAGCGTCGGCACTCCCACCCCACATGTCGTTGTGTTCGCTGCCGTGCATGGTTTGGACGGCAAACCCAGAACCGAACTCAACCCCGCGTGCCGCGGGAACGGCCATCATCGCACGAGCAAGGGCAGGTTCCAACCCATCAAACCATGGCTCGCCAAGGCCGAGGGGAAGGCCACGGATTTCCAAATCCACTCTTGAACCGATGGAATCACGCTGTTTTCGCGTCGCTTCTACACGGTTTGCCATGCTTTGAGCGGCGTCGGGGTCTCGGCAACGCAACGTTCTGCAGAGGTCGGAGGCCCACCGAGGTGGGCATTGCTCCATCGGCTTCGCCTGCACATCACCGATGGCACCCACTTGGGCTTCGACGATGATGCCTTGGGCAAGAAGCCAAGGACGCAAGAGCGCCGCACCGGCGACCAGGGGAGCTGTCATGCGTGCGCTGGACGTTCCGCCACCACGAAGGTCAGCCTCGCCCTTCATGCGCTTGTGCATCACGAGGTCTTGGTGGCCGGGTCGCGGGTGGTCGGGCAAGAAACTGTAATCTTTGGACCTCGCATCGACGTTGGCGATTTGCAACGCAACGGGGGCCCCAGTCGTCATGCCGTTTTCGACACCGCTGAGCCATTCAACGCGATCGTCTTCCATTCTTTTGCTGCTGTAGGTGTCGCCGGTTTTCCTCAACGCCATGTCGGCATTGATGCGGGCTTCATCAACCGTCAAGCCGGGGGGGACGCCCTCGAGGACTGCGCCGACGTGTGGTCCATGGCTCGACCCGTTGAGGGTGATGCACACAACTTCACCAAGGCGCATCTGCATGATGTACGGAATTTCCACATCCTTGCCCTTTTAGAAGGTGTTTACTCCAATTCGTCTTGAACTTCGCTGCAGAGGAACGAGGTCTCAAGAATTTCAATGTCCTTGTAGCGTCCCGTGTACCACGTCTTAATCCGGTCGACCGCTGATCGTTGATTTTCGGGGATCACCAAGGCCAAGGCGGGCCCAGAACCTGTGATGCCGGCGGCTCGGGCGCTGTTCATGAAGGAATCATTCGTCATCTTTCGTCCGTCGATGTCTCGAAGCGCCGCTGCAATCCCGCGACCGTTCCAGGTCAAGGCAACGAGCGGATTTCGGGTTTGGAGGGCTTCCAGGGCCTGCTGAAAGGCCGGGAGGTGAGGCTCAAAGTCTGAAAGTTGCGGTTGATGCTTACGGGGACCACGAAGCACCAAAACCACGATCCATTCATCGCTCGCCAGCCCTTCATCCTCAAGCAAAACACCCTCCTCAATCGGGGCTTGAACGTCCACAAGTTTCCATCCTGAGGTCATGCACCCCCATGCATCGTCGATGGAACCGGTTAACGACACGCCTGCCGCAAGTTGTGCCGTGGCGGCGAGGTGCACCCTTTCGTGGTCCTCTAAACGAATTTCTGTGGCGTTTTCAAGCGCACGAAGCGCTGCTATACAGGTGGCAGCAGAGGATTTGAGACCCTGTTTGGCGGGAATTTGTGAGTTGACGCCCCAGTGCAGTTCTTCAGCGCTGTAACCTTCAGGGAGGGGTTGGCCTGCGGCCAGCCACGCCTCAAGCAAGTGGTCAAGAAGTCCGTCGGGGTCATTCACGTCCCGTTTGCTGGGGCGGTCCAAGAGACGCACGGTGATCGGGAGGTTCAGCGCCATGCATGCGCCGTAGCCGAGGGGGGCTGCGTGCAACAGGCTGCACGCACCGTGGGCAGAACCCTTTCCCAAGACCGCCATCTTCACCTTTCCTCCACACGGCTGTCAATGGTCTTCCCCAAATGACGTCCTCCGTGCCCACTCCATCCCAGAACAACATCGCCCATGGCGATGTCGGTTACAGAGATTGGTGTGTCGAGATTGACCATCAACCGAACCGTTTCTGCTTGTTGCAAGAACACATGAGACATTTGAGGTTTCCGTTTGTTGTTCCCGTTCAGTTTCACGCTGATTTTCAACATTGGACGCTGTTCAATTTTGATTCGCCCGAGCACAACAGACCTCGTGGTACCGGTTGATGTCATCGCCAGCAGGGCGTCTCCGGACCTCAATTCGGACATGTACTTCGTTGACCGGTCGGCCATCAAGACATAGGCGTGTGGTGCTCCGGCATTGACCCGAAAAGGGCGAGTAGGGACAAAAGTTGAGGGCACGGTTTCGCTGTGAACGAGAAGCAAATTGGAGGCGGACGAGCCGACAAGCAGACCTTCACCGGGATAGAACAGGGAGAGAAAGTCCAAGCAGTAACGGTCGCCTACACCGGCCTCGTCGATGCTTTCAACGACCATTTCGGTCACAGGAAGATCATCACCATCTTCAACAAGAGCAAACGTCGGTGCTTCGTACTCAAAACGTTGTGCTTTCACCACGGCAGCTGCCTCAAGCAAGGCAGGTACCCGCTCCACAACCAAAGCATCAACGCCTTGTTCAAGCGCAAAACCTGCACCTTGTGCTTGCAAGGGTGTCGTGATGACGGCGGCGATTTTTGTTGGGCTACCGGTGCGGGCTGCAATGAGATTCTCAAGAGGAATCATTGACCACGACTCGCACTCGACCAAAATCCATTCCACGCTGCCGATGAGTTCGATGCCGCTTGCTTGAGTGGTTCCATCTTCGATGCGGACATGAGCACCGAGAGGGCCACTTGGTCCAACGAGGGTGCCGGAGGAAACATGGAGATGCTGGTCGCTGGGTTCTGAAACGAGGTATCGGTCTACGCCCTCGTTCTCCAAGGGGATTTCTCCAGGAGCGAGACGGAGCCAGATTTCCATGCATCCACCTACCATTCGCAAGCAGCGAGGGCCTCTTCGATGGTCGCTCCTTTGTGAACGAGCAACACCAAGGCCCGAGCCATGGATTCGGGGCGTGGATGAGCAAACACTTGGCGACCCATGCAAACCCCTCTTGCACCAACCTCCAAGGCCGACGCGACCATCTCAAGCACCGCTCGTTGGTCACCGCTTGCAGGCCCTCCAGCGACCAAAAGCGGAATTGGGGCCGCGGCGACCACTTCAGAAAACGTGGTTGGTGACCCTGTCCAGGTGGTCTTCGCAGCATCGCATCCCAACTCAAACGCCAAGCGGACTGCGTGGGCTTGACCGTCCGTGCGATCGCCTTCGATAGGGTTCAAGTTTGGACCTCGTGCATAGACCATGCCAAAGGACGGTAGGCCGAGCAGGTGAGCCTGCCGGTTCAATTCGCCCATGCGTTCAATCATCTCGGGCTCGGTTTCGCTTCCCATGTTGACTTGGCTTGAAACCCCGATGCCTCCGCGGCTCAAGGTTTCGTCCGCACCTCCAACGAGCACCTTGTTGTTGCTGTTGGCTCCAGCGTGCCGAGTTGAAACCGAATAATGAATCACCATGTTGGTTTTCGTGCCTTTGCAAAGGTGGGCGTACCTGCTGACCACGCCTTTTTGCGCAAGAATGACATCAACCTCGGCGCGAATTAATTTCTTGATGAGCGCTTCAAGGTCTTCGAGACCTGGGTTTGGAAAGTCGGATGCGCCGTGGTCAATTGGAATCCAAACGCCCTTGCCGCCGGGGAGGAGAGCCTTGAGCCGTTCGCCTTTGTCCATGGTGATGGGAAGTCGCCCCGTTCATCAAAGGTTTGTATCTTCCTCACTCATTCATCTGCTCAGCGACCCATTTGAGTGCGGTTTGTTCAGCCATGTTCAGGTGCTCCTGGAATGTGGACCTGGCGATGCCCTTGACTTCGGCAAGACCCTGCATCGTGATGCGCTTGGGGTCGTCGTAATATCCGTGTTGTGCTGCGAGCATGAAGCATTCCAATTGACGAGGCGTGAGATGGTCTTTGAATCCCTCGAGTTTTTTTTCGAGGTGCTGGACGGTCACCGTTGACGGGGGAATCAGGGTTTTGCTCAAACGAACAAACCGTGCTACTGCGTCAGGAAGCCCTCGTATGGTGAGGGTAAAGCCTCCGTCCTCGTAAAGGCACGGGACAAGAATGTGGATGTTTTCGGTGGTGGTGGCCAACCGGACCAACGGGTGGGTGTTGAAGGCGACCAAGGCATCGCCGCCGTTTTTGTTCAGGACTTGCTCGACCTCCAGGAACGGCAAGGCTCCGAGGTCGTCCACCCCTTTCCCCTCTCTGTACACCGGAGCAAGGAGTTGTCGAACCCCCTCACTGTTGATGAGAAGGTTGCCGGTGATGCTCAATCGCTGAACGATGTCGTCCAGGGCAGCCATCGGCGTTCCAGCGAGGTCGGCTCTGTTCCAGGCCATCGTGACCTCTCGCATGGCCCCATTTGCCGTCATGTTGTTGTTTTAACTATCGGCGTTCAATCCCGAATGCAATTAGACCGCTTGCGTATGTTTCAAGAGGTAGTTCGGTATGGAGAATACATGGCCTTGACCGATTACATGTTGACATACGCTCTCGGAGGGGCGTTCGTGACGGGCTTGTTGTTCATCGTCATGCGTCGTGAGGCTCAGGTCAACATTCAAAGCGGTATGAATGCGGAAGGTTTGATACAACAGCATTCCGGAATGGGTTTTGGGAAAGCCAAAAAGAACCTTGACCGGAAACTTGCTGCGGTTCAAGAGATGCTTCGCAAACAAAACCAAGGTGACCGAGCGCTCGCAGAGGAACGGTTCAATGCCCGCAGGGAACAACAAGAAACGGCTGAGGCGGAAGCTCGGCGTCAGCGGGAACTTGAGGCTGAGCGTCTGCGTGCTGAGCAAGAAGAATCCCTTCGCAAGGAGCAAGAGGAAGCGGATCGGAGGGCTGCCGAACGAGAGGCTGAAGAGGCCCGTTTGGCTGCTGAACGGGAAGCTGAGCGACAGCAGGAACTCGCAGATGCCGAAGCCGAACGTCTTCAAGAAATTGAGGCTGCCCGGGAACAAGAGGAACTTGAATCCCGGGAGGCTGCACAACGGGCAATGGCGGAACTTCGAGCACGGTTGGAACGTGAAGGTGCCCAATCCTCCGATGTCCAAATCTCGTTGATGTGGAACAACTACAACGATCTCGATCTTCACGTCGTCTGCCCTTCCGGCGAGCGCATCCACGGCGGCAACAAAAGATCAGCCTGCGGTGGTGAACTGGACGTTGACGCCAACGTCCGAGCCGAAACCCGAAAGCCCGTTGAGAATGTGTTTTGGGAGGATGGAAAAGCTCCGGCTGGGAAATACCAAGTCTATGTCCACTACTACAAGAAGCACAAGAAGCGTCGCAGCAAGGACCCGACCAAGTTCCAGGTCATCATCAATCAGGGTGGCGATCCTCGTGAGTACAACGGCGAATTGTCCGGCGGTGACCCCATCATGCTCGTGGCCGAATTCAACCTTGCCACTCCAGAGGAAAGGGCCGCACGACGCCGCGAGCTCGAAGCAGAACTCAATGCAGCAGGCATCGATGTGCCTGAGGCAAACGAGGACGCAGCTGAGGTGGAAGCCCAACGACAGGCAGCCATTGCAGAGGCCGAAGCCGAACGTTTGGCCGAAATAGAGGCCGCACGTGAGCAAGAGGAATTGGAATCCCGACAAGCAGCCGAACGCGCCATGTCCGAACTGCAGGCTCGACTTGAACGAGAGGGTGCACAGTCATCGGATGTTCAAATCTCGTTGATGTGGAACAATTACAACGACCTCGATCTCCATGTTGTTTGCCCCTCCGGCGAACGCATCCACGGCGGGAACAAGAAATCCGCCTGCGGCGGTGAATTGGACGTTGACGCCAACGTTCGTGCTGAAACTCGAAAGCCCGTTGAGAACGTGTTTTGGGAAGAAGGTAAAGCGCCTGCAGGGACCTATCAAGTCTACGTACACCACTACAAAAAGCACGACAAGCGGCGCAGCAAAGACCCGACCAAGTTCCAGGTCATCGTCAACCAAGGGAACGATATAAGGGAATACAATGGGGAATTGTCAAGCGGAGACCCCATCATGCTCGTGACCGAATTTTCCCTCCCCTCCATTGAAGAGCGAGCCGCCCGCAAGCGAGAACTCGAAGAACAACTCCGGCGTGTCCAGCGTAGCGCTGGAGCAGAAGCTCTTGATGCAGAGGGCATTGACCTAGAAGGCCATCTTCCTCCTGCACCGGATCTTGACGCCCTTTCAGGCGACGAGTGATCAGGAAATGATGTCATCAAGGCGATCGTTGTCCAGAGCGTTCCGAATGGAACGGGCGATTCGTCGTCCGGTTGACATGAATCGTTCGTTGATGTCCGAGTAAGGAGAACCTCCGATGAAGGGGTTGGAACCGGCAACAATTCGTGCACTGATTTCAAACACTTTGAACTCAAGTTGGTCCGTCACGATGGTTTCGAGACAGAACGGGCCGAGCATGCCCCGAGACGCTTCCTCCAACTCATAGGATGCAGCAACCGTACCTTCTGCCATCTCAAACGCTCGGGGGAGAAGGGATTCTCGTATCACCACCGGCTGGTTTCCCGTCACCACGAAAGAAGGCTCCAAGGCCATCTCACGGAGGTCACGGAGGGAGCCGAGTTTGTAGAATTCATCGACGTTACTCTCGTCGCGTCGGTCCATCGAGAGCAACTCAAGACGTCCAAGATTCTTCCCAGCATTTGCGCCTCGACCTTGAACTTGATAACCGTCGGTTGCTGTGGGGTCAAAGAAGAAGTGCAGATAGTACCGACATCCGAGAACGTACTCCTGAATCGTGAATTCCTCTTCGATGTCAACGTTGCGTCGGAAGTCTCGGTAGTCTCGAGCGATGAAGTAGCCGCGCCCACCTTTTGCCCCAGCGTATTTGACGATGACGGGGCCGGCGATGTTGTGCGGGTCTTCGATGACTTTGGGCATCGTACACCCGCCATCCTCAAGCCATTGGCGTTGAAGTGCACGGCTGCTTTCCCAATGGAGGATGTTGCGGTTACCAAACGTAGGGACCTCAAGGTTTCGGAAGTTGTTTGCCCCGAGGTATTCAACCAAGGACCCGTGGGGGACGATGATGACGTTTTTTTCCCTGAACCACTCAGCGTGGTCAAGCATTTCTCGATAGTCGTCGAGCATCAACCATTCATCGGGGTCGGCGCCTGGGAAGGCTTTGTAGAAGCGACGTCGGTTCTCGCCAACGGCAATTCCCAAGGTGCGAAAGCCTTCTTGGCGGGCACCGTGCAGGATTTGGAGGGAGGAGTGAGACGCTACCACGCCGATGGTGATGGCCTCTCGGTCATACGCACTCAGCCAGCTTTTCACCGTGGAATAGGGTACGCCCATATGGAGTGGTTTTGTAATCGCTCTATGAGTATTATGTCGGAGTTTGATGTCCGGCATGGATTGGAACGGTCGGATGCGTTGGGCGCAACGCAGTGCGAAGAAAACCGATGTTTGAGGTGAAGCATTCATTTGGCCGTTTTGCCTCGTGGGGGCATGGCCGATGGACCCAGCGATGTTCGAATGACCTACGGGGGTTACCTTCGTCTCGATGAATTGCTCGACTTGCAGGACGGTCCTGCAGGTTATTCGCCAGCACCGTCCAACGACGAGTTGCATTTCATTATCGTTCACCAAACCTTTGAGTTGTGGTTCAAACTCATTTTGCGGGAACTCAAGGAGGCCCGAGCGTTGCTCACACAGGCCAAAGTGGAGGAATCGCAAATACCTGTTATCGTCCATCATCTCGAGCGTGTAAGCGAGATCTTTCGCCTGCTTGCCGACCAGTGGAAAGTGATGGAAACGCTGTCGCCTCAGGACTTTTTGGCGTTTCGTGACCGTCTAGGGACCTCGTCCGGTTTTGAGTCATGGCAGATGCGAGAGCTCGAGGTCCTTCTTGGACTTGAGCAATCCCAGAGAGTCGGGGGCATGGACCCGTTGGCGCACATGCAGAAATTGAGCGACGAAGGCAAAGTGACCGCCGAGGTCATGGAGGCTTTTGAGGACACAAACGAAAAGCCATCGCTCAACGATGCCCTCAACGCTTGGCTCGCACGGACACCCATCCACGCTTCCTTACCTGAGAGCGAAGGCGACGAGACCAAGGTCCAAGCCTACGTTGACGGTCATCTCCAAGCCATGACCGAGCACGGTGAGCAAGTCATCGCTCACATGGTCCGAATTGGCCACGGGACCGAGGCCACCGTTCGCCCCAGGATCGAAGCCGGAATTGAGGGCGCCCGAACCTTCCTTTTGCCGGACGGAAAACCTCATCGTGGTAGAGCAGGCCTCCTTTTTATAGAATCTTATCGGGACTTACCCTTGCTCTCATGGCCACGCCGTCTCCTCGACAGTTTTGTCGAACTCGAACAAGCGATGTTGCTTTTTCGCACCCACCACGCTCGCATGGTTGAACGGATGATCGGTCGGCGTATGGGGACCGGGGGTTCCAGCGGAGTCGACTATCTCGATGCGACGACAAAGTATCGGGTCTTCGTCGATCTGTGGGCTGTTCGCACCCTTTTGGTCAAGCGCGAGGCCTTGGCTGAAGTGGGCAACGCCGAATTTTACGGGTTTTCCTCTGACACTCAGTCTTCGTGAGGGTCAATGTCAATGGGAATCAAATGGTTCTCGTATTCGTAGAGCGCAATCTTGAGAGGGTCGAGGACGAAGCGGATGTTGGCTTCCTCCAGACCGTAGAGGGAGACCAATTCTTCCTTGAACTGGGCTCGAAGAACTTCTTCGGTAGCGTACAGGGGTGCGCCCATGCCGATTTGGAGAGCACGAGCGCCGATGATTCGGGCTCGCTCGAAGCGGGTGTGTTGTCGTGCTGGTTTTACCATGGTCATCACATGCGAGGCTTTCGCACTTCGCCGACATAGCGACTCTTTTTGAACCTACCTCATTCACTTTCCAAGGTTGCAGGCGTCTGTTTTGGAGGCATCTCTCTCATCAAACCCCGGTGCATCAGAAGGGCGGGCGTGAGCATTGCACCCAAGGCGATCATCGCACCCAAGGCCCACCAGCCGCTCCCGAGCTTGGAGGTGTTGTCCGTTGAACCCACGTCCCCATCGCTCAAATCCATGGGTCCGGTCGGGGCGAGCGAGGGGATGTTCAGCGTTCGAACCCCGGGTCGCTCAAGCATCACGACGAGCGTTCCGTTTTCGCTCAGGTCAAACACCGTTGCGTTGAGATAGCCATCGCTGGCATTGACTTCAACAAAGGCTCGAGCCAAGGTTGGGTGGATGCGTTCCTTGGTTTCATGAGCCGTGGGCTCCACGTACCAAACACGTACCGATAGGTCGCTGGTGAGGTTCCAGGAAAGGGCCGTGCCGTTTGCGGAGAGGGAATCCAAATCGTTGGAAAACGGTTCTGAACCGTTTAGAACGGCGTCCAAATCCATGGCTTGACGCGTCCCAGTGAGCAGGTCTGCCCCGTCGACGACCAAAGACGGAATGAAAATGAGTCTGAACTCATGGTCGTAGCGAAGTTTTGACGCAGACAGAAACGTTTCGTCGCTGGGCGATGCGTGATGTTGCAACACAAAGCCTTCCTCGCTCGTGAGGTTTTGCAGTTCATCGGCCACCGGTTCGCAAGGTTCGCACCAATCAGCCCCGTAGTACTCCACGAGGTGTGTTGGCTGGGTGATATTGCAATCGCCGCCTAGAAGGCAGGATGCAGGGACAAGCCGGACATCGTACAACGCTCCCCGTTCATCATCTTGGGCGTCTTCGGTGGCTTGGATAGGGGATAGGCCAGCAAGGACGAGCACTCCGAAGGTCAACACGCTCAAAGTGGCGAGGCGAGAACAACCCATGCACAGGGGGTGAGGCATTTGTTCAAAAGGGGTCTCCTCTCACCCTAATTCATGGAGCCCTCGTGGTGGCGTCGCCCCTCAGCGCTCCCGCTGCTGCTTGTCGTCATGGCGCTGCTCATCGTCGTCGTGGGGGGTTCCATACGCATCAACGACGCCGGAGAGTCCTGTCCAGAATGGCCAACATGCTTCGGAACCTGGCACTTTGACGTCTCCGAGGACGAGCAAGCTGCGTATTGGGCCGCAAACCCGGACCAGATTGACTCTCGGGGCGAAGACCACCGCTACACGACCTTCCAAATTTTTGTCGAATGGTTTCACCGGTTGCTCGTGGGCATCATCGCCGTTCCGGTTTTGTGGAACGTCGTCACCACTCGCCGTTCACGCTCCGTTCACGGGGATGCCGTTGCGAACGTCGCCGTTTTTTCGGCCGTCTTGTTGTTGGTTCAAGCCGCCGCAGGTTATGTGACCGTTCGTTTTGACAATGCAGATTGGACCGTGGCGCTTCACCTCTCCTTGGCCTGCATCTTCGCATCGGGTTTGTTGTGGCAGTACATGGCCATGCGCATCCACGAAGGGACCGAGTGGCCTTTTTTGCGCGCAGCCACCGCTTATCTGGACGCCCACACAAAACGGGTTTACAGCATGACCGCAGCGGTCGGCGTTTTGTTGGTGCTCGGCGCTTGGGTATCGTCCTCTGCCGGCGGTCAATACAACCAAAGCTGCTCCGTCGGGTTTCCCAACGGATGGCCGAAGTGTCAGGGTTCCTTCCTCCCTTCCTTTGAAGGGCCCGGTATTTTCATCCAGATGATTCACCGCCTCGGCGCCTTGGTGGTGGGTTTGATTCTGGTGCTCAACCTCAGCAACATGCGAACCGAAGCGTACGAAAACGAGGGTAATCAAGCCCTGCTCCGCTCAGCGGAGGTCACGACGGGACTTTGGGTTCTCAACGTCATCGTCGGTGGCTCTTACATCGTCTTCGCAAAAGTCGGTGACTTCCCTGAATGGCTGTCTTTGCTGCATCTTGTCGTCGGTGTGAGCGCTTTTCTTTCCGCTGTTCACGCCATGTTTTGCGTCCAATTTGCTCGCAACGAAAAGCGGCACGGCACTGACCTGGTGACGGCCAAGATTGGGGTTGAATCGGAATGAGCAAAGCCCCCTATCCGGCCAACTCGCAGCCAAGTCTCTTTGCTGTGATGATGCAGTTGATGAAATTACGAGTGATCGTCCTGCTGCAAATCACCGCACTGTGCGCCATTCTTGTCCACGACACCCTGGCCCGGTACGGCACCCTTGATGTCACCAGAACATGGGGGGACACCTTGACCGTCGCTCTGGTGACTTTGGTTGGTGGAACGTTGTCCGCCGGTGGTTCAAACGCCATCAACATGTGGTACGATGCCGATATCGACCCGCACATGCGGCGGACGATGAACCGCCCGATTCCTTTGGGGCACGCTACGCCGCGTTTTGCACTGATTTTCGGGGGCGTCATCGCCGTTCTCGGCTCGGCTCTCTTTTTGCTCGTCAGTCCGAAAGCTGCCTTTTGGTCGGCGTTTTCGGTGGTGTTCTACGTGTTCGTGTACTCCATTTGGCTCAAACGTCGGACGCCTCAAAACATCGTCATCGGGGGCATCGCAGGTTCCACCCCCCCGTTGATCGGGTGGGCCGCAGCGGCCGGGGATTCCATCGCCGGCACCCACGTGTTTGACCTTGGTTCGCCCATCCCTTGGATGCTCTTTTTCCTGATTTTCTTTTGGACGCCTCCTCATTTTTGGGCCTTAGCCCTTTATCGCTCGGGCGAGTACGGGAAGGTGAACATCCCGATGATGAACGAAGTTCGAGGTCCAGAGCACACGGTCTTCCAATCAAAGGTGTATTGTGTTCTCCTCTTTTTCTTGGGCTCCGTGCCTTGTTTTTGGCCCGACTCAGGCTTGCCTTTGTTGTGGGCCTTCGTCTCCGGCGGCCTGACATTGTGGTACGCTGCCTCGGTTTGGGCGATTGACCCGAACGAACCCTTTGACGAAAACGGTCGAATGCCGAAAGCTGCCGCCTCCTTCTTCCGGAGTCTTTTCTACCTCGGGTGGATGTTCCTTTCCCTTGTCCTCATCACCTTCATTCCAAGCGGTTGGTTGGGCTTCCTTGGCCCGCTTTGAGCCGAACGGGCGAATTCAACAGGCACCCGCTCAAACCGTCATGTTCATGTGAACTTGTCAGGTCGGCGGGTTGCGAGCGGCAGTCGCATAGCCTGGCCATTGCGCCGGATTGCTAATCCGGTGGTGTCTCACCTCGGGAGTTCGAATCTCCCCTGCCGCGCCACTTCTCATTCAAAGAAGTCGTCAAATTCAGTGGTTCCCGCCTTGTTTCGGTTTCGTGCTTCGATGATTCGCTTCAGGCGCTTTCGCTTCTTGAGAATGAGCGGCAAGAGGGTGAAGTTCAGCAAGATCGTGGCGAGAAGGGCCAAGCCTGCAACCTGAAATTCTGAAACTTGCGTGGCGTCGTTGAGTTTCTGCAACCAAGGCATGCCGAGTGGGGGTTCAGGTGGCTCAGGTTCCGGAGGAATCACGTGCTGATTGTAGGTCCACCAGTCGTCATCGATGTGCACCCGCTCGATGTTTGGAGAGGGGTAGTCGGCAACGAGTTGTTCGTTGCCAACGCTGTCGATTGGAGCGAGAATGTAGTAGTAGGTTCGGTAGGGCCGGACGCCGTCGCTGTCAAGGCCACGCTGGGTGTAGGATGCCGTCTCTCCAGGCACGCCCGAAAGACCCTCCTCAATCGGTTTGATGAAGCGTAGGTTGATGTTGTCGGGTGCGTTTTCAACTCGATAAAGGTTCCAACTGACGTTGCCTTGTGCTTCGTGGTCTGGCCAAACCCAAGTGAGCGTGACTTCGTAGCACATGGACCAGTCCTTGCGAAGGTCGAAACAGGTTGAACTGTTTGTGAAGACCCAATCGTGGTTGAACTGCTCGATGCTGGTGCTTGGAGCGATGGCATCGCCGCAAAGCAGGCCGGCTTGCCCGTTGACTCGGGTGATGTTGATCATGTCGTAGTTCGGCAACCCCTCGCGGTCGATGGGTGCAATGGCATAGGATGCACAAATGCCGGTCTCGAGCAGTTCAGGGTCGAGCCATTCAGTCGCATCGATGGCGAGTGTGGTGGCCAACGTGTCGGCGGTCAATTCCTCCCAAACGTTGTCGGACACGCCCGTGACGGGGTCGGGGAACACCGTGGTTCCCTCAATGCCCGAGATTCGGTAGATGTTCCAACCGCCGACGTAGGGATTGGTCGTGTCGCCTTGAGCCTCCCAACCGAGGTGGATCTGTCCACCTTCGCGTTGTGCCCACTCCAAGTCAACAGCGTGCACATCGGTGGGCGGCAAATTGCCGATGAGGAGAATCACGCCATCTTTCGTCAGCGAGAGGGAAATGCGGTCGCCGGTCGGGTTGAATGCATAGGTGTCTTCGCCCTCGATGAGGCTCCAGAGTTGGGTGTCGGTGGAGGGAAGGTAGCGAACATCGACCGTGGACAGGTCAATGCTTTCGGGCAAGAGTGCGCTGAGGTTGAGGTCGAGCTCAATGCTACGAAGCCCGTTGTCGGCCCCGTTGACGCCCTTGACATTGAGGTCGAGCAACATCAGCGGAGATTTTCCTTGGCCGATGCTGTAGGACACGCCGAGTTCGGGCAGCAAAATGCTGTGGTCAAACGTGGCTTCAGCTTCGGTGGTGGCTCGACCGGTGAAGAAGGGCTCGTTGGAAATATCCAAGGCGTTGAGAACATCGAACTCCACATAGGCGTATTCGGTGTTCCCCCATGGGTCCTGAACTTGGAGGGAAATGTTGTGCTGACCCAACCCAAATTCCTCGCCGGTTTGGTTCAACACCTGTCCATATCCCCAGACATAGAATCCTTCGCGCCAAGTGTAGTTGAGGGGCTGTGAAGCCACTTCGCTGAATCGACCCACCAACTCGACATCGTCATCGCTCAGGTACACCTTGTTTTGTGAGTTGACCTGAATGTTGGGGTTGATGGGTCCGATTTCCACATCGGCGGTCACCAAATACAGGTTGTCACCCATGCGGATGTCCTCGCCAACGGAAAAGATGGTTGGAAGTTGGGCGCGTAGCAAGCGGGCGTTCCCTGTTGTGGTGAGATTGAGCGAGCAAGACGCCGATTGCCCGGGGTGCATGGTGGGGAGGTCGCAGCTGTCTGCAACTTCCAGTTCATACTGTTCATCGTAGACTTCAAAGTTCAGCGTTGCTCCATCCACGGTGGTGTTGCCGTTGTTTGAAACCTCAGCAACCACGCGTTCAGTACCGAAGTAAAACACGCTTGCTTGCTGGTCATGGCTTGGATACACATCGTCAATCTTGAGGTCAATGCTGTCGTTGAGCACGATTTCAAATTCGGTTAAGTCGTTGAAGGAATTCAAATCACCTGTCGGGTTACCCGTGCTGTTGAAGAGACCGTATCTTAGCAAGAAGCGTCCTTCATCGGGGTGACTGAAGGCAGGCAAATCAAGGTTGAAGGGGCTGAAGCCGCCCCATGCGGCCGGGCCCGACCACGTGACGGTCCGGTAATTTTGGTTCAAGAGAAGGGTTTCATCCAGCGTCCACAATTGCCAGCCAAACTCCGCATTGAGGGTACAACCCGAACAAACGCTCGCCTGGCCTTTGCTCTTGAAAACGTAGTCGATGTTTGAGTTGAGGACCTGTTCGCCGTCGTAAACGGAGAGATTTGGGAGATGATCAAGCGGGTTGTGATTGGTTTCGACGATGGCTTCAACGAAGGCGTTGGTGATGTTGATGTGGAAGAGGTACGCATCGTCGGAAGGGTCCTGGTCGACGTTTGAAAAGGTGTAAAGCACGGTGAAGAGTCCGTTAGAACTCCCGCCTGGACTCCATGTGTTGGCCGAAGTGATGGTCTCGGTTGCACCGCCGGCGATGCTCGGCATCGTGAAGGTCCCCGTGGCGGCGTGCACGGATTTGCAAGAGGGGACATCGACATCGCCCTCACAGGCATACCAAGTGAGGGAACGGGATGCACCCGATGCGGTTGCACGATGATTGGTGACATCGGCGCTGAAGGTGAGCAGATCCGTGTTCTGATAGTAAGCGTCAGCAAGCGGGGATGAACTCTCCATGATGCCAAGATTTCCGCTCACGGCGGCACTGGCCGTTGGTGCGATAGCGAGGCTGGCCATCGTCGAAAGTACCAGCAGGGTGACCAGTCCGACCCCCTTATGTTGCCGCCAACCTTTGCGTTGCTTTCGCTTGCTCATCAAGGTTCCCTCACATCCGTGCTTCAAAGACTCATCGCTTTTGCTTGCCAGAGAGTGCTCTTTTTTTGCGCGCTCAGCGACTTCGGTTGTTGGATTGCCGGCAGGAGCAAGAGAACATGCGGCAACCTCATCAATTGCGAACCGATGGTAAGGGTATGCGCAGCCCAGCGTTCGTGTCCAACGAGCGACATGAGGGCGGTCTTACGGCAGTTATCGAGTTTCTGTCCGCCTTCACGCTCTTTCTCATGATCCTCACGGCGTTTATTTCCTTGGCGCAACTGCAGATGGGTTCGAACGACCCGGAAGTCGACCGCCTTGACCGTGCAGCGGCCCAAGGCTTGGACCGTCTCACCTCCGGAAAGGGATGGTTTGTCCCGATGGGCGCAGACCTCGACTACGCCAATGCTACCGATGCATGGCACACTTTTGATGCAGATGCGCTCCAACAAGGGCGCGTCCAAGCCGGATTAATGGCCTCGTACCGCTTGGACATGGATCGCATTAACGCTCTCCACAACATCACCGAGGACGGCATGGCCGCCGGGCTTGGTTTGGCTGACGACATGAGTCTCCATCTCTCGGTGAAGGTGGTTGAAAGTACGAATGAAAGCCGAACAGGGGCCGTCCTTTTCTCCGGCGGCACAGAGCGCGGAACTGCCCCCTCTTCCTCAACCGCCTACCGTTCGTTCCAGCAAGACGGAGAATTGATTCGGGTCGTGCTTGAAGTCCACGACGGTGGGCGCAAATTCAACCGTCTCCACATCACCGAGGTGATGACTCGCCCTTCTTCAAACGGGCCGGAATGGATTGAAGTGCACAATCCGAACGATTTTGCCGTGGCGCTTAAGGGATGGTCCTTCAACCACACTTCCGGTGCATCGGGAAGTAACGTTTTGCTGCAAGGTGGCGTGCTGTCAGGAGGTTCATTGTCCCTGTTCACGGGCGATGTTTCAACGCAGGAGCGACGCAATGCAACCCATGTGATTGACCTCGGCTCGGCGGGTTTCCTTGGCGTTGGTCAACTCAGCGGCCTTGCTGACGGCCAAGGGGTCTTGCGCCTGCGATACACCCAACTCGACGAAATCACACCTGCAGACATGGTGAGAGTGGAATGGGGCGGCAACACCGGGTTGTTCATGGTCAGAGGGCAATCCTTGGTTTGGGACGGCGTTAACACTTTTGATGCCGCATCGTGGAGCCTTGAGGATGCGCCGACGCCGGGCGAATCAGCCATGGCTTGAGTCGTGCTTTTCAGCCGCGGCGGTGCAAACACTTCATCAACCAGCGGTGCCTCCTCGTGTTTGGTCCCATGCAACCTAGCAGCGTTTACACACGAGACCGATGCGTGACGGGCATTCACGGCTTGGATGAGATACTCCGAGGGGGCATCCCGTACGGCTCAACGGTGCTGGCAGCAGGAACCTGCGGTTCTGGAAAGACCACGCTGGGCATGGAATTTCTCGTGAGAGGGGCCCTCGCCGGCGAGGCCTGCGCCCACTTTACCGCCACCGAACCCTCCGTCAAATTGTTGGAAAACATCCGCCAATATGCGTTCTTTGACATGAACATGGTTGACTCCGGCTTGATCAACGTCTTTGACATGGACGTGCTGTATTCGTGGCTTGGGCTCGACAAAGCCTCGTTTGAACTGGACGACGTCCACGCCCTCATCAAGTCCATCGTTGACATCGTCAACACCATCGGCGTGACCCGTCT
This sequence comes from Candidatus Poseidonia sp., assembly GCA_030827475.1. Lineage (GTDB taxonomy): Archaea > Thermoplasmatota > Poseidoniia > Poseidoniales > Poseidoniaceae > Poseidonia. Next base: position 22,395 of record JAUREJ010000004.1, read on the forward strand.
TGTGATCGATTCGGTCACCACGCTTTGTTACAAGATCAAATCCGAACAACTGATTCGTGATTTCCTCTTCACCCTCGGGAAAAAACTGGCGACCCTCGGCTGCACCACCATCCTCATCTCCGAGATCACTTCGGCCACCGAGAATGCACACTGGTCCTCGTTTGGCGTGGAAGAAGCCATCGCCGACGGCATCATCGTCATGGGCGATTCCGAACGGATGGGCCA
>JAUREJ010000004.1:22628-37143 GCA_030827475.1 Candidatus Poseidonia sp.
ACACTGGTCCTCGTTTGGCGTGGAAGAAGCCATCGCCGACGGCATCATCGTCATGGGCGATTCCGAACGGATGGGCCATCTGTTGCGGTTTTTGCAAGTTGTCAAGATGCGAGGCACCTCTCACAGCCGTGCGAAGCATGCGATTGAATTGACGCCGTTGGGCGTGATGTTGATTCCAATGCTGAAATGGGGCGCATCCGCCGATAAAACATCCAGATGGGGGCAATGACGATGTTTGAACTCGACCAACGCATCGCAGAGCAACTCACTCAGGTGTCCCTCAACAGCTCCGTGCAGGTTCGAATGAGTGCTGCGAACACCTTTGCCGTCACGGCGAGCACGATGGTCCCCCTCATGCAGATGTTTGAGATGGGCGGCGTGTACATTTCCGCAAGCCGAGGTGCAGCCGAAATCATCCAGGCCTTCGAAGCCATTGGCATCGACGTGTCCAACATTCATTTTCTCGACCTCGTATCGTCCGGCGTGCTTGGCGGAACCGATGTCCCGTATCCAAACATCAGTTTCGTTGACAGCCCCATCATGCTCGAAAGCATTCTTCTTCGAACGCTCTACACCCTGCGAACGGTGAACAGTCAGCGAAACTTCGTCTTCCTTGACAGTGTGAATGCATTGGCCATTTACAACGACGACCGCATGCTGGCCGAATACCTTCACACGTTCATCAACACCTTCCGCCAACGGGAGGTCCTTTCGGTGATTCTGAACGTACCGGACCAAACACCTCCACTGGTGTTGGCCAACCTTGACACGTACTGCACCGACCTCGTTGATCGCGGGCAGGTGGTCCTTCTCTGAGGTGATGGTGGATGGCACGGAAAATGACGTTTGATGCAGAAGATGAGGAATTCTTCGGCACCGTGGGCTCCTTTGGGGTGCCCAAGTTTGACGCTGAAATGCGCGGTGGTGTCCCCCGTGGGTTCACGATGATCGCCTTCACCGAAACAGGGTCGGGCAGTGAGTTGTTTGCAAAGCAGTTCACCTCTCCGGCTGAAGAGCCCGAAAACACGCTTTACATCACCACCGATGAGGGGCAGCAGGAGATTGTCAGAATCTTCCAAAAATATGGATGGCCCCTCGACATTAACGTCCGTACCATTGGAGAGGAATACAACGCCAACGTGTTGGAACGTGAACTGTTGGCCAGTCGTTACCGGCTTGAGGGCTTCCAACTTGCCGACATCCAACGCTTGGCTCAAACCCGTTTCGTTGACGACAGCAACCAGGATTACTTGACGGAAGTCACCAACGAAATCATGGGACTAGGTCCGTATTTCCGAGCCGTTTTGGACAATTTGGACTTTTTCCTGCAGCGTGACGACCCCGCCCGTGTGATCTCAATGGTGCGAATGCTCCAAGCCCACGCCCAAATGGTCCGGGGTTTGCTCATGATTTCGGTCTCTACCGACGGGTTGGACCCGTCCATCAAACAGGAACTTTCCTCAATCGCCGACATGGTTCTTTCGTTCAAGGTTCGAACCATCGGTACCGATTTCGAAAATTCGATGATCGTCTCAAAATTCCGAAACGCACCTGAGAACCTCAAAATCTTGGTGTTCCGCGTCACCCCGGAAGAAGGCATTACGCCAGAAACCGTGGAACGCATCGCCTGATGGTGTTCGTGGACAAAACGACATGTCCAAAACGGTCGGAGGCTCGCCCATGACATGGGCAAGCGTTCAGCGACGGGAGGATTTGATCCGTCCGGCATCGATGCGGATGCTTGGGAAGTCCTCGAAGGCCAACTCGAGGCCACCATCCCCAACTACGACAGGGTCAACACTTGGATGACGTTTGGTCAAGACAAGCGATGGCGACGAAACGTCCGCAACCACGCCAATCCCGGCATGAAGGTGCTTGAGGTGGGCTGCGGCCCGGGATCGTTCGCTGAAGATTTGGTGGGCCTTGACGTGACGTGTCTTGACCCCTCCCCGGAAATGCTTGCAGCAGCCCAACCACGCGTTGATGCGGCCCGGGCTGCCCGCGGCGAGGCACCAGCTGTCTATGTCGAAGCCATCGCCGAGGACATCCCCTTGGCCGACGATTCATTTGATATGGTGTTCTGCCTCTTTTCCTTCCGTGATTTCAAGGACAAGGCCCAAGGATTGAGGGAAATCCTCCGTGTGCTCAAGCCCGGGGGCCGTCTGGTCATCTGCGATGCAGGGAAGGCGAACAAACTTCACGGCTTCTTCGGCTACCTTTGGATGAACTCGGTTGTCCAGGTCATGGCTCGCATCATTACGCGAGAAAAAAATCACCCTTGGAAGGGGCTCGCCGCCAGCTACACCCATTACGGCACAAACGGCTACTATCGCAAGATGTTGAAGGAGGTCGGTTTTGAAGATGTTCAAGGCCGTTTGCTGTACCCGTTCGGTATGGCGAGCCGTTTCCGAGCAACGAAGCCCGAAAAACCCGGGCATCCAAAGGGGTCGTTAGACTGATAAACCCTCCTTCGGTGGCGCAAGTACAAGGTGTCCTCCATGGGTATGTCCGAAGTCCTTCGAAGCATCAAATCCGCCGAGCAGGACGCCGAAAAGCGTCTTGCAGACGCTCAGGAAGAAGCGTCGAAAATCATTTCAGATGCGCGTCGCAAAGCCTCGGAGTTGGTTCAGAAAGCCGCCGAGGACACCGTCGCCATGACGCAATCCATCCTCGAGGGGGCCCGCTCCAAGGCCCAAGGCGAGGCGGACGACGTAAAATCCACCGGACGGGCGGAAGTTGCGAAGATCGAATCCAACTCCGCCAGCAACCAAGAAAAAGCCGTGCAAATGGTTGTTGACTCACTAAAGTCTGCTTGAGGTGACGCCATGTTTGACACCGTAGCCATGTCCCGTTTGACCGTGGCTGCCCCTGTTGAAAAAATGGCTGAGGTTCTCCGAACATGCACGAACCTCGGTTGCGTTCACATCGAATCCTACACCAATTTTGAGGACGGCGTCCACGTCGGCCAAGCCACCGCCTCCGAAGAGGCTGACAAGGTGAGCTCTCTTTTGTCCAAGGTTCGTGCAGCGGTCTCAGCGTTCAAACCCGTGAACACCGACGGCCCCGTATCGGTCTCGAGAATCAGGGAATTGCTCGACGGCTCCTTCGGCGATGAACTCCAAAAGGGACTTGACTTGCTTGACACCCAACGGGATGCTGAGGCCGAACTCAGCGTTCTTGATGAGCAAATCCACCTGCTTCAGCGCCTGGCCCCACTCAACATGGACCTCGACCTTCTCGCCGGCTCTTCGCGAGTGGAAGTGTACGTCTCCGAAACCAAGAAATCCAGCAAAGTTGGAAGCGTGTTTGGTGATCTTATGGGCAAGGTCCAAGTCGCCTCCGCCCCTGGAATTGTCGCTGTAGCATGCCTCCCATCAGAAGGCGCCGAAGTCCAAATGGCGCTCGGCGAACTCGGTGGCAAGACGGTCCAAATTCCGTCCATGAGCGGGTCGGCTTCAGAGGCCCTCAAAGGGCTCTTGGCCAAGCGCAAGGAAGTTGAGGGCACGATGTACTCTGCCTCAGAGGACGCCAGTCGCTGGGCACGCAACAACGGGCGAAACATCCTCGCTGCGCATGAATACTTGTCGAAGGAGGATGAAATTAACACCGCTCCAACCCAACTCGCCGTCACCGGCCAAGCCTTTGCGCTTGATGCATGGGTTCCTTCTTCGAAGGAGGATGAAGTTCGATCGGCCCTCGCAGCATTGGCATCTCACCTTGAAATCGAGGCGTTCGTGAACGACCATCATCATCACAACGACGGTCACGACGACCACCACCACGAAGAGCCCACGCCTCCGGTGGCGCTGGAGAACGACGCCGTCTCTCGTCCCTTTGAGTTGATGGTGGGTTTGGTCGGGCGCCCGACCTACGGCACCTTTGACCCGACTTTCTTCCTGATGCTTACCTTCCCGATGATCTACGGCCTCATTTTGGGCGACTTCGGCTACGGATTCATCATCTTCTTGCTCGGCCTTTGGTTGGGCACAAAACCCTTCGCCGCCGACCCTGTTGCCAAGAACGGCATCACCATTCTCAAGTGGATGGGCGTTTGGTGCATGATTTGGGGCTTCTTATTCGCAGAAGGCTTTGGCTTTGTGTGGGACAACACCGGGCAAATGGGCGATGCTTCACCATTGGCCGGCATCTATGCGTGGACCTACGACAACATCCACTTCCCTGCCTTCGTTACGGACACCCTCAACATGGACTACACCCATATTCCCTTCCACCGGGCCACGAGTTCGCTTAACGAATACGTACTGCTCTCCGTGTACCTCGGCGTTGCTCACCTGATGTTTGGTTTCATTCTCGGTTTCATCAACGTCGCACGGGCGCACGGCCTCGTGGCCGCCTTCTTTGAGAAGGGCAGCTGGATGATCATCCTCGCTGCCGGCACCCTCCACATCTACGGGTTCCTGACGACCGAACAAGGCGTCTTCGACGCAACACCATACGCTCTGGCCACCCTGGTTGGTGTCGGCTGCCTCATCATCGGTTTGGCCGTCTTTGAGAAGTTTGGTTGGGCAGGCGGTCTCATCATGGGGCCCATCGAAACCTTCGGCTTGCTCGCCAACACGTTGTCCTATCTTCGAGTGATGGGCGTCGGCGTCGCCGGTGTCAAAATCGCTGAGGTGTCCATCTCGATGGGATGGGACCTCATGCTCTCGGGAGGTGGCATCGTGTCCATCGTCCTTGGTTTCATCCTTTTCATCTTCATTCAAACGTTTGCTCTCGCTCTTGGCTTGCTCTCACCGAGCATCCACGCTGCCCGTCTCCACTTCGTGGAATGGATGGGCAAGTTCTACGACGGCTCCGGTCGGGTTTTTACCCCGCTCGGCGGTCGCACCCTCCATACGGAGGGGCAATCATAGTCCCCATGGACAAAAAGGAGGTAGAAAACATGAACAAGAATACCCTGAAAATGAGCCTACGCACGCTGATCGTTCTGGCAACGCTCGCCTTGGTCGCCCAAGGCGCAGCAGCTGCCGAGAACACCACCGATGACAGCAGTGCAACTGATGGAATGACCGGCGACGTTGGTGTCGGACTTGCCCTTGGCCTCGCAGCCATTGGTGCAGGTTTCTCCCAAGCCGCCATCGGCAGTGCTGCTGTCGGCATGCTCGCCGAAGACGGCAGCAAGTTCGGTGTCGCTTTGATCTTCACCGCTCTTCCAGAATCCATCGTGATTCTGGGTGCTCTTCCACTCTTCCTCGGTTGAGGAAGCAGGTTGAACCGCTTCACGGGCTCTGCCCGGTAGAACCACAAACACATTGGAGAAGATAACATGACCCTAGAAACACTCGCGAACGACATCGCTGCGGCGGCAGAAAAAGAAGCCAAGGCGCTGATTTCCAACGCTCAAGCCGAAGCTAAGAAACTCTTGGCCGACGCCGAAGCCAAGGCCAGCGTACTCCGTGAGGAGGCCCAACAGCGTGCTGAAAAAGAAGCCGTACAACTTGCCCGTGAAACCGTGGCCAGCGCTCGGCAGTCCAACCAAAAGGACATCTTGATCGCACGCCGGAAGGTGCTCGATGCTACGTTTGATGCAGCACGCCAACACATCGCCGACCCGGGCATGAAAGGACGGGCTGCCTTGCTCAAGTCCCTTCTGGCCGAATCGAAGAAGCTGGCGAAAGGCAAGTTCGTGATTCGACCTGTTGAACTTGACCGTGCCGCCATTTCCAAGGAAGCCGGCGACCGTACGGTGGGTGAAAGCGTGGACGGCCTCGGCGGTTTCATCCTCGAGGCTGAAGACGGGTCTGTGTCGTTTGACATGCGATTTGACAACATGTTGGACCGGGCCTGGTCTGGCCAATTGTCGGCCATTAACGAAACGTTGTTCGGATGAAGAAGGTGAACACATGATGCTCGGAAACACCCCTTATGTCGTCTCACGCGCTAAAGCGCGGCGGCAGAAGCTGGCAGACCGGGCACGTCTGCGCCAACTCATCAACCAATCCGTTGACCAGCTGACCGTAGCGGTTGGGGACATCGGTTATCGAAACGAGATTGACCTCTACGCAGGGAAGTTGAGCGGTGGCGATTTGGTTGAGGCGGCGTTGACGCACAATCTCGAGGCCGAGTTGACCGAAATCCTCAGCATGGCCAATTCAACGATTCGTCCGCTGATTGAAATTTACACTTCGCGTTTCGAATACCAGAATGCCAAAGCCGTGTTGCGGGCCATTCACAACGAAGTTTCGGTTGAGGAAGTTGGAAACTCCATTCTCCCCGAATTGAACGACGTGAACACGCCGTGGTTGAAGGTGGTGGAGAGTTGCGACGATTTGAAATCGGCTGCGACCCTCATGCGCCGGAAGTCCTTCGGCTCTGCGCTGGCCCGTGTCCCCGAGAACGGGACGCTGGCCGATTATGAAGACGCCCTTGACCGGCACTACTACGCCTCGGCACAGCGAGCCCTTCTCCAATCAAAGGGAGCACCGGCGAGGTTCCTCTCCCGGTTGTTTGCAGCCGAAATCGATCACAAGAACATCGTCAACATCCTCGAAGCGAGCGCCGTTGGCATCACCAGTGAACAATTGGTTTCGCTCCTCATCCCCGGGGGGCGACTGATACCAAAACGTGCGTTCTCAACCGTTGCAGCCAGCGGCCGCGACGGTATGATGGACTTGCTAAGAGCTGGCGACAAGTTCGACATGACCGCCTTCGAAACCACGCTTGCCGAAGCCGAAGCAACCCGCAGTCTTGACGCCGTCGTGACGTGGATGAAAGCAAGAGAATACGCCATGATGCAACGGATGAGCTACCTCCATCCCGTATCGGCCTTGCCCATCATCCACTATGTGGCCATGAAAGTGCAGGAAGTCATGGACCTGCGACTGATTGTCCGTGGTCGTCTCGCCGGCCTGTCCCCAGAAGTATTGGAGGCGCACGTCCTCTGAGGTGATGATGATGGAGATAGCAGTTGTCGGTACTCCCGCCTTTACCTTGGGCTTCCAGCTTGCTGGTTTGTCCGACCTTTACAATCCCGAAGGAGATGATGAATTGCATTCCACGCTTCGTCAACTCCTCACCAACAAGTCAGTGGGTATCATGGTGGTCGACTCCGCCATGATGGCTACACTGCCCGACAGGTTGCGAGATCAACTGTCGGCATCCGTCTCCCCAACCGTTCTTGGTATCGGTACGGAGGAAGACACCACTTTGCGAGAAACCATTCGCAAAGCCATTGGAGTCGATCTATGGAAATGATGTTCCAACCAAAACAGGAGGAAGAAAAAATGAGCAATGAAGGAGTGATTTACAGAATTTCCGGGCCGGTCGTGACCGCAACCGGAATGAACGCTGCGATGTACGACGTCGTTCGTGTCGGCCACGAAGGTCTGATGGGCGAAGTGATTGAATTGCACGGTGACAAAGCCGTCATCCAAGTGTACGAAGACACCTCTGGTATTCGACCCGGTGAACCGGTGTTGAACACGGAGGAGACGCTCTCCGTTGCGTTGGGCCCCGGTCTTTTGACCCAGATTTACGACGGTATCCAGCGCCCTCTCGCCACCTTGGAAGAGGTCATGGGTGTGTTCATCACCCGCGGTGTTGACGCCGACGCTTTTGACATGAAAAAGGTCTGGACCTTTGAGCCAAAGGTTGCGAAAGGCGACACCGTCGTCAGCGGGCAGGTCATCGGTCACGTTCAAGAAACCGAGACTATCGTCCACAAAATCATGGTCCCGCCCGGCAAGGGCGGTGTCGTGAAGTCCGTCGAATCGGGCGACTTCAACGTGACCCAAACCGTCTGTGTCCTCGAGGACGGTACCGAGTTGCAAATGATGCAGAAGTGGCCTGTGCGAACCCCACGGCCCTACACACAGAAGTATGCTCCTGACACCCCTCTGGTGACCGGCATGCGCATTCTTGACTTCCTGTTCCCGCTTGCCAAAGGCGGTGCAGCCGGTATCCCCGGCCCATTCGGGTCCGGTAAAACGGTCACTCAGCAGTCCTTGGCCAAGTACTCGGACGCTCAACTCGTGGTCTACATCGGCTGCGGTGAGCGTGGCAATGAGATGACCGAAGTGTTGGACGAGTTCCCGCACTTGATCGACCCGAACACCGGGAAACCTCTGATGAACCGGACGGTTATGATCGCCAACACGTCCAACATGCCAGTCGCTGCCCGTGAAGCATCCGTGTACACGGGCATCACCATCGCCGAGTATTTCCGTGACATGGGCTACGACGTTGCTCTCATGGCCGATTCGACCTCTCGATGGGCCGAAGCCATGCGTGAGATTTCCTCCCGTTTGGAAGAAATGCCCGGTGAAGAAGGCTACCCAGCGTACTTGTCCTCTCGAATCGCCGAGTTCTACGAACGAGCTGGCCGTGTTGAAACCCTCAACGGGGACGACGGGTCCGTTACCGTCATCGGTGCGGTGTCGCCACCCGGTGGTGACATTTCCGAGCCGGTGTCTCAAGGAACCCTCCGAATCGTCAAGGTGTTCTGGGGTCTCGACGCAGGTTTGGCTCGCCAACGCCACTTCCCTGCCATCAACTGGCTCAACTCTTACTCGTTGTACCCACAGAGCCTCGACCAGTGGTTCCGGGACAACATCGCCCAGGATTTCCCAGAAATTCGCACCCAGATCAGCGGTCTTTTGCAAGTTGAGGCCGAGCTGCAAGAAATCGTTCAATTGGTCGGTTCAGATGCACTGCCCGTGGACCAGCAGTTGACGCTCGAGGTTGCCCGTATGATCCGTGAGTTCTTCCTGCAACAGAACGGCTTTGACCCCGTCGACGCCTACTGCGACATCAAGTTGCAATACGAAATGGCCAAGGCCATTCTCTCGTTCCAAGACGCTGCCAAGTCCGCCATGGCCGACGGTGCAATGCTCAACGATGTGGTCAACGTGCCAGCGCGCTCAAACTTGATGCGCGGTCGGTTCGAACAAGGTTACCTCGAGCGCATTGAAGCCATGGTCAAGGAAATGACCGAACAAATTGCCAACGCCGTGGAGGCCAACTGAGGAGAGGATGAAGATGACTGGAAAAGAATACCGAACCATTACCGACGTCAAGGGACCTCTGGTCTTCTTGAACAAAACCGAGCCCGTCGCCTTCGGCGAAATCGTGACGCTTCGTTTGTCCAACGGCGAAATCAAGAACGGACAAGTGCTTGACACCTCGGACGACCTTGTGATCGTCCAAGTCTTTGAAGGGACGGCAAAAATTGACCGGGAAGCTGGTGTCACTTTCATGGGAGATGTGTTCAAGCTCCCCGTGAGCACCGACCTTGTCGGTCGTATCCTCGACGGCGCAGGACGACCCCGTGACGGCGGCCCCGAAATCGTTGCTGAGGAGAAAGCCGACATTATCGGTGCGGCCATCAACCCTTACAGCCGACAGTCGCCCCACGACTTTATCCAGACGGGTATTTCGGCCATTGACTGCTGTACGACGCTCGTTCGCGGGCAGAAACTTCCCATCTTTTCGGCATCGGGTCTTCCCCACAACGACATCGCGTTGCAAATCGCTCGCCAAGCGAAACTCAAGGACTCCGATGAAGAGTTCATCGTGGTGTTCTGTGCCATGGGTATCACCGCTGAAGAATACAACTTCTTCCGTTCCGACTTGGAGCGTACCGGTGCACTTGAGAACGCCGTGTTGTTCGTCAACCTGGCTGACGACCCGGCTGTTGAGCGAATCATCACCCCCCGTCTTGCCTTGACGGCCGCCGAATACTTGGCTTTCGAGAAGGACTACCACGTGCTCGTGATTTACACGGACATGACCAATTACTGCGATGCGCTTCGGCAAATCGGCGCCGCTCGTGAAGAAGTTCCCGGTCGCCGTGGTTACCCCGGTTACATGTACACGGACTTGGCCATGCTCTACGAGCGAGCCGGTATCGTGAAGGGGAAGAAAGGGTCCATCACCCAATTCCCAATCTTGACCATGCCCGGTGACGACATCACGCACCCCATTCCTGATCTGTCGGGTTACATTACCGAGGGTCAGATTGTGATCAGCCGTGAACTGCACCAACAGGGAATTTACCCGCCAATCAACGTTTTGCCATCGCTGTCCCGGCTGATGGGTTCCTGTATCGGTGAGAAAACCACCCGAGACGACCACAAGAAGGTCAGCGACCAAATGTACGCTGCTTACGCTCAAGGCCGTGAACTACGTGGTCTTGTCGCGATTGTCGGTGAAGACGCCCTCAACGAACGTGACAAGCAACTGTTGGATTTCTCCGGTGTGTTCGAAGACAAATTCCTTCGCCAATCCCGTGACGAAGACCGCACCATCGACGAGACCCTCAACCTGTGCTGGGAATTGATGTCCAGCATCGACACGAAATACCTGGTGCGTCTTGATGAAGAACTCATCAGCAAGTACCACCCGGAAAACCGAAAGTGAGAGCGGGTGCTGCAAGACAAGGAAGGAGGTGAGCAAGCATGGCTTTGGATATCAAACCAACCCGCAGCGAACTCATCAAGCTGAAGGGCCGCATCAAGCAAACCAAGAACGGTTACAAACTGCTCAAGATGAAGCGGGACGGTCTGTTCCACGAGTTCCGAACCCTCTTGTCCGAGATGATCGAGGCCAAGCGCGATTTAACCGATGCCTACCGCTTGGCCAAGACACGCATTGACTTGGCCAACGCCATTGAGGGCGGACTTGCTGTCCGAGCTGCAGCCATCGCCAATTCAGCCCACCCTGAGGTCGAGGTTGAGCGCCGCAACATCATGGGCGTCGTCGTTCCCAGCGTGACCGGAAGCAACCTGAAATCGACGTTCGCCGAACGTGGCATCGGTTTCATCGGCTCCTCACCCTACATTGATGAGGCCAGCGATTCGTTCAGTGAACTCATTGAAAAAATCGTCACTGCCTCCGAAATGGAAGCCACATTGAAGCGGCTTCTTGCTGAGATTGAAGCCACGAAGCGACGTGTGAACGCTCTCGAGTTCAAGGTCATCCCTGAACTTGAGGAGGCCAAGGTTTTCATTCAACTCCGTTTGGAAGAAATGGAACGTGAAGAAACCTTCCGACTGAAGCGATTCAAGAACAAGTGACCTCGCATCCACCTCGCCTTCAACGAGGGATTCATGGAGGATGGGTCGTACCAACAGGACAAGGGGGGGTTCACGATGACGGAAAATTCACCCGACACATCCCCTCTTCCCCACCAAAAAAAGGCGTGGTCTCAGCGCGAATTGCTCGCCTCCATTCTCAACAACCACCTCCATGTCCACGCCAGCGACGGAGGCAGGTGGCCTTCGTGGGTCGTTTCCACTTCTTCCGATTCGATTCACGAAGACGTGGTCTCGCTCAATCGGCATCTTGAGCGGCTTGGATGGATGGGGAAACTCACGCAACACGAGGAGGGGTGGAAATTCACGGTGTTCCCTCGTCCAGAGCGTCAATTCCCCCGATTTAACACCCTCGTGGTGTTCTGGAGCTTGTCCTTGCTGACCCTCACGCTTGCCGGTAACCACTGGATGTCGCCCAGCCGACCGGAAAACGGTTGGTTGCACCCTTCGTCACTGGTTGACAGCATGCTGGGTTATGCCTTGCCGGTGCTGTCGGTCCTGTTCTTCGCTTCGGTGGTTCAGCGGAAGGTTTGCGCTCGGTACGGGGTCCGTAGCGGCCATCTCCTCCCCGTTCCAGATTTCACCATCGCCTTGTACGCCTTGGGCCTTTTTCCCTCCTCCTGGTTGTTTTGGCCGTTTGGCCTCCTTTTGATTCCCACGTTACCCCGCATGGATGCACGCCCTTGGCCTGACCGTGCTGCTCTGGGATTTTCCGCCCTCACGGTTCCGGTCGTTTTTGGGGTTGCAGGCGTCGGATTGTTCCTGGCTGGACTGACCAATACCCCTGAATACTTGGTTTCCAGTTCCATGCCGTTCATCACCGATCCCCCGGTCTTCCTCAGTCTGTTGGCGCTGGACATCGCCGGTGAAGACGCTTGGGTCCGCCTCATTTGGGCGCATCCGTGGGTGCATGCAGGCGGGATGCTGATGCTGTTTGCTTGGATTTCGATCCTTCCAATTCCAACCCTCCCCGGGGGACGCTTGTTGATTGCGCGCATGGGGCTTTTGGAAGCGCGCAGTTCCAGCACGCAAAGTCTCATCGTCATCACCATGCTGTTTTGTGCGTATGTCTTTGGTGTGTTTTCCTCTTTTTCGCTCTGGTACCTCGTCTTTGCGCTCTTGCTGCCTTTGTTGTTCTTCTTTGGAACCGATCTTCGCATCCCGATGTTGTTGAACGAAACCACGGGATTGAGCGAGCGCGACCATCGCCGAATGGGCACCGTCCTCTTGCTGCTCTTTGTTTTCCTCCTTCCTGCCGCTCAACCCGTGGTCCATGACGAGGACTGGGATGCGGCCATGACCTTCGCCCTCGTTGAACCGGAGGTGGCTGTTCTTCTGGCCAACGGTTCATGGCATTCGAGCACGAAATTGATCTTCACGAACCCTTCTTCCCTTCAGAAACCCTACGCCGTAAAAGCGGTGTTCGCCAGCGAACATCACGATTGGTCCATTCAATGGGACTGCGATGGTGAGGATGCTTTGCGTCTCGACGGCCAGGGGTGCGGTTCACACCTTTTGCCTCAGCGCACCGCCTCTTTCTGGATGAATCTGACCTGGACAGGTGCGTTTGCTCCAACCTCTGCCGAGGGAAGTTACCTCGTTGCCATCAACGGCGAGTACGAAGCCGTGCCCTTCACCGTTCAACCCGCTCTCGAGGTCGTCCCTTCCGAACGCTGGTACGACGAACTCGAAGGCGCAACGGCCCGGCGGTGCATTGATCTCAGCGGAAGATTGGTCAGTTCCTCCTGGCTTGACATCGAAGTGTTCGGCCAGGAGATCGATGGCCTCCAAACCCCTCTTGTGACGCTTGATGAGGGGACGGGGCTGACCGACAACCGAACTGAAGTGCCCGAACGGGTGTGTCTTTCGGGCGTTGACCCCTTGGTGTTTCAATCGGCCATGGCCGGTTTGAGGTTAAACAACGACACATTTGCTCCGTTGCTCCCTGAACGCCGCCCTCTCATCGGCTTTGTTCCTTCGGATGGATGGACCGTGACCGCTGACGGTGGGCCACCTTGGGGGGCCCTTTTCGAAGACGGTGGTATCTTGCAAGGAAACGGAGAATCGTGCCCCATCAACGCCAGCATCAGCAAGCCACCTCGGCCGATGGACGGGGATTGGGTCTGGGATACATCGCTTCGAGCCTCTGGTTCAATTCCACTGGTTGAGTCCGGACAAAACCTCACGCTGCTTTTGGAGGAGGGAGATAACGTTTCAATTTGCAACGATGCCTTTTCGCCATACCCCAAAACCCGTTTTGTCGTTGTTGAAGGACCCGAATTGCTGGTTCAATGGATGGGAACCTTGACTCGGTTCTGGTCAACGCCGTGGGCGGTGGCTTCCAATGGGACGTTGTTGAACACCGGCATGGGGGAGTTGAGTTTCACCAATCCAGGAACGGAACCTGTTCCGTTCCGACTGGCCCGTGAGGGAAGTTTGGGCGAGGACTGGCAGCACAACTGGGATGGACTCGCTCTCAGCCCAGGCACCACAAACCTGACGTTCGTTCCCCCGAGCACCCCGCTGTCAACGATGTGGGTGACCTACGAGTCGGGTTCGGTTGTCGTCCATCTGGCGAGTTATGCTTGAGGTTCAACCATGCGGATTTCCATTCTTGGTCTTGGTGCGCTGGGTCGCGTGTTCGCTGCAAGCCTCGCGCAGACCGACCACGAAGTTCACCTCCACGTGCGTGGAGAAGGAGGGGCTCATGCAATGCTCGAGGGGCTTCGTGTCATGGGAGCGACTTCGGAACACGTGCCAGCTGAACGGTTCATCTTCACCTGTGAAGAACTTGAACGTCCTCAGTCGTTTGACCAACGGTCTGATCTCGTAATTTTCGCGACAAAATCTTTTGAGATTCCCTCCTTGCTGGACATCGCATCCTCGCTTCTCAAACCCGAGGGGGTGGCTCTTGCGTTGTCCAACGGCTTGGGTCACCTCGAAACCCTGAGCAGGGCCCTCGGCCCCCACCGGGTTGTTGCGGCAACCACCACCCACGGTGCTTACATGGGGGCTGAAAACACGGTGGTCTGGGCTGGGAGAGGGGCAACCCAACTCGCTCGCACCCCCCTCGGGCCGTCCTCTGAAGAATTGGAGGTGATTTTCGCCGCCTTTGATCGGGCGGGACTTGCACCTTCGATGAACGAGGATGCAGCGACGATGCTTTGGAACAAGGTGTTGCTGAATCTTGCCATCAACCCGATTGCAGCTCTTGCCGGCCTTCGGAACGGAGAGTTGCTCGCTCCCGATCGCTTTGATGCCTGCATGATGGTCTACAGGGAGGCGGTCCGCGTGGCTCGAATGGAGCGAATCGCCGTCCCGGATGAGCAGGAGTTTGAGCATTCGCTTCGAGCGGTGTTGACAACGACCGCTGAAAATCAATGCAGCATGCTTCAAGACATGAAAGCAGGGAGGAAAACAGAAATTGATGCCTTAAACGGGGCTTTGATTGACCTTGCAGAGGC
>JAUREJ010000004.1:37243-79773 GCA_030827475.1 Candidatus Poseidonia sp.
CCGGTGAACCAATTGCTTACGACGCTTATTCGGGCATGCCATCCTTAACGAGATCAACATTGAAGTGAAGGCCTCGATTTTGGTGTTGGGCAAGGGCGTCGGTGACGACAAGATGGCCGATGAGCGCAAGATTTCGCAATTCAACAATGGCGCGGGACGGCAGGCTTCCTTTCCAAATCAACTCAACTTCCTTGTTGAGCAAAGCCAACCTGCGTTCCGCACGCCTCAAGCGCTGGTTTGAGCGTACGATGCCGACTTCTTGCGTCATTGTGCTGACAAGACTGGCTCGATCGTGAACGATCGGTGCGTGTTCCTTGAGCACATTCAACCCGTCAGCTCGCCAAGGAGGGTGCTGACCTTCGTAGGCTTCGGGTGGGTGGTCTATGAGGTGTTTCGCAACGCGATGAGCGTAAACAACGGCTTCAAGCAAGCTGTTGGAGGCCAGCCGGTTGGCGCCGTGCATGCCGGTGCACGCCACCTCGCCAATGGCGAACAGGTGGGGCATGACAGCGTCGGTTTGACGAACATGGGCTCTGCCGATGGCGTCCACGCGGACACCTCCAACCATGTAGTGTGCGGCAGGAACGACCGGGATGGGGTCCACGCCCAATTCCAACCGCTCTTCTGCCAACCTGCCTGCGATGGTGGGGAATTTCATGGCGAGGTCCTCCTTGTTGAGGTGGGATGTAACGAGATGCACGTGGCCCGTGCCGGTTGTTTTCATTTGTTGGTCAATGGCTCGGGCGACGATGTCCCGGGTAGCCATTGAACCCTCTGGCGAGTGTTTGAGGGTAAATGAATAGGGTTCGGGCGAGGGAAGTGCCTCCCCCGTGATTTCGGCCTCCCTCGTCGCCTCGTTCCATGCAGCAAGGCCTGCGTTGTCCATCAAGACTCCCCCTTCGCCACGAACGGCTTCGGAAATCAAGAAGGGAGGTTCTCGCGTTGACCAAAGTGCGGTGGGATGGAATTGGATAAATGCAAGGTTGTCCACGCAAGCCCCTGCTCTATAGGCCATCGCCAAACCGTCCCCGGTGGCAACACTCGGGTTGGTGGTTTGCTTCCAGAGTTGGCCAACGCCTCCCGTTGCAAGCACGACCGCATCCGCCTGAAGCGTCACCACTTCCTTGCTGAGTTGGTCCAAACACCATACGCCTGCAACGCCGTGCTCCGGATGGCGATGGTGCCGCTGAATCAAATCGATGGCGAGCGTGTTCGGTCTCAAGTGAATCCGCTCATGTTGCTCTGCGTAGGAGGAGAGTGCGCGCTCAATCTCCCGGCCGGTTGCATCTTTGGCGTGCAGGATTCGTTTGCTTGAATGGCCGCCTTCTTTCGCAAGGGAAAAATCTCCCGAACTGTCTTTTTCAAAACGAACTCCAAGAGAAATCAAATCTTGGATTCGCTCGGAAGCTTCCGAGATGATACTCCGGACCACGGCTTCATCGCATTGCCCATCGCCGCTTCTCAAGGTGTCTTGGACATGGGCCTCCATCGCTTTCGTGTTTGTTTTGTCCAAGATGGCAGCGATGCCACCTTGAGCCCAATTCGTAGAGGAATCCTTCGTGCGTTGTTTGGTGGCCACCGTGACCTCATGGCCGGCATCGGCCAACATCGACGCCGCAAAAAGGCCAGCGATGCCGCTCCCGACGATGACCACATGCGCCATGGACTCCCCTCGTTTCTGTCCTCGTGTCTCCCCTTCTTGACCGTGATGGCTTTTTCAGAAAGGCTTTCATCTCAAAATCACTATGAAGCAGGGCGGGCTCGAGGAATTGAGGCCCACCGATGGTGTTTGGATTGTCGACCCGGAAAATCATGACCGTGGTGGGTGCCGCGATTCTGCTTTTTGTGGTCGCGAATGTCCAATTTGGGGCGGTTGCCCCCCGCCTTATCGACGGTGCAGAAGGCTACAAACTCGACTCCTTGTTGATGCTTGAACCCACCTGCTCGCCCAGTGCGGTAGAGGCCGAACTCCGTGATACCGGGACGTCGTACTGCTTGGGCGAAACAGGCCAGTGGTCAGGAGCAGACATTCTCATGCTCATGGAAGGTTTGTTTTTGTTCGTTTACGGCTTTGAACTGCCTCAGAACAAGGCTTGGGCAAAGCGATTGCGCAAAGCGGGCTTCGTCATGGGGAGCGTTTTGGTGGGTTTGGCCGTTCTGGACCGATTGGGTTGGCTGCCCACTTCCGCCAGTTCACAAGGCCTTGCTGACCTTGCGCCAATGCCGATTGAGCCCTGGGTGATCCAAATTCTCTTTGCCGTCTTTGGGGCCTTGATGATTCGGGGGCCAAAATATTGGGAAGCCGAAGCCGTGGTTCAGACGCGTGAAAAATTGGAACGGCGCCGTGAGAAGGCGGGACGATTCAGGCTTTCGTTCTTCAACAAGGACGTTCACAATCAGAAGCACTTGGAGCGAACAGACCGGTCTCGTTTGCTCAGTAACGACAAGAACCTAGCGATGAGCCGGCGACGGAGCAAGATTCTGGTGATGGCGACCTGTCCGTACTGCCGTGGTGCCGGATGCAAACATTGCAACGAACACGGCGTGTTTTGAACGCTGTTCGGCGCCGCTCACGGCCTGCCCAAAACCGAGTGACTGAGGCTTGATTGTTCGTATTGTTTAAATCCTGTAAGGGACGGGTGTTCTGAATGTGGTGGAAGAATCTTCCGCCCATTGGGGTATAGGGATGTATCTGAAGTCACTCGAAATGCTCAATTTCAAATCCTTCAAGGGCGAAGTTACCGTCCCCCTTGACCGCGGTTTCACCGCCATCACCGGGCCAAACGGTTCGGGCAAATCGAATTGCGGCGATGCCATTCAGTTTGTTCTTGGCCCGAAGTCCAACCGAGTGATTCGTGCTCAGAATTCCGCCGACCTCATCTTCAACGGCGGGAAAAATTCCAAACCTGCGCGGGAGTGTTCTGTCACCCTTGTCTTCGCGAACCCCGTGATGGCCAGCGGCCGCCGCCGTCTTCCTCTTGACAGCGAAGAAATACGAATGTCACGCAGCATCCGGCTCACCACCTCAAACAACCCCGTGACAACCTACCAGTTGAACGGCGAGGACAGCACGCAGAAAGTGTTCCACCGATTGCTGGGCGCTGCCAACGCCCGCCCTGACGGCTACAACATCGTCCTGCAAGGGGACGTAACGAGCCTCGCCAAAATGACCGCTAACGAACGGCGGAAAGTGTTGGACAACGTCGCAGGGGTGACCTCGTACGACGACGAGATCCGAAAAGCCGCGAAGCAGAAAGACATGGTGGAGAGTTATCTTGAGCGCATTGGTTTGCTGGAAAAAGAGCAACTTGAGCGGTTATCCACGCTGGCCAAAGAGCGACATGTCGCTCAGAAAGCGAAGGAGGTGGCCGACGCCATCGCCATGACCAATGCGATGTTGCTTCAATCCCGTTACGCCACGCTGAAAAACGAACTTCAGTTTCATATCGACCAGCGCCAAACCTACCTTGACGAAAGCCAACATCTTCTCGATGAGCACAAAGAAACCGAGAAGGCGTTGTTGGCTCTCGACGACCAAATCGGTGAACTTCAAGCGGAGATCAACCGATTGACCGGAGGTGAGACCTCCGAACTCGGTCGGGCCATTCAAGCCCTGCAGGTGGCGATTGAACTCAACGCTGACCGCATTGCAGAAGCCACACGGGAAGCAGAAGAAGAGGCCGAAGAGGCGTCGGTGTGCGATGAGGAACTCGTTGAAGCGAACACCGAGTTGGAGGCGTTCAAAGCCAACCTCGCTGCAGCGAACGCAGCCCTTGAGGGTGCCCTTCAGGCCTTGGAAGAAGCACAGGCGGAGGAGGATGAAGTCCGACTTGCCCTTGAATCTGCAGGCCAAAAGAATCTGGACTTGAGCAACGCTCTCACGGAAGCCGAAGCGCAAGTTGAACGCCACCAAGGCCACCGAAACCAAGCACAGAGCGACGTTGACCGGCTTGCAGTCGAAGCAGACTTGCTGAGTCAACAACTGGCATCTGCGCAGGAGGAGGAAGAGAACATCCGTCTTGCTTTGGGTGAATTGGACATCAAACTGGAGCGCATGGCAGAAGACGCACCCGAATTTGACCGTGAAGCGCTTGCTAAAGCGCTGCTCGACGCCCAGCGCACCGAAGCCCAACTCTCCGAAGACCGAGGCCGCATTGAGGTAAAACTCCGTGAAGCGGAGCGAGCCCTGAGTCTTGCAAAAGCGGAAATGGAACAAAAGTCCGGTGCAAAGGGTCTCGCAGGAGGCGCCAGCGCTGTGCTCGCCGCACGTGACCGTCAAGAATTAACGGGCATCATCGGGACCATCGCCGAGTTGTGCGCTCCAAAGGATTCCACTCACGAGGTCGCACTTGCGACGGCCATCGGGTCTGGCATGGCCTCGGTCGTCGTCGACACCGATGAAAACGCCGCTCAAGCCATCCGTTGGCTCGCCGAGAACAAAGCAGGTCGAGCCACCTTCTTGCCGCTCAACAAACTCACCAGCACACGACCTGCAGGGCGTGCCGTGATCACCGCTCGGAAAGACGACGTGTTGGGTTTTGCTCACGAAATGTTGGATTTCGACCCTCGCATAGAGGTGGCGGTTCGGTTTGCCCTCCGCAACACCTTGGTCGTGGACAACATGGCTGCAGCACGCAGGCACATGGGCGGCATTCGTCTTGTCACGCTCCGTGGTGACGTGGTCGAAGCTGGAGGGGCGATGGTTGGCGGTTCCAAACGGAACATGTCGATCTCCTTTGGCGGCCGAATCCAGGGAGCCACTGAGGTGGAAAAATACACGGCTCAGGTTGAGCAATACTCCCTCACAGAACGAACGGTCAACGAAGCCCTGCGGGAGGCGCGTGGTCGCCAACAGGATCTCCGAAACAAAATCAATTCACTCGTGGACGATTCCCACGTCACCGAGGTCCGCAACCTCCAAGCCGAGAAGAAACAGGTCCTCTCCGCTCAAAAACGAGCTCGCGAAGTCTCCCAAGGACTCGAATCGAAACTCGATGATGTTCGTCGTGATGCGCAAGATGCTCTTCGTGCATTGGATGCGGCAGAACGCACCTTCAAGCACGCCATCGAAGCAAAGGACGAGGCAAAAACCGCTCTCGAAGCCGCAAGCCCGGAGCACCTTCGTGAACGCATGCACGATGCCAATTTGAAGCGGGTGACGGCATCAGGGGACCAGGAAAAAGCTCGGGAAACCCTGTCCAGCGGGGCCAACCACCAAGCGGTCCTTCAGCGTCGAGTGGATGACATCTCAAAACGAGCGCAGACGCTGCTCAACAACAAAGAGGCGAGATTGGAGCGAATCGATGAATTGGAGGCCACCCTGGCATCGGACCGCATTGAATTGAAGGCGAAAAAAGACGAACAGGCGGTTTACTTGGAGGAGAACCAAGGCCTCGAACAAGAGCGTCAAGAACTCACGGACAAGCGAGCGACCCTCCGTGTGCGGAACGAAGAAAGGCTGACGAAGGCCGAAAACCATCGCCGGCTCGCCCATGATTTGGGTCGCGTGATGGGCGAAAAGGAAGCGGAAATCCAAATCATGGCGCAGGAGTTGATCGACGCTGGGTTGTCGCTGACCGACCTGCCAGAGAACCTTGAGAACGTGGGTGAACTTGAACGCAAATTGCGTGGCTATCAACGCACCATGGAAGGCTTTGGAAACGTGAACATGATGGCGATCGAGCAATACGATGCCTGCCAGGCACGTCTTGACTTGATGAAGGATGAATTCGCCATGCTTCAAGCCCGTCGCAAGCATCTGATCGACATCACCGAACAACTCGAGAGCCAGCGGAAAGAACGTCTTTTGACGGTGCTTGAGAAGGTGAACGAGAACTTCCAGAAATCCTACAGTGAACTTTCCGATGGCGGCCGTGGAGAACTCTTCCTCGAGAACCCCGATGAACCGTTCAAAGGCGGCCTTGAATTGTGGGCGCAACCCCGGGGCAAGTCCTCAAAGGTCAGCCGGCAACAACTGTCCGGTGGAGAACAATCGATGGCGGCTTTGGCCCTCATTTTTGCTATTCAGGATTACGACCCAAGTCCGTTTTACTACTTTGATGAGGTTGACCAAAACTTGGACGCTTACAACGCAGAGCGTATTGCCAAGATGTGTCAGCAACGAAGTCAGCGTGCACAATTCATCATGGTGACGCTTCGAAAGGTGTCGCTGAAACTGGCCGACCATCACATCGGCATCACGCACGGCGGCGACGGGTGCAGTCGACGCATTCTCGACTTCGACCGAGAGCGAGCCATGGCCTTGGGTGAAGCAGCCCTGAAGGAGGCAGAACGGGACGCGAAAAAGAACGAAAGCCGAATCATGGATGCCGTCGCCGCTGCAGAGGACATGCCCCAAGTTCCCAATGAACTTCCCGTCCCAAAGAGCCTTGGTGGTTTGCTCCCCCATCTTTCTTCAAACGAAGATGCCGATGCAGGTCCACGGCTCGAAGCCTTGCTTGAACGGGCGCAAGAGACCACCGAGGACATCAACGAGCGAGCCGGAATCGCTTCGCAGTTGATGGAAGAGAGCGAAGGTGAGGAAGCCGAAGCTGAAGATACGGTTGAAATCACGGACGAGTGAGGTGAGCGGATGGTGGAAGAGCAGACCGGTTTGGACCGATGGTTCCTCCAACAGGAGGTCATCGATGAACTGCTGGCCCACGGTGAGGACGAAGCAGAGGCGGCGTTGTTTGGTGAACGTATCGCCTCCATCGCCGCAGCAGAAGAAGCCGAACACCAGAGCCTACACGACCCCTTCGACCGTTCGGTTGCCTTGGTGCTTTCGTTGGTTCGCGAAGAAGCGTTCAATCCGTGGAACGTCGATCTCTCTGCGTTCCTTACGGTGTTTTCTCAACGGGTTCGTGAAGGGGAAAACCTCGACTTGCCCGCCTGTGGTCGGTTGATTCGCCTCTCGTGGGAGGTGCTGCATCACCAATCTGCGATGCTCTTTGAGCGTATTCAGCCCGTGGAGGAAGAGGACGCATGGGATGACGACCCCATGTTCGGTTGGGAAAGCGAGTACGACGATGAAGCCTTCTTTTTCACACAATCCGTCCTCGACGGTGCTGCAGACGACGTGTTGCCAGGCTTGTTTGATGAGCGTGTTCGTCGTGAAGAAGGGCGGCCGGTTACCCTCGCTGAACTGCTCTCGGCTTTCAAAGACGCCGCCGACGACGCAGCGAGCCTCAAACAACGGGAAATCAATCGCTTGGAGCACGAAAAGGAACTCAGCGAGTACCTCGAAAACGTTGGCGGTCGAATGCACAACGAAGACCTTGAGGGCGACATTGAACGTTGTTGGTCCGCTCTCCGAGCAACCTGCCAAGAGCACGGCAGTGAAACGGTGCCTCTCGTTGACGTTACCTCTAAACTCGAGCCTGAGTTGACACGCCTCTTTGGCCTCGACGCCGAGAACGCCAAAAGCGAGGCCTTCGTCGCTTCGTTCATCGCCGGCTTGTTCCTCACGCATCGCCGTATCGCCAGCATTTCCCAAGAGGGCGAAGCGGTGGCGGACATCATGATCACCGACCTCTGGGCGAAGGTTGACTCCTTTGAGGACATTCTCGTGGAGGTTGAAGCGATGATGGCGAACGATTCGGACGATCTGGAGGGTCAGGCCACAGGTTCGGACCATCGGATGGAGGCCATTGCAATCCGAGCACGCCTCGCAGAGGAGCGCGAAACCCGTCGACAGGCGAAATTGGCCGAGCATAAAGAAAGCCTGATCGAGGAATCGAACGGGGATGATGTCGAGCCATTAAGTGAAGTCGTTGCTCAAGAACCATCGGCAGAAGGTTTTGATGAGCATGCGTGGCTGGTTGAATAGGAGGGTGTACGATGTCGGAAATGCCGCTTGAGACATTGATTGAAGCGACGTTGTTCAGTTCGGGGAAGTCCAAGTCGGTCTTGGAGTTGTCCGAGGCCTTGGGTTACGATGAGGACGAGATGTTGGATGCTCTGGGAAGCCTCCAGGCCACCCTTCGCCGCCGAAAAGGCGGCGCCTTGCAACTTGCCGAGGTCGGTGACCGTTGGGCGCTGGAAGTGAAACCCGTCATTGCGACCCACCTCCCGAAAGCTACGAAGACGGACATGCCTCCGAAGTTGCTCAAAGCTGCAGCGCTCATCGCCTACCACCAGCCCATGCCCCAGTCAAGGTTGGTTGAATTGTTAGGTCAGAAGGCCTACGATTATGTGCGAGAATTGGCTCAATTGGGGATGGTTGATCGGAGAAAGGACGGCAACACGCGACGTTTGGCAACGACCCGACGATTTTCGGAAGCCTTCGGCTGCCCTCATACCGATCGGAAGAAAGTCAAGGCTTGGTTCAGGGAGCAAGTCCAAGCATCGGGATTGCTCGACGACCTTGGGGCAAACGATGTTCTGCGGGAAGAAGGTCAAGCGGACGGCACCGTTCAGACTTCGCTTCCTGTAAGTGAGGAAGAATGAACTTCAACCTTGACGCAGTTCGTTGAGCCATTCTTCGACCAAACTTTGGGTTCGATGGCCTTCGTGGGCTTGAAGCCTTGACGCCAAGAGATCAATTTCCTCGCCCACCGCTCCTGCACTCACGGCCATGTTCTTTGCATGGAGTTTCATGTGGCCTGCTTGAATGCCTTTGGTCGACAGCGCACGAAGGGCGCCCAAATTCTGGGCGAGTCCTGCACAGAGCATGATGCCGGCCAACTCTTGTGCGCCCTCAACTCCCAAGATGGCCAGGTTGGCCTGTGCGGCAGGGTGAACCTTGGAGGCGCCTCCCACGACGCCAACGGCCATCGGCAATTCCATGCTCCCAACGAGGTTTCCTTCGTCGTCTTGGGACCAATTTGACATGGAGGTGTATCGCCCGTGTTCGACGCTTGGCCAAGCATGGCATCCAGCTTCAATCGCTCTCCAATCTTGTCCGCAAGCAAGAGCAATGCTGCTGATGGCGTTCATGATCCCTTTGTTGTGGGTCGTGGCTCGAAACGGGTCTGCCACGGCAAAGGCATGGGCTTCCAGAATGCCTTGGATGACCGCCATCCCGTCTTCTCTTGAACCGTCAGAAGCAAGTTCTTCTGGCGTGAACGTAGCGGAGATTCTTGCGAGGCGGTGGGCTGCGAGGTTGGAAAGGATGCGGAGATGAGCACGGCCTCCGCACAGGGCCTCGATGCGCGGCGCGACACGCTCGGCCATGGTGTTGACGGCGTTGGCGCCCATGGCGTCTCGACAATCCACGAGCAGGTGAACGATGAGCATGTCACCTAGTGCTGTCGTCAGTTTACGTGATTGGATGTCCTTGCATCCGCCGCCAAGGGCAACCATGCGAGACGGGATGTCGTTGCAGAACGCCATCAAGGCCTCTTTTTCACGTTCCAATGCTGCGATGGCTCCATCAAGGTCAGCAACCTCGAGCAGCTGAATTTGACCGATCATCACGGGATCATCGTTGTTGGTGGTAAATCCGCCCAAAGCTCGGCATCGCTTCGCCATGTTTGATGCAGCGGCGACAATGCTGGATTCTTCCACGCAAAACGGTATGAGGTAGGGTTTGCCGTCGATCAGAAAGTTGGTCGCAACGCCAACGGGCAAGGACATCGTCCCGATCACGTTCTCGATCATCCTGTCGGCTGCAGCCTCGTCCAATTCGCCATGTGCTGCGAGAGCAGCGACGTGTTCGGCCGAGAGGTTGCAGGCTTCCGCAACAATGGTTCGCCGTTCCTCCACGCTTTGGTTGTACAAGCCCTTGATTCGACTGTTTTCCACCGGCACGGCTGTCCCCTGTTCCAACGGTGGGCAAGGCGTTCTTTGAATGAATCGCATGTGCATGAGTTCCTGGGAGTTAACGGGTTTAACGCGTGGATTAACGCGTTAGGTTGCCGTTAATCTCGCGTTAATTCGCCTGAATTGGCCGTCGCCGCATCACGATTAACGTGTCCTAACAGGTCTCCGGCCGCATCCCGATGGATGAAACATCAAATACGTGAAGTGCGGTTGGGCGGTATGGTCCAGAAATCTCGTCTTTTTGGCTTACCACTTCTTGATGTGAATCCGTTCTCCACCCGGCCGCTTGAGCCGGGTGATGCGGGGAAACTCATCGGCAGGAGCGAGGAGTTCAACCTCCTCAGGACCTATCTGAAGCTGGGGACGGCCCGGCGCATCATGTTGACGGGGCCGTTGGGATCTGGCCGAACCTCACTGGTTCGTTGCCTCAAACCCTATGCAGGTGCCTTCATTTCCATCGATCATTTGCCTGCTCAGGCGCCTGCGCAAGCGATGTTGGAAATGTGCTATCAGCAACTGATTGGAGGCGACACGCTCCCGGGGCGCACCGAACTGGTGAACCAACTGGTCACGGAAATGTACGCGTATACGGACAAACTTCCGCTTGTGGTCATCGACGTTCCGGCCAGTGATTTCTCGGTGGTCGATGTTGCGCTCAGAGATGCACATTCTTCGCTTGAGCGACTCAATGCCGTCGTGGTTTTGGTGTGCGATGTCCGAGAGCGCCACCACCTTCCTGCAACGGTGGTCACCGGTTTTGAGCGGTTTTTGCTGTCGCCTTTTGGGCCGAGTGATGTCGTGGATTTGGTTGAGCATCGGTTGCGTGAAATCGGGGTGATGAGCAGCAATTTTTCCTTGCAGGATGCCGAAACCATCCTCGAGGAATGCAGCGGCTACCCCTCAGAGGTGGTTGCCATGTTACGCGATGCTGTTGACCGTATTCGCATTGAGCACGCAGAAGGGGTTGCACCGCCGTACAGGGACACGTCTGCCCGCCTCCAACCGCGGGATGAGCCGCAACCGCTAGACGCTTTGATGAGCGGGGGGCTGGATGAACCACCGTTCCTTGGAAAGCAGAACGAGGCGATGAGCGGACTTGATGCAAACCCTCAACCTGCTTCGCAAACGCCGTCAGGTGACATCATCGATGCCTCCACGCCGTGGAATGAGCGGCAAGAACCCGCCCACGATGCAGCAGCGTCGGAGGCGAAGGAGGGCGACGAAGGGAACGATGCAACACCCGTTCTGTCATTTTTTGATTTGGACATGGACGATCTTGACCGCTCCATCACCAACGATGACCCTCTCAAACCGCCCGAGTTCACCAACAACATCATCGATGCCTCTGGTTCTGCACCCTCCCGCCAACCCGTGGCGAGCGGGGGGTTTGGTAATCTTGTGAACCGAAACAAGGTCTCGCTATCAGCGGTTGATGCCATCAAGAAAGACGCCATGAACCGCCCAAGTCGACTTGAAGATTATTCCGAGGCCGCTGAATGGTGGGTTGAGGAGACAAGCTTGCCTGATGTTCTCGAGGTTGAGGTGCCGGAGGTTGAATCCGCTGCCCTGATACATGACGAAATTGGTTTGCCCGCTCTCGAACTCGATTCTTTGTTCTCCCCTGAGGGCGGAGGGTTTGAATTGGGTGATGAAGAGATCTTGACTCTGCCGTCCGAAAACGCCTATCCAACCCAGACCGTACTTGAAGAGGCAACGCTCACCAAGCTGCTTCAGTTGCTGTTGGGTGGGAAAGTAAGCACCTCAGGCAACGAGGTCAAACACCTCGTTGACTTCTTCGCAAAGCGTCGCGTGGAGCGCACGGGCCCCAAAGAGTCCTATCCGCTCGACAAGGTTGCGCTCGGTAGCCTCAGCATCGCCGAGACCTACGTGGTTGGCATCTCCAATCACCGTCCATATTCGCCATCGGATGCCGAGATTTTGGACCATCTTGACATCAAACGGTCTCGACTTTCGCAGATCAGCAACCGTCTCCTCAAGTTCGGTATTCTGCAGGTGCGGCCTTCAGGGCGAACAAGGAAGTATTCTCTTACTCAGGCAGCTCGAGCCCAACTTCTCGCTTGGGGTGCACTCAAAGGAGGTGAGGCTTGATGGCGTGGAATGTTGCATGGTCTTGGCAGGCATCCTCCCGTATCGCCACCTTGGCACCCGTTGAAGGCGGGCTTGTGGTCAGTTCAGGTTTGGACCTCGTGATGTTGGAGGCGGACGGAAGCGTCCGCTGGCGGATTGAAGTTCCCTTCAAAGTCCACGCCGCCCGAGCCGTGCAAGGCTCAATTGCCTTGCTTGCCGCTCATGGATTTTACATCATCAACAGTTCAAACGGTGCCTTCGTGAGCGAAGGTCGAAGCACGCCTGGGGGATTCCGTGACCTTGCCGCCCGCCCCGGAGGCGGTTGGGCGCTTGCAGGACGTCACGGACAGATCCACCTCTTTTCCCAAAAGGGCAGAGGCATCCGACGCGTTGACAGCGGTCCTGTTCGCCGTTTGGTCGGGTGGCTTGATCGAGAACATCTGCTCTGGCAAGACCCCCAAGGATGCATGTGGTGCGGCCGATTAACGGGCGAAGACAAGAAACGCCGCATCGAAGACCGCGCATGGAGTTGGTGCTCTGCCCTCAAGGACGGGCGTTTGCTCTTGCAGAGCGCTGATGGTGGGCTTTGGGAGGGCGTTCCTCATCCGTTTGGTTGGGACCACTTGGAACGCTTGGAAAGCGATTCGCTCGAACCGATGGAAGCCGTTCGCTCGGGTGACGGTTGGTGGGTGCTGGGCATTGAAGGGCACCTCGTTTCGTTGTCCACCGCAAGCAAGGATGAAGGTGAAAAGCCTCCGCTGACCGAACGCATGAACCTCGGCGACCTCCTCGTGTTGTGCACGCCCGACGCCATGGCGACCGCCACGAGAGAAGGCCTTGTCCGTCGTTGGACGGCCCCTCATCTTTCGGATGCCGAGCGTGAAGGGAGGTACAAGGCGGTTGCCGAGGCGGCCATGGCCCGAAACTGGGAAGAGCGACGTCAAATGTTCCTCCGTGCTCAAGAAGCTGAAGACCTTGGAAAACTGTCCTTGGCCATCGAACTCTACGAGGCCTTAGGGCGTAGCGAAGACGCTCGGCGTTTGCTCGGGCGCATCAAGGAGGGCGATTCGTGATGTCGGAACTGACCAGCCTCACGGTCGAACGCGTGGAGCACTACCTCGACATCACCCGTCGAGCCCGTCAGAAGGCCACACGAACGGTTGATGAATCGACGGAGGAGGGTCAGAAATTGACCGTGATGCTTCGCATGGCCGATGACTACGCAGCAGATGCTCGTCACTTTCTCGAAACCGGAGACCTGGTCCGAGCCTTTGGGGCCATCAATTATGCGCACGCTTGGATCGATGCAGGTGTCAAGATCGGTTGGCTTGACGGTCACGGCGACGACGTGTTGTTCACCCTTCCTTAAGGCACTCAAAGTGCCTCAATGAGGGCCAGCCGTTTACTTTGTTTGACCTCGACCACCGGCACGTTGGCTTCAAACAAGCGCCGCTTCAGCTCGGTGTCAACGGTGAGGACGGGCCAACCTTCCTCGCAGGCCAAGGAGAGAAGTTGGTTGTCGGTGTGTCCGGCAAAAGGCACATCCACCACGGTTGCCTTTTGTTCGAGCAAACCGAGCAAGAGGGGCTTTGAGCGAGGGCGTTGCGGCTGAAGACGTTCCAATTCCTGCATCACCGACGGGATGATGGTCCATGAACAGGGGCCAAGCAGGGCCTCCAACTCCTGTTCAACGTTCAACCGAGCGTCCATGCAAGCGACCCAGCCGCAAGCGTCGATAAGGACGGGCTGCATCGCACCGACCTCTCATTCGATGGTGCCGTAGCCAATCAGTCGCCAGCGTGAGCCGATGCGCCGTGAGATCGAAATACGCTGGCCTTTGTCGGCGCAAATTGGAAGGCGGAGTTCAAGGTCCGTTCGAGTCTTCTCAGCGTTTTTTGTCACGCCAACGGAGGTCGCCGTGGCCACGTTCAGCATCAACATCTCGTTGTTGCGCAGTGGCTGAATTTTCTCGGGCAACTCGCCGTCGCCTGCCACCATATGGCTCATCAGGCTCACGCTGATGCTCAACGAGGAATGGATTTCAGGGAGGTCGCCTTTTCGAGCAACGACCTGCCCGGAGAGGTTGTCAGATGAGGTGATTGAGGGGTCAAGGTACGTGGCCATACCGCACAAGCCTCCAGCATGCATTTTGTCGAGACTCAAACCTCCACCTTGCATGCTGCTGATGACGGCTTCAATGGGTTCCCAGGTGGCTTTGTTGCCCTTCTCGATCTTTCGTCCCGGACCGATCACGATGGTGTCGCCTTGGTTGAATTCTCCTTCAACAATGCTCCCTCCAATCACGCCGCCTTTGAGTTTTGAAGGGCGGGTGCCGGGTCGGTTGATGTCAAAGGAACGTGCAACATGCATGATCGATCGCTTGTCTTCGGAACGGTCAGGTGTCGGAATGGTGGCTTCAATCGCCTGGATGAGCACGTCCAAGTTCACATCGTGGTGAGCGGAAACCGGGATAACAGGTGCGTTTTCTGCGATGGTTCCTTTGAGGAAGGCTTTGATCTCCTTGTGGGATTCAAGCGCCCGTTCTTTGGACACAAGGTCGATTTTGTTCTGAACGATAACGATGTTCTCAATGCCGGCGATTTCAAGGGCCATCAAATGCTCTCGAGTTTGAGGCTGCGGGCAAGTCTCGTTGGCTGCAATCATCAACATTGCTCCATCCATGATGGAGGCGCCGGTGATCATGATCGCCATGAGGGTCTCGTGCCCGGGTGCGTCGACGAAGGAAACAACGCGCTTCAACTCGCTCTCAACGTCCTCGCCACCGTCGGGTCGTTTTCCTGTGGCATAGAATTGACCTTGATCGTCTTGGTAGAAGGCCGTGTCAGCGTATCCGAGTTTGATGGAGATTCCTCGCTTGCGCTCCTCGGAGTGGGTGTCGGTCCAAACGCCAGAAAGCGCCTGCGTGAGCGTTGTTTTTCCATGGTCAACGTGACCGACGAGGCCGATGTTCACTTCTGGTTGAGCGGGAAGCTTTCGTGCCATGCTTCCCTCTCTCCTTCATGCCCGTCGATTGCCCTCTCGGGTTCACTCCGAAGATTCCTCAGCTTCTGCTCCGAGGATGGTTTCGAGCGGCTTCTTTCCGGCCTCGACAACCCGGAGGTTGATTTGACGGGTGTCTTGAGTGATGGTGTTCCCGCGGAAGTTTCGTCGCTTGCGTAGGCCGTCTGGCTTGTATCGGAAACGCTTCTTGCCGCCGCCCTTTTCCTTGTGGACGACGACTTGACCCTTGTAACCCGTCGATTGGGTCACGAGGATGGACTGGCGGTTTCCGCCTTCCAGGTCCCGGCGCATGGGCGTTCCGGTCTTGTCGGAGCCACCGGTGATTTCGAGTTTGTAGCCGCTGAGGGTCTTGTCACCTTCGCCGACGAACAAACCGTCAACCACGTCGCCAATGCGCTTTCCGAGCATTTGAGCGTGGTTGTTCCCGGTGATTTTGAGGGCGTAGGATTTCCCGCCGTTCTTCGGGTCGGTATCGTTGACCACTGCGATAAATTCTGCATCGTTACCAGCCATGAGAGCACCTCTTGGGATTTGTCCGACTGATGACCCGTATTTAGCCCCATCGTCTAAGCACTTGAAGTTCAACGACGAGCCAGTCGCTTTGGAAGAAGCAATTCAAGACGCTGAGCGAGGTCGGCGGGGAGGAAATGCGGCATGCTCAGGTGGGTCGTACGACCTCGGCCGCCGGGGACGGTGGCCACACGGCTGGCCACGATGCCTTCTTGCTCGATGGTCTTGACGTGCTTCCAGAGCGTCGTGTGGCTTTTCGGACGCTGTTCGTATTCTTCGCAAACCACGTTGTAAAGTCGTTCAACATCTCCCATGGTCATGGATTCCTCGGTTCGTAGTCGGCGACACATGGCCAGAAGGACCAACATCCCTTGAGCCGGAAGGTCGTCAACAATCTCCAAGCGAGATGTTGTGTTCGTCGCCAATTCATCGTTCATGCCATGGAGGTCATCGACGGTGATGGCTTGCTCCGAATGGCCGTCCTGGCGAAATTCAGCGCGCTCGGCGGCGCTGCTCAGGTACTCGATCACTTGGCGAGCATCGCCGCTGTTTCCGGCCCGCTCGGCCACCAAACGAATGATCCCGTCGTTCCATGTCCCGGGCACCAAGGCCGATTCCGCTCGTTGACGCGCAATGGCCTCAAGGCCGTCGACGGTGTAGGGGGGGATACGGATGTGGTTCGTTTGGCCGAACTTGGAAAGGACCGCCGTCTCAAGCACGTCCAGCACCTGTTCTTGGCTGATGAGAATGAGGGACACCGTGCCTTTCCCTTCTTGGTCCTCGTCGAGACGGAGCAGTTGATAGAGCAGTTCGTCACCTGAACGACGGAGCATGTGGTCCACCTCGTCGAGGACAACGATGAGGTGAGTGGATGTGCGACGCAACATCTTCCGCAAGCTCATCAACAGTTCGCCCATTGACAAGCCACGGTCAGGATGGCCCGGGTCAAATTGGTGGAGGATGCGCTGAGCAACCCGCATGCTTGTCGAGGCGTTTCGGCAATTGATATGGGCGACGTTGATCTCACGTTTGCCCGAAAGGTGCCGCCGAAGGTCACGGCAGAAGGTTTTGGCGAGCACGGTTTTTCCGCTCCCCACCGGACCCGTGATGACGGCTCGGGCTGCGCCTTCTGGTGAGCCAACGGTCGTGAATTTGGAGGCCAAGGCCTCCTGGAGGTCTTCTCGGCCCACGAGTTCTTCAGGGAGGTAATCAAAATCCAGAATTTCAGGATGAGCGATGATGAGCCCAGCGCCAATCCGGTCCAAGTAGCCCGCCATATCAAGGGAATGCTGATGTCAACCGTTCTAAAAGATGTGGTAGGTCACTGGGCCGTTGCACGGCTTTTTTCACAGAGGGCGCACGCCAATCAGGGAATTTCGTCGAACTGGTAACCGGTTTCCCATTTCTTCTCGCCCAGCGCCACCTCAAGTTCAAACGGCGTGATAAGCGGTTTGCGGTACTTGACGGCGTCGTCGATGGCGATGCGCGGGCAAGCGGTGTTGACGAAGGCATCAACGGGGTAGAAGTCGATCAGCTCCGGACCAACATGTTCCAAGGCGAGCAGGTACCCCTTCTTGCCGTGTTGAGCAAGCATGCGCTTCATGCGAAGCGCAAGGGTGCGACGCATTTGTCCAGGCTTTTCACCGATGAGAATGCCGAAGGTGGAGGCATCTTGAACGCTCATGATGAGGCCAAAGCGCTGGCGCAGGATACGCTCGATGCGCTCCAACGACATTTCTTCCGCGTCGCCGGTGTAAGGGTCGAGCATCGCCAACGGTTTTCCAGTGTGCAAGACCAAACCAATCGGGTGGAAATCACCGCTGCCCAAAAACAAGTAATGTCCTATAGAAGGGTCATCTCCGGAGTAGTTGCAACCGAGGACTTGGCCGGGAAAAGAGAGTCGAGCGCCACCGATAGGAATGGTGACATCAAAGCCGGCCTTTTCCAAACGGTCATGAAACTCGGGAAGCAGGTGGAGGTGTTGGATGGAGCCGACCAAGCCCAATTTGGTGTCGGTGAGAGGGGCCATCCGACCAACAGCATCCATGAATTTCTCTTGAGCTTCAGTTTCGCTCAGCGGCGATGTCCCGTCTTGATTGACCAAACGTTGTTTCGCCATGTTGCGGTGCTGTTCAAGCCAGGGGAGAACCGGCGAGAGTTCGGGGTCGCCGTCGTACGTGACGTTGATGAATTGTGTCGGCATGCCGGAATCGATGTTCATTTGGGAATGGCCCATGTGAGCAACCAATTCCACGCCCATCAGTTTCATTTTGTCGTGAACAAGGTCGCACGCCCCGTAACAAGGGTCGGCAGCGAGCACCACTTGGGCGCTGGTCTCGGTCTCGATGGTGTCCATCATCTCCAGCGCTTGCATCTTGAGGCCTTCGGGAACCTGAAGGGCAATGAGCCGATTGTCGTTGGAACGAATGCGTTCCATCAACTCCTCGAGTTCGAAGTCGTGACGGTCAAGATCCATGCTTCCCCTCACCTTGACGGCGGGGCCACCCCCTCATGAAGCCACCCGTTCTGATGAAGAGGGGCGAGTCCATCCTTTGCAGACGATGGTGCATTCAGAAATTTTCAAAGGGCGTTGTCTTCGGCTTCGTCGAGCAGCACGACTTTGTCCCCATCCATCTCCAAGCGGACCAGCGATTGGATGTTGATGTCGGGATATTTCCTTTGCAATCGACGCAAACCGCCTCCTTTCTCAACCACGGCCACGATGTTTGTGACTTCGGCACCCGCTCGTCGAACGCCTTCAACCACCGCCTCCAACGTCCCCCCAGTTGAGAGCACATCATCGAGAATGGCGATGCGCTCCCCATCACCGAGGTCGTTGAGGTACATCTCACCCTTTGAGTAGCCGGTGGATTGATCGATTTCGACCTCCCCTTCCAAACCGTATGACCGCTTTCGTGCGATGACGAGCGGTATCCCAGTGGCCATGCTTAAGGGGGCGGTCAGCGGCAACCCCATGGCTTCAATGCCCAAAAGGACATCAACTTCGCTCCAATCAACGCGGTGAACGACCAGTTCGATGATGGAGGTCAGCACGTCTGGATGCATTCGGGGGACGCCGTCGGTGATTGGGTGGATAAAGTAGGGATAATCTCCCTTCCAAATGACGGGTGCGGCTTGGAGGCTTTCCCGCAGTTGTTCCATCGCGTCGCTCATGCGGATGGCTACCGGTGTGAGTTAATCATTCTTGAGGCGACCTCGAAGGTCCTCCCTATGAGCGTCACAATTCGGCAAGGTACTCGACATATTCGTCGTGTTCCATGAGATTTTCAAGCAACTGCTTGTCTTCGGGATTGATTTGGAGGTCGTGCGGTTCGAAAAGGATGATCCACCCGTCGTTGTAGGCGGATTCATTGACGAGGTCCGGATTGATTTCCACCTCGCCGTTCACATCGGAGATGACGCCCGAAAACGGTGAGGTGAGCGAGACCTTCTCATCAGCGCTCCAGAGCGAAAAGAGGCTTCCGCCTTCGTCCACTTCGGTTTCAGCTTGGGGCAGAATCACCCGCAGGATGTCTCCGATTTCGATGCGCATGAATTCGCTCACACCGATCATCAATTTCTGTTCCTTTTGCTGGAACCACAAGTGGTCCATGGAGTATTTCCGGTCTTGGGCAATCACGAATTCAACGATGTCATCGTCCATAGGTCTCCCTCGTAGACGCGGCTTTCACAGGTGGTATATGAAGACTGAGGAGGAAAGTGCTTTTTGACCGAACCAACGGATTAAGAAACTCTGCGATGTGGGCATGTTGGCGAGCGTATGATTTTTGGCGAAACCGATGAACAGCAGATGATTCGCGAACTGGTCCGAGACTTTGCCGAAACGGTGCTTGCTCCGACGGTTGAGCACCGAGACCAAAATCAAATTCCGCCCGCAGAGGAATGGGAGGCCTTCCTCGAATACGGCCTCCACGGAATCACCATCCCTGAGGCGTACGGTGGTTCACCGGTCGACGATGTGTCCGAGGCCATCATCATTGAGGAATTGGCTCGCGTCGACCCTTCCTTTGCCGTGATGTTTTGCGTCCACGTTGGTTTGTGCTCCATGACCATCGCCCTTCACGGGGATGAGCACCAGAAAAGCACCTATCTCCCTCGCCTCGCTGCCGGAGAAGTCGGAGCCTATTCGCTGTCAGAATCCGGCGCCGGGACCGATGCAGCCGCCATGGTCTGCAAAGCCAAACTTTCCGAGGACGGCCGTCATTACGTGCTCAACGGCGAAAAAATGTGGGTCACCAACGGTGCCCAAGCCAAGATTCTCGTGCTTTTCGCAAAAGATGTTGACCATCCAGATTACGGCACAAAGAAGCACGGCGGAACAACCGCATTCATCGTTGATGCTGACTTTGAAGGCTTTTCCGTTGGAAAGAAAGAAGACAAACTCGGGATTCGGTCATCCGATACCTGCACCCTCGTTCTCAACGATTGCAAGGTTCCTGTTGAGAACGTGATCAAGGGGGTTGGAAACGGTTTCCCCATCGCCATGAATGCCCTTGATAACAGCCGAATTGGTATTGCAGCCCAAGCCCTTGGTATCGCCCAAGGCGCTTACGAGTCGGCTTTGCAGTACGCTCATGAGCGAGAAGCCTTCGGTAAGCCAATTGCTCATCATCAAATGATCATGGCTTATTTGGCGGACATGGCCACGCAAATTGAGGCTGCCCGTTTGCTGGTCTACAAGGCCGCATGGACCAAGGAACAGCATTACCATGCCGACGGCCCTCGGCACTCCAAGGAAGCAAGCATGGCCAAACTCTTCGCAGGGGATACGGCAATGTGGGTTTCCGAACGGGCAATTCAGGTGCTCGGTGGATACGGTTACACGAAGGAATTCCCCGTCGAGCGCTTTTTCCGCGATGCGAAAATCACCCAGATTTACGAAGGCACCCAAGAAGTTCAGCGGATCGTGATCGCTCGAGCGCTGAAGTGATCAGCGCTCAAGGCAAACCAAGCGGCGAAGGGCGACGGACCAGATGTACGGCTGAACAACAGCGTCGTAGATTTCGCCTTTTTCGAAGGTTCGACCGTCCTCTTGAACGACCATCAACTCAAACACCGTCCCGTCAGAACCCGAGCACGTGAGCGTAGAACCGTTCTTGTAAGGCCCTTCCCCGAGCAAGGTTCTCGCCTTGGAAAGCACCGTGAACTGGACTTCGTGCGAGCCGCAAGAGGCGATGTAGGCCTGAGTTTCGCTGCGCAACCGCATGGCCGCAAGCGATTCATTGACTTCGGAAAACGAAACGGAGGAGGGCAAAACCGGCTCATCTTCAACGGCACGTTCTGTTTCGTTGGAGGCATCTTCCTCAGTCGTTGGTTCGGGTTCAACCATGAGCGCCTCGGTGATGACAAACCCGCCGGTGTCCAGTCGTACGCCGAGATGAAGGAGTTCAACGGTGTATTCTGCAGCGGTATCGCCTTCCAAAACGAACTCATCAAAGGTCGGCGAATCCATCGCCTCCTGCCGAGTAATGAAATTCTCACTTTGCCCGAGAGAAGAGGTGACGTTCAGCTCGTAAGCATCGACCGGTTCGTTGAAGGAAGCCGTGATGGTGACGCTCTCGCCAACGTGAATTTCGGCCTTATCAATCAACAATGAGCCGGTGATGATCACCGGGGTAGCAAACAGCGAATCGGGGACTTCGAGTCCGCTTGCAGCCAGGAACGCCATCCAATCCGAGATGGGTATGCCCGTTTTCGTATCGGCTTCAACGAACGAAAAGACCACCTCGACCACCCATTGAGGGGGTTTTTCACCTGTCATCTTTCCCAGCAGCGTGGCGAATTCATCGCCCGAAATCATGCCGTTCTTGTCTTCATCGAGGTCTTGTGTGAGCTTGACCGGAGACACGGCTGAAGAATTGAGCCAAGTTTTGAAGTTGGACTGGAGCAACTTCGCCATGGTGTTGCTCTCGCTGATGGATGCGATACGTTGTGAAACGTCATCGACACGGCGATTAAATTCCTCTTTCTCAGGCAAAAGAATCTCTGCCATGAAACGTCCACGACCTTCATCGTCATGAAGATGATGCCTGCACTCAGGGAAATTCCAACTGCGGCCAGTCTTCGCATTCACCGTGTTCAAACGGAAGTTGACTCAAGAGGCGCTCCATATCTTCCACGCGAACAAGGTCTTGTTCAATCTGCAATCGATGCAACCAATTTTTCAGCCTGCCTAAACGAAGGCCCTCTTGAATGCCGGAACGTTGCATGAGCCAATGCCCGTCAACGAGACAACCATCGGGACTTTTCCTTGATGGAAGGGCATCCCATGCGGCAAGAACTGCGTCAACCTGCGTTTCGGGTTCTCCTTGAAGGTCAACCCCGTGAATCGCAAGGCCTTTTCGTGCTGCCAGGTGCAGGGCTGCCGAAGTCCCCAAGACGTAGGAAAAGACCCGAAGGGAGGCACCCAAAGGCGAAGGGAGGTGTTGGAGTTGTTCGTGAAAGGTGGCTGCTTCCCGTTGTTCCTCCCGTGAGGTCCGAAGGTTCCTCAGTTCCTCCAACAAGGTGGAGGTCGGTTGTTGGGCGAACACGACAGCGAGTCGCTGCATCGGGCTGAGGTCACGGAGGTTTCCATCGTCAACGGCCCTCAGAAGAGGTGCTCCGATGATGCGGGATGCGGGGAAAACGATTGGGAAAACACCGTCGTCCTGCATCATTGAGAGGATGGCACCAGAAAACGGATTTTTCAAGATCTTCTTGATTTCACGCCAGTGGCGTTCCACGGCTACCATGGCGAGTCGGCTTCGGTGGTGACCCACGGCAACGCGCAGCTGAGGCGACATTGACCAGAGCGAAACTGCGTCTTGAGAAAGGAAGCGATAGGCGCGCAGGATTCGCAAAGCATCTTCTTCGCACCGTTGCATTGCTTCCCCCACGGCCCGGACGCACCGCTTTTCAAGGTCGCTTCGGCCGTCAAAAGGGTCGTAGAGTCGCTGGCGTGCGACATCAACGGCCATGCTGTTGATGGTGAAATCACGACGGCTCAAATCTTCTTTCAAAGACCGGCCCCAAACGACGTTTTCAGGGTGTCTTCCGTCTCTGTATAACGATTCGGTCCGCAGGGTGGTCACCTCGTAAGGTTGCGTTGTCCCCTTCACGGTCACGGTGCCAAACTCAAGACCTGTCGGAACGGCTTGTTCGCCGAACAGCGCAAGCATTTCTTGCGGAGGGCAGGAGGTGGCGACGTCGATATCGGTGTTTTGCACTTCCTGTGCCTGCAGAGCGTCACGAACAGAACCGCCCACCAACCACACGCCGTAACCTTCGGAACACAGACGGTTGGAGATGGTGCACAAGTCATCCGGAAGGGTGTTGAGCCATCTTTTGAGTTGAGGTGGGGCGTCGATGCCGGGCAGGTCAGCTTCCGTGCCCGTTATCCACCGTTCGCTGACCATCGTGTGTCCGCCTCTCTGGGCCAATCCACGGAACGGCGTGAAAAAGCATTATGGGAGAATCAACCGTCGCAAAGGCATGGAGTGGACCGAAGCTGATGTTACGCTGGTCCCCCTTGCGTGGCTGAAGGCGCACGAAGAAATCAAAGAGAAGAACCGAGATAAGTTGCTTGAGATGACCAAACGATGGGATGGATATACCAAACCGCTCATTGTCGACCGAGCAACCGGTTCAATTCTTGACGGGCACCATCGGCATTCTGTCGGTGTACTCCTGGGCTTGAAACGCGTACCGGCGATTTGTCTTGATTACCTCACAGACGACCGAATCGAGGTTGATGTTTGGCCCGGGTGCGGCCTTGAGAGCATTACAAAAGCCGATGTGATCGAAATGAGCCTTTCGCCCGATGTGTATCCACCAAAGACCAGCCGGCACCGTATCGCCGACGAGACGCCACCGATTTTCTTCTCGCTCGAGACGCTGCGGGAGTACCCGCCGTTCAACGGCCCTGACGGGTCTTGATCCACGCCTTCCAACGGTCGTTGCCTTTGCCTTTTAGCGTGACGCCATGCTGCCGAGATTCACCGATGGTGACGGCCGTGGAGGTGAGGATGCCTTCGTGGGACAGGTCAATGGTCACGCTTTCTCCGGCTCGCCCTGCAATCAACTTGTTGAGGTGGCTGGTTGAGCGGACACGGACCCCGTCCACGGCGACGATCTCATCGCCGACTTGTGTCGACAATCGGAGCGGAGAACCTGTCTGATGGCTTGAAACGATGACATGGCCGCCATCTTCCTTCAGATGAAGTCCCAGCCAGCCGCTTCCTGGCTCATCGGATGCGTGAGGGACTAGTTTGAGCCGAAGCGACGACAAGGCCTTTGCAACGTTGGGTAGCGCCCGTTTCTTGACCAACTTGTCCAAGAAAGGTCCCATGTTTTCGCCCCCAGGACAGGTTTTGAGGGTGGACCGGATGTCACGATACTCAACGCCGAGTTCTTCCGATTCTTCGGAATCAAGCGCATACTTGCGGACCATTTTCGCCATCAAGTCGCAAGCCCCGAACACGTTTTGATTTCGTCGTCGGAGTTCAAGGTCCAAGCACAACATGGCCAACTCGCCTTCAAGGTAGTAAGAAATTTGACTTTCACGAGTATAAGGTCCGCTTCTATAGAGGTGAATCCACGCATCATGACTCGACTCGGCAAGCGATTCTCGATGCATCCCGTTGCGAACTGTATGGCGTTTCATCTTGCGCTCGAAATCAATTCGCCAGTCCTCCTCGCTCCAAGCACCGGAGCGGACGCACATCATGTCGCCCAACCATGACGTTCCACCTTCAAACCACCAAAGCAAATCGGTGTGTGTTTCCGATTGGAGGTCGTAATCCAAGAAGGCCTTGGGACGAAGGCGTTTCACGTTCCATTGATGCAGGTATTCATGGGAGAACAAACTCACCAAATCGCGGTATTCGTCCGGGTGTTTTGGGAATAAACACGAACGCGGCATCATCGAGGTTTGAGAGTTCATGTGCTCCAAACCACCTCTCCCCGTATCGGTCAGGTGAAGAACGGTGGTGTAGGCTGGCCAAGGGGGGACGCCGAAAAGGGCGTGGTGTTCTTTGATGATGCGTTCGGTGTCTTCAACAAAGGAGGCAAGACGCTTTTTGTCAGGTTCGTGGCCGCCGCTGTCCCACCACTTGAGGCGATGTTCTCTTCCATCAACGACGTAGATGATGGCCGGGTTTTCGTTCACTTCAATGATGC
This sequence comes from Candidatus Poseidonia sp., assembly GCA_030827475.1. Classification (GTDB taxonomy): domain Archaea; phylum Thermoplasmatota; class Poseidoniia; order Poseidoniales; family Poseidoniaceae; genus Poseidonia. The sequence goes on from JAUREJ010000004.1 coordinate 61,802, forward strand.
TGTCCAGGAGGAAGTCTCTCCCATCTGCGAGGTAGGTCCAAAGTTTCGATTCTTTGTTCGTTGTGCTCTTTTCTCCTTGGAGCTGGGTTGCAGGTGTCCAAGATGAGGGGGCGGTCAACTCCACGGTGTGCGTTTGATGAAGTCTTGCAGGTTCAATGCCCCGCTCAGGCCAAAACCAGGTGAAAGGGGGCATTAAATGGAGGTGTGTTGCGTCCAAATGATTGGACCGGACGGTGAGTTCATTGGCCAGCAGTCCGTAGTTTATCTTCACCTTCTTCGTGCTTTTTTTCATGCGGACGGTGATGCCGTCCACTCCGACACGTTTCCAAGACAACGGCCCGTTTTGATCCTCTGCCTCAAAATCGAACATGTGTTGGATGGGCTCGCGTAGGAAATAGGAGCCGGGCACCCAACGAGGGAAGCGGAGAACAAGCGAGGTGGACGTAAACGGCCCATCGATGGTGAGTCCTGCCACCAATCGATGTTCTGCACCGTGTGTTGCATCGGCGTGGAAGCATAGGCCCGAGGCGTTCTCGCTCATGGGGCAACTTCGTCTGCGGCGGTTGATAGGTTCTCGCACGCTACTTTGAGCAGTTCCTCGGGCTCGGATGCGAGCAGAGCCTGAACTTCAGACCGGACCGCTTGCTCACCGGCTCTGCCGACCAGGCGTTCAAGCAACTTGCACCGCTCAATGAGGTCAAGGTCGCTGTTGTTGATAAGCGACCACCGCAATGCATCTTCGCTCGCTCCTTGTTTCGCCACCCAGCGAGCCACGGGGGTGAGCATCTTGGCGCTCATGAGCGCTTGAAGCAACGGGTCGTCGCTGCTAGAAACTTCCCTGCGCAAATGGTCGGTCAACGCTTTGACATGACCGATTTGCAAGCCCCCGGTCAGTTCTTTGAGTTCTTCAGGGGCATGACGAGTCGCCCAAACCAAGATGGAAACGGGTTGGATATTCGCTTCGAAAAAGGGCATGAGGGTTGACAAGGAGGTGCTCAAATCGCGCTTGAAAACGGCTTCGAGGGCCATGCTTTGAACGGGTGAAGCGGGGTCTTTCAGTCCTGCGAGTACGTCTCCCTCATTTGTGGCAGGGTGGCGCATGGCCATGGCTCGAATGGATGGCGAAGCATGTTGAAGCAAGGCTGCAATGTCATCCTGACCGCCATGGGCGAGAACGGCTTGGCTTGCTTTCTTCTGGACCACTCGGTCTTCGTCGCTTAATGCCTGCAGGGCCAATGCAACGCCTTCACTTCCCATGGCGACCAAGAGATTCGCTCCACATCTGCGAACGTCCAAGGATGCATGCTCCATCAGCGTTCGAACAGCACCTGGGCCGGCTTGGGGGGCCCACAGTCGGTATGCATCAAGCGCTTTCGTGACGAACCAGGCATCGTCGTCGTCCAAGAGGGTTTCAAACGCATCAAGCGTGGAGGGGTCATCGTGTTCGAACAACGACCTGACCGCACGCCGACGGGTGCGAACATCACGATGACGCAACCGAGCCATCGCCTTACCGACGTCGTTCGCCATGATGGTAGGAGGCGGTCGTCCCTCATAGCCTGTTGCGTTCAAACCCGCAATTCCAACCATGCGAAGAAGAGAATGATGGGGAGCAGGTAGAACAGTCGGCGATGCATCCGGTGGGTGGCCTCCATGTGCTCGATAATGGATGGCGGCATGACCTCGATGGTCGAGGAGGTCCGGCGTCGACGGTGCAACTCCACTCGCTCTTCGATGTGGGCGAGAACCTTCGGGCGAAGTGTTGGTTCACGACTTCTCGCCTCACCCCGTCCAACGATGTATTTCACCGGGACCTCTTCTGCAAAGGGCAACGTCGCAGCGACGATGGCCAAGACTTGCGTCGAATTGTGCAGGTCGATGCGGACGTTTCGCCCGTCGCTTCGTACATGGCTTAACGGCCTCCACTTTCCTTGCCCTTCATTGAACGGCTCCACCACCGCCCGAACCGCTTCCAGCGGGTCGGCTGGAGGCGGTGGGGGGGCACGTCGCCACGCTAAAATCGGACCGAGAACAGCTGCACAAAGCAACGGTGTAATGCACATGAATTCAACCAGTTGCATCAGTTCGTCCGGTTGGGTGAGGGCCGAGACAACGGCGAGGGAAAAGCCGAGGAACAAGCCGATGAAGCCTCCCGCTTGCAGGCCGGTGAACAAACCAACACGAACAGGTGGGTCGACGACCATGAAGCGGGGAAGGCTCCTCAAGCATTGAAGTCTTGGCTGGTCGAGCAAAGAATCAAGTCATTCCTCACCAAGGATTGATCATGGAGCCCAACGGCTTGGAACACCGTGACGCCGAAGCAAAGGTGGGCCGATGGGTGACGGTGATTTGCGGATTTTTTTTGTTCTCGTTTTTCGTTGCGCCCCTCACGCTTGAGCCGGGCACGGTCACCGACTTGGGGGCGCGGGCAAACGCCATCGATTACCTGGGCACGGATGGTTGGGGATCAAACGGAAACGACCCGGTCCCTCCGCATGCTCACGAGGATGACGTGCAGCACGGACACGGCCAGTTGGCCTGGGGTGAAATCAATCCTTACGCTGCGCTGATTTACGGTTTTGGGGACTTAAACTGCCACCAGAAGCACGAACGCTCTTGGGAAGTAAACAACAACCAACTTCCTGTCTGCACCCGTGATATCGGGATTTTCATGGGTCTCTTTGTCGGGGGCGTGGTGTTCACCCGGAGAGGATGGAATCGCTGGACGGTTCGCGATACGTGCCTCTCCCTCCTTCCGGATGCATGGTTGAAATCAACCTATCAAAAAAATCGAAGGACTTTGCTTTGGCTGGCAATCGGTTTGCTTCTCTGCATGCCGCTGATCTTCGACGGCTTTCTCCAATTGCTGACATCGTATGAATCAACGAACATGAAACGCGTGCTCACGGGCGTGCCCTTTGGCTTCGGTCTTGGGGTGTTGTTGTGCGGGATGTTCTCAGCTCGAGCCCAAGCCTTCCTCGGGGCGGGAGAGGTTCTTCTTCCGGGCAACGCCACGTTTGTTCTCGCAAAGCGTGAGGCGAACGGTCAGGAAGAGGAATGAGTCGGTGGAGGCACGGACCACCACACCTCAAGTTCGGCTGGCGTGGTCGGAAGAGGGCATCCCTCGTGACCGCTCGTCAAGATGGTCAAGCGTTGGCTGATGTCATTTGTGGCCTTTGCGAGCACCGGCGCTAATTCCCTCCCATCGGCGGTAGCAAACACGTCGCGAAGAGCCCTCTCCCAAGGAGCGTTGGGATTCGCTCGACGCCAGCTTGCAAGGGAGGAGCGTAACGGCCACATGGCGAGCGTTAAGCGTGCAAATCCAAGCCGCTCATCACGAAGTTTGAACAGTTGAGCGTCGGTGAACGGCGTGTGGTTTTGCTGCTTGTGAACCCAATTTTCCATCAGAAGCCACTTGATGAGCCGTTGGGTATGCCGTTGGGTCACCATTCTCACGGGGCCGAGGGAGGCATGGAGCCGGGGTACTTCGCTTGAGCCCACCATCAAGGAAAGGGTGCCGAGAATGGACCAGCTCGAATGGGCCATCGGGGTTGCCGGAACGTCGTTGTCCTGTGCGGACGCTGTGGGCCAGTTGTCTTCGGCATCCTGCATCCATTGTGCCGGCGATTTACCTCCGAGCCATCCGATGTGAATGGCGGTTCGTTCCTGTGGGGCTCCCGGAAGCCTTCGTTGTTTTTTGACATCGTGGACCAACCCGTTCAACAGGTTTCGGTCGACCAGGTCCAAATCGGTGTTCAACGGCGCAGGTTTTCGGTTGAAAAACCGGCGCAGTTCCCTTCTTAATTTGCTTTTGAGTTCATCCAGTCCACCCTCGTTCATGATCGGGCCGACAACGGTGCATTGGTGGAACGGGGCCGGCACCGTGTTCTCCTCGGCAAAAAGGTCGTGGAAGCCTTGGCGAATGGTGGTCTGAATCTCCTCTGTCTCAAAATATTCTTGCTTCTGGCTGGTCATTCTTAGCGTGCCCGAACGGATTCGTTTCATGGCCTTCTCGGGGTCGCAGTCAATCCAAAACACGAGGTCCGGAATCATGGCGGCAGCGTTCATGCCCGCCACCTCTTCAACGCCCAAGTCACCGACAACGCCCTGGTAGATGAGCGAGGAGTGGATGTTCCGGTCCGAAACCACGACCGCTCCCCGCTGAAGATGCGGTCGAATGAACGTGTGGGAATGATCCAATCGGTCGGCAGCAAACAGACCCGCTTCTTCAAGCGGAGTTTTGTTGCCGAGTTTGACCGATGCGAGGGCCAATTTCCCCAATTCACTGTGGCGACGGGGTTCGTGCGTCATGACGACCTCGGGAAAGGGAAATTCAGCAAGCAATTCGCCAAGGATTCGTGCGGCTTCGCCTTTTCCGGAGCCGTCTCCCCCCTCGACCGAGATGAGGTACATGGTCAGTCCTCTCGACGGTCTTCAAAGTCATCACGTGCGAAGACGTTGATCACCATTCCAAACAGGATGAGCGCAGGCCCTACGATGATGAGTCCACGGCTGAACAACGCCAAGCCAGCAAGGTATTGGCTTCGTCGGTAGCGCTTTCCTCGCCGTATTTCAACCGCCGATTGGATGCCGAAAAAGGCTGCAACAATCGTGATGAGGCCGATGGCGCTTGAGAGCGCCACGGCGTTGTCCAAGGTCCATCCGTCAACGCGTTGTTCGTTGTTCTCGTATCGAGTTCCCTCTCCGGGTTTCATCGTGACGGGATCCAAACCGACGTTGTCCGGCAGGAAGGTCCGTTCCACGGTTTCGTAGCCGCTTTTGGAGAAGACGATGATGTGAACATCTTGTTTCACGTTGTCCATCGTGTAATGGCCAAATTGGTCCGTAACGGTTTCCTGAAGCAATATCCTCGAACCTTCTTCAAGCAACTGAACCGCGACGCCCTCGACGCCTGCGCCGTCAACGTCCTCAAGCGCTGTTCCCGAGATGTCAACGGATTCTTGCTCAGCAAAAAGGGAGGTGTTCAGCAATTCGCTGGGGTTGCCTTGGAGGATGAGTGCCCCGCTGATGATGCCCAGAATGCTCCCGAGAAGAATCAGCGTCGCAGCGAGGTTCCGCCAGCGGTCAGCATCCCGATCCAGCATTTCCATCCACTCGTCATTGGCTCGTTCGGTCTCGACAAGGGTTTGAGAGACGACGAGTTCTTCCTCGTGTTCTTGGGCTTCAACGGTAACTTGTCCGGTGAGGTTGGCTGTTTTTTTCGCTTTGACACGTTCGCGGAGGGCCAGCATGCGTTGTTCACGGTCTTCGTCCATGCATCCCCCTCCTAGCGCGACGATACCGTGCGCGGATATGACCTCTTTCCATATTTCCCGCGCATGTTCCTCATCCTTTCCTGCTGGTTTCAAGCAACAAGAGGCCTCCGGTGACGATGATAAGTGTCGCCAATCCTGCGATGGCCATCCTTGGGTTACCACGGCCGTCAACCTCCTCCTCGTCGCTTGAAGGGGGCGCCTGCTCTTCTTGCAGAGGTTCGGTTGAATCCCCGCCCATGATGATGCCCACGAACGCATCGGTTCGCAGACCCAATTCCACCAAGCGACCGACTTGCTCAAGCGAGGTGGCACTGACTTTGTCGGGCGTGTCTTCCATGGTGTGCCAGAGGCTGCCGAATGCGTAAGGCGTCGGTTCTCCGTATTCAGGGTCCATGATGTCGATGCTTGGAATGTTACGGACGTGGGCGTGATAGTGGTCATCAAGCACGCCGACCTCGATGTCGTATTGCACGATGTCGAGCCCAGCCACCCCGTTGCAGTCGTTCATGTCGGCAACAAGGCCCAGTGCACCGGCGAGGCGGACCGTTCGCTCTTTGAGCGTCTCGTTCCCGGGGTTGATGTTGCGAAGTTGAAGGTCAGCATCGCCGACCATGTCCAGCAACACAAAGGCCTCCGTGTTCGCAATTTCTTCCGAGGAGAGATTTTCTGCCCACGCCTCTGCGCCTACGGTGAAGTTTTGATTTTGGTCTTCGGCGTCGTTGAGGAACAGCACAACATCGTACGACAAGTTCAGTTCGGGAACGATCGTCGCCAACTCGAGCAAAACCGCTACGCCGCTTGCGCCGTCGTTTGCTCCTGGCACTGGAAGGCTTCGATTTGTTTCGTTGAGGTCTTTATCGGCGATGTTCCGGGAGTCATAATGGGCAGCAAGGACCACTTGGCGCCCCTGTGAGCCAGGCGCAATCCACCGAGCCTCAATGTTGGTGAGGTTCATGCCGTGCCTTGCGTGAACGGTTTGCTCGACCTCCCAGCCGGCTTGGGAGAGGGTGCTGTTCACGTGCTCTCTGAAGGCTAGAGAAGCGTTTGATTCGGGCACGCGAGGTCCCAGTGAGACCTGCCATTGGACCGTGGCGTTTGCTCGGCTTCCATCGAACCGCAGCTCCTCAACTCGCTCGCAGAGGGCATCGACTTCCATCGGCCATGAGGTGGTTGGTTCCTCGGCCATGCTCAACGGAATCAGGACCAAACCAAGCACAAGGAGCACCGTCAACCGCTTTCGATGAAAAAGACGGCGATTGCGTTGATGCATGATGATGCCTCCACCACGGACTCTTAAATACCTCCTTTCGCTTCGTGAAATTAGGAACCTGTCTTGCGTTTCTCTATGGTGATTCAATTGTCGGAACGGCGTTCTAGTCTCGCATTTTTCTTTGTGGCGATGATGGTGCTTTCCACCACCCTCCCTTTCATGGTCAGCGCAAGCGCAGAGGGAGAGGCTGAATCAACCTCTGCCTCGATGTACAACGCTGGCGGCAATGTCATCGGCGACCTCGATGAATTCGACCCCAGCACCGGAAGTGAGTACTTGTTTATTCACGAAGAAGAGCCAGTGGTTTCGGCCACCTCCTTCATGCGGCAAGCATGGATTGACGCTGGCCGTCCTGGGGTGGATGAGATGGTGATTGAACCTTCCTTGGGCCGTTCCGGCGGTCGGGCTTGCACACCCCATTCCGTCGGGGACAGTTTGACGGTCAACACCGCCGGCGGCCAAATCTCGGCTTATGTCGCAAAAACCACCACCAGTGTGGCCTTTATCGTTCAAAGCGGGCGAACGCTGTCTTCGACGGTCCTGAACAATCTGGCGAGCACATGGGATTCCACCATCTACCCCACGATGACGACCTACTACGGGAAGGATTACCAAGACGGTCGAGGCCTCGCTCCCCCCGACGTCGACAACAACTGCCAGGTACAGATCATCATCTACGACATTGACGGCGCATACAACACCGGCGGCTACTTTGCCCCCTCCTTCGCAAGTTCACGAGAGGCGGTGTTTGTTGACTTTGCAGACATCACCCTGAGTTGGGGAAAATCCATCCTCGCTCACGAACTTGAGCACCTGTTGCACAACGCTCTCGACCCGTACGAGAATCTTTGGATTGATGAAGGCAACGCCGACGTGGCGATCTACCTCTGTTTCGGCGCCGATTCGACCCTGAGGGGGCACGTGAACGCCTGGACGGGTTCGCCCGAGCAATCGGTTCGTTGGTGGAATCAACGCATTGCGGACTACGGCGCAGGATACCTCTTCACGATGTACCTCGCTGAACACTTGGGCGGTGGCCCGGCTGTTCGCCAGTTGGTGCAGGACTCTGCCACCGGCGGACGTGGGGTAGAAAACCTCCTTCTCTCACCCCAAGCGGGCCAAGTTGGTCTCTTGGGACGAACCATGAACGAAGCTTTTGCGAACTTCAGCATCGCCGTAACTTTGGATTCCGATCAAGGAATTTACGGGTTTCCAAACCTGGATTTGAACCCCGTCTGCACCGGCGGAGCGTTCTGTCGTGCACAAGCCACGGAAGCCAACAGCGATTGGTCTGCACCTTGGTCATCGACCGGCAACACCCTCGAAGGATGGGGGATTCGCTCGTTCAAATTCACGCCGGGAAGCGCATCCCCTGCACCGCTCACGCTTCGCCTCACGGCGGACAAGAGCCAATTCGAGGGCGTCGTGGTCACAAAAGCAACCACAGACGGCCTTTGGTCGGTGAGTAAATTGAATTTTGTGAACAACGTGGCTACCGGTCTCGTCCCCGGATTCGGGAACTTGACCAACGAAGTTTGGGTCATCACCTGGTATGCCAGCACGGTGGCAGATTGCGATTACACCTCCTGCGGGCCCTCCTACCCCACGGGTGTCGTCGATGTTGAGGCCGCACGAATCACTTCACCGGCCACGCTCTCGTTGAACAACACCGTCCTCTCCGACCGCGACGGTGATGGGCTTGACGATACGGTGAACATCAACTACGGTGTCCTTTCCAACGCGTTCTTCGAAGACCTTGACGTTGAGATCCACGTCAGAGACAACACGGGAAATATCGTTGACAGCATCACGGACCGCATCGCTGCGGGTGGAGGCGTCGACGTTCCTGGGTCCGTTTACTTCACCGCTCCGCTCAACGATCAGTACAGCTTCTCCATGGTGATGAAAGACATGCTTGGGGATGTGGTCGACACTCTGCAGACCTCTCCTCAGGTTCTCAACAACATGAAGCCTGTTGCCAACGGTACGGTCTCGTTGAACGACGTACAAACGTGGGAGAACATTCGGTTCCTCGGTGGCGGTTTCGATGCTTGGGGCCTTTCGGTGGACAACAACAGTCTCCCTTACCTCGATCCGCCGACGGCGTATGCCTGGGTGTTTGGCGACAACGGATCGTCGAACCTCAAATCCCCGATGCGCTCCTACACCGATGTCGGCTCTTACAATGCGACGTTGAGGGTTCAAGATCAGGGTGGTTCGTGGTCGGAGACGCAGGTTCATTCGATCAACGTTTCAGATGATTCTCAACCCGTTCCCATCATCACGGTGAACAACGTGGTCATCGACCAAGAACTCACTCTGCTGACCGGACAACGCGTGCTCTTCTCAGCAGGCCGGACGGCGGACAACGTTCCGTTGGAGTACCTCGATTTCCAATGGGATTGGGGCGACGGGACCAGCAGCGGCGGACAGGGGGCCTACGCTCAACAACACGAGTGGGACGACATCAACGGCGAGAACATCACGTTCAACCTCACGCTTTCAGTCTCCGACGGCATCAATTCCGGTGTCAAAACCATCCTCGTTCATATCAACAACCGAATCCCGGTTCAGATTTTCGCTGAAACGATGATAACGATGACCTACACCACACTGGTGCTCCCCGATGTTTTCGAAGACGACGATGGTGAAATCGTCTCCTACGACTGGACATTCACCGACGGCGTGCGACTCGGTACCGGCATGCCTGAGCGTGGCGATGATTTCTCCATCATATCCAGCACATCCTCAAATCCGGTTGTCGCCTGGGATACCCCCGGGAACAAAACCGTCTTCCTCACCGTCACGGACGACGATGGAAGCGATGCTACGGCCATGCTCAACATCGTGGTCATGAACCAACTCCCCGTTTCGACCTTTGATGTTCGGACCCTTTCTGCGATGGGCTCTCGAGAGATCGACTTCCGTGAGGAAGACGGGGAGGTCGATACTGCGTACGTGTTCGACGGACTTGACAGCCAAGATCCCGACGGTCTGGTGGGCGATTCAAGCGACATTGAAGTTTGGAATTGGACGTTCTCTGACGGCACCTTCGGCGACCGCCCTCAGGTCACCCACTCCTTCACCACTCCCGGTATTCACACGGTGACGTTGGTGGTGACCGATAAGCAAGGAGAACAAAGTTTTGCTCGAACCATGACGGTCCGAATCACCAATCCGTTACCGGTCGTCAACGTCAGAATCCTTGACGGTTGGCTGGAGGGCGAGTTGATCACGACTTCGACCGTTTTCCCCGAAGGCTCCCTTCCCGATGCTTGGTCGCACACGTTCAACGAGGAAGGTGCCGTTGTCACCGCACCTCACCGTTTGCTGTATTTCGACTCCGCCGGGACCCGAGACGGTGACCGCCAATTCGAAGGAAAATACGTGCCCTTCGAAACCGGGTCTCCGGACTGGAACGGCTTGGTGGAATACACGTGGGATTTCGGTGACGCCACGCCCCTCGACCACAGTGCTTCTCCATGGCACGCCTATGCACTCCCCGGGACCTACACCGTTTCGTTGACGGTACGGGATGCTTTTGGCACGGGCGATGTCACTCGAGCGACTTTCACCGTGGTCGTTGACCACCCGCCGAGCGTGACGGAGATTTATGTTCCCGAAGACGTTTTTTCCGAGTCTTCGGCCTCGTTCAGCGCTGAAGTTACGGACAGAGAAGCCGGTTCCACGATGGAGATCTACCGTGACCTCGATGTAGAGGACGGCTCCATCACCGAACGCGACGAGCGAATTGTGACCGACCTCACCGTTCGGTGGGATTTCGACATTGAAATGGATGAAGATGGGAACGGAGTTCTGGATGACGACTGGGTGCTCCCTGTTGCCGGCTCAACCACCCGAGCCATCAACACCTGGGATGCGACGGGGTACTACACCGTTCTCGTGGAAGTTTGCGATGGCATGGGCCAATGTTCGGACCTCACACGGGACATCGAAATCGTTCCAGAGCCCGAGGGTCCACCCTCGCTCTCGGAATTCAGCGCTGAAGAATGGAAGTCCTGGATTGCCGATGCCGGCTCCGAATTGGCCACTTTCGTGGCGCTTATCGTGGTCGCCCTCATCCTCGGGTGGCTGGTGATGCGAGAACCAACCCAACTTGAAGAAGAGGCCAAGGAGGCTGCAGAGACGTACACGGACATCGAACACGTAGAATCTCAAGGCGGATTGCTCGGGATGGACCATCACCAACCGCCTCCCGCACCGAAGATTCTCTCAAAGGACGAACGGCGCAGTGACGACAGCGGTTACGTCCGGCCGTTGCGCCGTCGTTGAGCAATCTCCTATAACCGCCAAGCATTCGCTGAGGTTGGTGAATCCATGAGGTGCCTCCCGTATGTGCTTCTCGGCACCCTCTTGCTTCCTTTTTTCGCAGGAGCAGGAGGCGGTCTCCCGTCCGCCCAAGCAGCGGGTGGGTGTGAAGGTACCATCGAGAACCCGGTTTGGAACAAGACCGTTCAACGGCATGCGCTCGTCCCCTTTTCCTCATCATGGAACGAACCGTACTACGGGGATGATGTTTGGGAAGGGGACGGCGGAAAAGGCTCATCAAGCGGGTCATCGGCTCCTTTGAACGACGAACTCCACCCCGAGGAATACTGGATGTACAATCCGTCATGGCCGCTACCTCCCCTTGAACCCTTCACAGCGGGTCATTACATCACGATGGAGGTCGGTAACGATAGCGTCGGGGCTCTCCGCTTCAATCTCTCGAGCTCGCACCGCACCACGTTTTGCGTCACCCTCTCGTCGTTGGTCGGCAACGACACCAGCCCCGTGGACGCCGATGTCTACCTGATGACGAAATCCCAATACAACCGCTATGAAAACGTGTACCAAATGGTCCACGGTGGTTGGTGGATGTGGGATGCAGCCTTCAGCGATCAGGATGAATTGGATTTGAGCAACATCCCGCCCGAATGGCGCAGTTTTGACCCAACGGGCTGGCAGAGTTATCGTGATGTTCACCAATACGAAAGTCGCTCCAGTGCAACGTTCTCCGTGAGCCTCGACGGCCCTGAAGTTTACAGTTCGCTGTTCGGTAGCGATGACTGGCAGGATTTCTACTTGGTCATCGATACTTGGAACAACAGCCATGACACCGATGCACCTGCTCCAGAAACTGTCGTTGTTGCCGAAGTCACCGTCATCGCAGAATCGCGTTCGGTGCTCTTCCCGCCTTGGACGGTGCCCCTTGTGCTGTTGGGTGCTTTTGCGACGCTAATCATCGTTCCCGTCGTGCTCAACAAACGCTACATGGAGGCCGGTTTGGGGGCCGCTGATGCATCCGCTTTGTCGTCAACATCCGTTCCACACCTCGAGCAGGTGGGCTCGGGGGGCGAAGGCTGAGAATCAGTATTCGAGCAGCGTCCAGGCGTTCTTCAAGTCACGAACGTTCACAAGACCCTTGTTGGAGAGTTTGTATTCTGAACGGAGCGTGGCATAGACGAGATCTTGGCCCAAGATCGGAGCGTGGAGGCGGGTCCAGTCCCCGCCGTTGCCGAGTGCCATCATGGAAAAGGCGTGCTTAGAATTTCGGAGCTCATAGCTTGCTTCAACGATTTGGAGGGCGTCTTGGTGGTCGTTCACGGTGCCGCAGAACTTGAAGACCTGGCCTTCTTGAGCGTGTTCTTCGACCATCTTGATCAGTTCTTCTGCAGATGGCGTGGTCGTGGTGTTGTGGATCGACGAGATGACGCTGACGTTGGCTTCTCCCGCTTTCGCAAGCAAGGCAGAGCGTTGTTTCTCGTCGATGGAGAGTTCCAAGTCAATGCGGCTAACGCCTGAGGCAATGGCTTTCTCAAGAATGGCGATACGGGCTTTCTCATCGCCGGGGAAGTAGCCACCTTCTTCGCTTGGTCGAACGGTGAACACCACCGGGAGGGGGATGCTTTCTTTGAGGGCGGCGATCGCTTCGTCCACGTCCACTTCGCTTTCTTCTCGGACAGGCCATTCCTCTTCAGGGGCCATCACTCGCTTGATCTCGCCTTCTTCGTCCTCCACCTCAACGGGCTCGGGTTTCTTGAGGTAGAGTCGGTCGAATCGAACTTCAACCATGTCGGCGCCTGCTAAGTTGGCTCGCGCTGCTTCGTCCGCCATGGCTTTCACAGTCGTACCGTCAAGGGAAACGCACACTTTCGGTCCAGTCATACTCCTGCCACCTGCCCCCTCCTCTTAACGCTCACGCCTGGTGTTGCGTGGGGTGCGATGGCTGATGTTGCCGTCAAGGGGTGCACTCGAGCCAGGTCCAAAACTTGTCGCTGCGGCGGCCAAACTTCGTCGCAATCACGCGTTTTTGGCCCCTCATTCAGGGGTATGTTTATACCCTGTCGGGAAGTATGAAAACCGTAGGAGGTCAAAGCGCCACGAACGGTCGGATTTGCCTCGCAGTTCTCCGATTTTATAGCGCCCGATAACCCCTCCTTTGGTGATACAATGCCCGACGATTATGACGCAGGAAGCATTCAGGTTCTGGAAGGCCTGGAAGCCGTTCGAAAACGACCGGGGATGTACCTCGGCGACCCTCACGATGGCTCTGCGCTTCACCATTGCATCTGGGAAGTGGTGGACAACTCGGTTGACGAGCACCTCGCCGGATACAATCACCTCATCGAAGTGACGCTGCACCCCGATCATTCGCTCTCCGTACGAGATTACGGGCGCGGCATTCCCGTTGACACGCACGAGGAGTTTGGCATCTCTGCAGCGGAAGTCATCATGACCAAACTTCACGCTGGAGGCAAATTCGACAACAACTCCTACAAGGTGAGCGGAGGTCTTCACGGCGTCGGTGTCTCAGCGGTCAACGCCGTATCGGAATGGATGGACGTCGTCATCCATCGTGGCGGCAAGATCTACAAGCAGCGCTTTGAAGCCGGCGTGAGGGCCACCGACCTCGTGGAAATCGGGACCTGCAACGACACAGGCACGACCATCTCCTTCAAACCCGATCGAACCATTTTCACCAACATCCTGGAGTTCGACTTCGACCAAATTGACAGCCGCCTTAAGGAAACATCATTCCTCAACGCTGGGTTGAAAATCATCATCGCTGACGAGCGAACCGATGAGCGGCACGCCGTTGAGCATCATTATGAGGGCGGCATCTCAGAGTTTGTGAAACAGATCAACGAGCGCCGCGAGACCCTTCACCCCGAACCGATTCTCATCCAAGGTGAGAAAGAGATTGAGAAGGGGCCGGTCACGGTTGAACTCTCGCTTCAATGGTCCGATGCCTTCAGTGAAAACATCTACTGTTACACCAACATCATCCGGAACCGTGATGGGGGCACCCACCTTTCTGGTCTGCGGACGGCCTTGACGAGTTCCATTAACGGATACGCCAAATCGAAAAACATGCTCAAATCCGGTGGATTGTCGGGAGATGACGTTCGCGAAGGGCTCGCTGCTATCGTGAGCGTCAAACACCCCGACCCCTCGTTTTCTTCACAAACGAAAGACAAACTCGTGAGCAGCGAGGTCGCCGGCATTGTTCAAACGGTTGTTTATGAGAAGCTGAACGAGTATTTTGAAGAGAATCCATCCGTTGGGAAACAGATTGTTGACAAAGCCCTCCTGGCCTCAAAAGCCCGCGAAGCCGCCCGCAAGGCACGTGACTTGACGCGAAGAAAGGGCGTTCTTGAAGGCGGTGGCCTTCCCGGAAAACTCGCGGATTGCCAGTCCCGCGACCCCAATGAATGCGAAATCTACCTCGTTGAGGGCGATTCCGCAGGTGGCTCAGCAAAAACGGGCCGAGACCGTCGCACGCAAGCTATTCTACCCCTCCGCGGGAAGATTTTGAATGTAGAACGCCAAATGCACAATGTCGCCAAAGTGTTCCAAAACCAGGAGATTCAAACCATGATCCGTGCATTTGGAGCAGGCGTTGGAAACAACGCCGAAGACGAAGGTGCGTTTGACACGGAAAAACTCCGTTACAGTAAACTCATCATCATGACGGACGCTGACGTTGATGGCGCCCACATTCGCACCCTCATGCTGACCTTTCTCTGGAGGTTCATGCGGCCGGCCATCGTGGGTGGCCATGTCTACATTGCCCAGCCTCCACTCTACCAGTTGAACAAAGGAAAGGTGAACCGGTATGCCTACAGCGACGAAGAACGCGATGCGATCATCACCGAGCTCAAAGGCGATAACGAAAGTGCAAAAATTGGCGTTCAACGCTACAAAGGTCTCGGCGAGATGAACCCTGAGCAACTTTGGGAGACGACCATGAACCCCGAAACCCGAACCATGCTCAAGGTCACGGTCCGTGAGGCCGAGGAGACCAACCGTATGTTTGAGACGCTGATGGGCGAAGATGTCCCCGAGCGTCGAGCGTTCATTGAACGCCACGCCAAGGAGGTGACCAACCTTGACATCTGAGGACGAAATCAAAAATGACGACCCTGAAACCTCCGCCTCGGGTGAAATCATCCTGAATCATTCGTTGAACACCGAGATGAAAAATTCCTACATCAACTACGCGATGTCGGTCATCATCGGTCGCGCCTTGCCCGATGCACGGGACGGCCTCAAACCGGTTCACCGTCGCGTTCTCTACGGCATGTTTGAGGGTGGACACACCTCGGAGAAGAAGTTCAGCAAATCGGCCCGTTCTGTTGGCGAGGTGATGGGGAAGTACCACCCGCATGGCGACCAGTCGATCTATGACACCATGGTTCGAATGGCCCAAGAATTCTCACTCCGTTATCCGTTGGTTGAAGGCCAAGGAAACTTTGGTTCTATAGATGGCGATCCACCGGCAGCCATGCGGTACACGGAAAGTCGGCTTGATCGCATTGCAAAGCACATGCTTGAGGACATCAACAAGAACACGGTCAATTTCCAACCGAACTTTGACGATTCTGAGAACGAACCGACGGTGCTTCCCGCACGGCTTCCTAACCTGTTGTTGAACGGAAGCGACGGGATTGCGGTCGGCATGGCTACGCGCATCCCTCCTCACAACCTCACCGAGGTTGCGGGTGCTGTCAAACTCCACGTCGATACCATCCTTGAGAGCGGTACGGAAGGCCGGCCAAACATCGCTATAGAAGAGTACATGAAGCACATTCAAGGGCCAGATTTCCCGACCGGTGCGACCATCTACGGCATTGACGGTATCGCCGACATGTACGCCACCGGAAAAGGCCGTTTCCATGTTCGTTCAAAATGCGATGTGCTTGATGACGAGCATGGAAAACGCATCGTGGTTCACGAAATCCCCTATCAGGTCAAGAAGGCCGACATGCTGGTCCAAATCGCTGAGCTCGTCAACAAGGAAGTCGTGGTTGGTATTCGGGATATCCGAGATGAATCCTCAAAGGAAGGCATTCGAGTGGTCATTGAAGTCAAAAACAACGCTGACCCGCATGCCGTTCTGAATCAACTCTTCAAATCAAGCCGTTTGCAAGAATCGTACTCGGCCAACATGATGGGAATTCTTGACGGTCGACCGGTGTTGTTGAACTTGTCCACAATGCTCCACACCTACGTCTCTCATCGCGAAGATGTGATCGAGCGACGGGCGGTGTTTGACCTGGAAAAAGCCGAAGCAAGAGCCCACATTCTTGAGGGGTTAGTTAAGGCACAAGACCGAATTGACGATGTGGTTGCCGTCGGCAAAGCAAGTTCAAGCCGGGAACAATTCGAATCGGTACTTCGTGGCGACGAGACGATGGCTGGAATCGCTCCCTTTGGCTTCAGCGAAGCCCAAGCCAAGGCCATCGCCGAACGCCGTTTGTATCAGTTGAGCAGGCTTGACGTGAACAAGGTGAAGGATGAATTTGACGAACTCCAGTTGGTCATTGCCGACTTGCAAGACATCCTTTCATCACGCCCACGCCGTCTTCACATTTTGAAGGACGAATTGGCCGAATTGGTTGACCGCCACGGGGACGAACGTCGCTCGATGATCGACCCAACGCCGCTCTCGATGGACCGGGAAGACCTCATTCAAGAACGGGCCATCGTGATCACGTTAAGCGAAGACAACTACATTCGTCACATGCCGGTTGAAACCTTCCGAACGCAAAACCGGGGTGGACGTGGTCTCAAGGGGGTCACGACAAAGACCGAGGACACCCCCCAACTCATCACCACCTGTTTCAGCAAGGACCGATTGCTCATCTTCACTGACCAAGGGCGGGTCTACGGCCTCAAGGCTTGGGAAACGCCACTGGGAAGCCGTCAGTCGCGCGGAAGTCACATCCGAAACCTGCTGGAGAGTTTGCGTGAGGACGAAAACATCGTCAGCATTCTCCCGCTCTCCAGAGAGCTGCTCGAGGAGCCGGACAACCACTATTTGATGTTCGCAACCAAACTCGGCCTGATTAAGAAAACCGCCCTTTCGGAATACGTCCGCATCAATCGAAACGGAAAATACGCTCTTCGTTTCAAAATCGAAGGTGATTCTTTGGTCAATGTTCGTTCAGCGACCAACGACCACAACATCGTCATGATCTCAACCACGGGGTATGCCTGCCGCTTTAGTTGCGGCGATATCCGTGCGTCAGGACGGGTTTCAGGCGGAGTATACGGCATCAAAGTGGCCGACAGAAAGGGTTCCGGCGGAGGCATCGTCGCTGGCATGGTTGCGATGTTGAAGGCGGAGGAGTACATCCTGACCATCTCGAAGTACGGCATGGCCAAGCGGAGCGTGCTGGGGTCGGGTGACCGAATTCCCGATACGGACGCTGAGGGCAACGTGAAGACCAACGAAGACGGTGAAAGCAAATTCACAACGGACGGTTACAGGATCACCCGGCCAGGTGCGAAAGGCGTACGAACGATGAAACTCGACGAAGAGCATGCAGACAGCATCATCAGCGTCCGAACCGTTCCAGATTTGAACGACCATCTCTTCTTGCTGACCAAGTCCGGCATGATGATTCGTATTCGGGTTGATCAAACCAAAGAAACCACCGGAAAAGCCACGCGAGGGACACGCGTCATGGAGTTTAGGGACAGGGAAAAGGGCGGGTTTGCCGACGAGATCATCTTCTCGTCCCGAGTTTCCGCCTCGCTCTTGGATGAAGGCGATGACGAAGTTGTCGCCCTTCCTGCGGGTGATGAAGAGGAGTGAGCACGGTCAGCGGGCTCTTTGCTTGCAGGGCAAAGAAGCGACGCATTCAAACGGGAAGGCGTGTTCTCCAAACATGCGAGGGGTTTGTTCTCCCGCAGGTGAGTTTCGTGGACGAACGGTCATTGATTTACGATTGGAACGTTGTGGATTACGACATTAACCGAAACCCCTCTAATCACCCTCACGGTGTTTGGTTTGATGATGAAACGCTGCGGGACGGTCTGCAAAGTCCAAGCGCACGCAATCCCAGCATCGAGCAAAAAATCGAATTGTTGGGGTACATGGAAAAACTCGGCTTACAAAAAGTCGACTTGGGCCTCCC
>JAUREJ010000050.1 GCA_030827475.1 Candidatus Poseidonia sp.
TGACCCGGCTGATTCCGGCAATGCTCTGTACGGTCCGCTCGGATTGACCACCAGCACCGGCTCGGCCATCTTCCTGTACGGTGAACTTTCGGGTTACACGCCACCGATCGACTTCGCCACGATGGGCCCAGGTGAGCCAATGGCATGGAACGAAGCGACCATCGGCGCCCTGTACGGCGTTGACGCCAACGCTGCAGCTGCCATGCGCGCCCTCATGATGGGCCCGATTTACGGGACGACCAGCGAATCCTTTGTCCCCGGTTACTTGATGTCGACCTTCGGCACCACGCCCTACCTCACCCAGTCGTTCAACAACTGGCTGCTCGGCTGGCACGACCCGGTCAACGCCTACCTCGCCACGGGCAACCCGATGGACATGACCGTGGGATGGATGTCGCTTGAGACCAACGAGACCTACTACGGCTCCAACGGCGTGCTCAACGGCGACGGAACCAGCTACACCATCTGTACGGGTGAAGCCGGCGATTGTGACCAAGGCGAAACCCTCGCCGAGGATGGCTCAACCCAGCTCTCCTGGCGCAACGACGCCATGATGGCCGCCACCTTCGGCCTCATCATGCCCGAGTCCTTGGTCGGCACCACCGGCGGTTTCCTCACCGGCGACGGTGACAAGGTTGACGTGAGCGGTTACGCCATCGCCGACGTCACCTGCGACGGCACCGATGAAGTGAAGGGCATCCCCGTGGACGTCTGCTCCGCCTCGGTCACCGCCACCGAGCGCAACATCCAGGCCAACCTGCTCTCCACCTACTCCCTGCTCGATGCGACGCCCGGCGCCTTGCCCGTCTACTTCGGCAGCGACATCACCATGATGGCCGAGGAGATTTCAGGCCTGATCATCGCCGGTGAATCCACGTCCACCTTCTACCTTGACACCCGTGCTCACGGCAGCCAGGCCAGCACCCCGACGATGGACGACCTGACCCCGGTCTTCGAAATCCAGTCCGCCTCAACCATCGCCGATGACGACGCTGAAACCATGGAAAGCGCCATCGTCCAAAACCAGGACAAGATGACCTACTGGACGAACTTCGACTCGTGGATTGACTTCGTGACCCTGCTCTTCTGGGTGGGCGGTATCGCCATGATCGCTCTGGGCATGATCGGTGCAGCCAACGCTCCTTCGGAGGAAGAACTTCCTGCAGCCGTGGCCCAAGAAGCCGCTGAGGACGAAGCCAAGGCAGACGACGCCCCATCGGAAGAGGAGTGAGTTCAACCCGAACGGGCGAAACCGCCCACGAGAAAGGTGGAAAAGGTCGCAAAAGCGGCTTTGAAGCACCCTCTCCATAGGGAAGAACATATAGGGATTCAAACAACGGTCACCCGAAGGGAACATCTCTTCGGTGAACAACTTGAGTTGCAAGTTGAACCTCCCGCTTGGCCCGTCGACGAGGGACCCCTCGCTTGAAGCGGATCTGCAAGCAAGGCTCGAAGACGGTCACCGCATCTTCGTCGTCGGCGATGTTCACGGCCACCTGGCGACCTTCAAGGCCTTGCTTCACCGCCTTCGCTTGAAACCCGAGGACCGTGTGGTGTGCCTAGGCGACATGATCGACAGAGGACCCGATTCAGCCGGACTGGTCGCCTTGTTGAGAAGCCACCCCCAACTCGTCTGCATCAAGGGCAATCACGAACAGATGGCGATTCAATGCGTCCAGCTCAACGGGACGTTTGAAGCGTGGCCACCATGGATGCAACGTGGTGGGAAATCCACCTACGCCTCCTACATTGTTCAAGCCGAGGGCGACTTGTGGGAAGCAAAGAAAGCCATGCTGGACGATTTCATGTGGCTGGACACCCTCCCTACGCAAATCGTGTTGGACGAACACCGTTTGGTGCATGCGGGCTACGACCCTCGCATGCCGTTGGACCTGCAAGGCGAGAAGGAATTGCTCTGGATTCGTAAGCCGTGGTTCACCCACGAATCGCCCGTGGATCCGTACCGAACCGTCTTCTTCGGTCACACGACAACCACGAAGTTGGATGATGCTGCGGGCAACGTGGCCTTTTCCCCGACCTGTTTGCCCGACGGTCGACCCGCATGGGTGGGCATGGACGTGGGGGCTTACAACCACGTGGCCCCGGGGATCGCTGCGGTGAACCTCGCCACCCTCCGAGTCACCAAACAACGCACCCTTCGTTGCGACCGCTGGTTTGAACGCATCAACACCCAAGCAACCAAGAGCAAACAGAAAAGGAAGAAATCCTCGGCTCTCTGGGTCGGCAGGGACGCGTTGCGAGAATCGGAGGTCTCCGTGAGCTTCGGGCTCAAAGCGCTTGCGAACCGAGCGAGCGAGGCACGGAAGTCCACGCTTCGTGCACAACGAGAACTTGAACGGGTTGGCGTGGTGTTTGATGTGACAAGTTCGGGGGCGAAGGGCATGAAGTCGCCTCAAGGTTACCGCATCGTTCGCCAAAATCCCGAACATCTTTACCCGGTTCAACGGGCACGGGGGCCGACCGGTTTTCGAATCTATGCTCGAAAAATGGAGAGGGAACAAAACCATCCCGACCGACGGCACAAAAGCGGTTCACTTTCCACATCGGCATGACGATATATGGAATATTTTTGCTGAATATCTGCAGAAAAAGGTCTTGATGCATCAATGATGCACGAGAAACAACATTAAAGAGGAAAGATGTTGTTTCTTCCGTTCATGGAAGGAAAAGGCCCCGACCCAACCTCAAGCCGCTTGAGCACCGCTTACTTGCAGGTGCTGAACAACCGAAAGGTGAGCGCTTCGATGCTGAAGTGGAGTTTGGCCTACGCCCAGGAAGAGAAGGAACGCCGTACCTCTGGCAAAGGCGTGACCCTCTACCTGCTCTGAGTCTCCATCGGCCTGGGCCACGCATTGCCGTGGGGATGGATGAGGATCGCCACTGAACGAGCCGTGAATGAGCCGTGGAATCTCCTGATTTCCCAAAGGGGACAACCAGACCGTTCATGGAAGAACTTTGTAGGCTTGCCGCCCGAACCTCGGCGCATGGAAGCCATAGCGTGGGATGTGCTCCTTGGAGCAGGGACCGTGTTTCTCCTCGGCGCCATGTCACCGGGCCCCAGTTTGATGGTGGTGTTGCGCAACACCATGATCGGAGGGCGGAAGCAAGGCGTGATGTGCGCCATCGGGCATGGACTTGGCTTCGGCTTGTACGCCGGTTTGGCGGTCTACGGACTCATCGTGGTGTTGGAAGAAGCCCCTGCCGTCTTTGCGGGTTTGCAATTGATGGGCAGTGCGCTGCTGCTTTGGTACGGTTGGTCGATGTGGCACGCCGAACACGAACGCCTGTTCAACGATGAATCGGCCTCCCGCGCGCAGGGTTTTGGTGAGGGGTTCGCCATCGCTTTCTTCAATCCAAAAATCGCTCTTTTTCTCGTTGCCGTTCTCGCCCAAGTCCTTCAACCCGACATGAATCTCACGAGCAAAGCTGCCGTGGGCCTCTTGGGCATGCTCATCGACACGTTGTGGTACCTCATCGTCGCCCTCGTGCTCACGGGCACCCCCTGGTTGGACCGCCTCAAAGAACGGGCGACGGCCATTCACCGACTCACGGCTTGCGTGCTGTGGGGTTTTGCACTCAGCGTTGTGATTCAACTCGCTTCAACGCTGGCATGAGGGGCAATAAAACGTGGACCGGTTGCTCTGGACCAAACGGCGCACGACGCCTCCGCATCCTTCTTTTTGACAGGGTTGACCTTCCCTTCCGTAGACGGCAAATTGATGGGCAAAATAACCCAACGTACCGTCCACGGCGGCGAAATCGTTGAGGGTCGAGCCGCCCGCCTCCAGCGCTTCGTGGAGCACGTCTTTGATGTGGCCGACCAGCGTATCCAAACGTTTGGTGGGCGCCCCGTTTGACCGAACGAGGCCCCTCGCTTCGCGTCGGGGGGAGATGCCGGCTCGATGGAGCGATTCACAGGCGTAGATGTTGCCCACCCCCACCACGGTTTTCTGATCCAACAAAGCCAGTTTGATCGCCGTACGACGACCTGCGAGGCGTTTTGCAAGGTCGGATGCACCCCACGGATCAAAGGGTTCAGGCCCGAGATCGACGAGCAGCGGATGGGACGCTTCCTCGGCGCTCGAAAACAGGTCGATGATACCAAAGCGTCGCGGGTCGGTGTAAACCGCCCTTGAACCGTCGGTGAAAACGAACTCCAGGTGGTCGTGTTTGCCTCCAAACCCCGTTTGCTCTCCAAAAGCGGAGACGGGCACACCACCGTTCACCGTCGCCAGCAAAGGTTTGCCTGCGGCGTTGGCCTCCTTGGGGTCAAACAAGGTGTAGCGGCCCGACATGCCCAGATGGGAGAGCACGACGCGACCGTCATCAAGGTCGAGCAGGAGGTACTTCGCTCGGCGCCGAATGTTCGTGACGGTGCAGCCCGCAACGGTCGGAAGGTCGTCAGGAAAGGGGTACCGCAAGCCGCTCCTACGAATCAGCACGTCCTCAACGGTCCGTCCTTGAATCCCGCGCATCAGACCTTGGCGCACCGTTTCGACCTCGGGCAACTCAGGCACGGTTTGCACCTCCGGAACGCACGACAAACAGGCGATGGTGGTCTTCGTATCCGGTGAGGTCAATCACCTCTTCAACGGCGAGACCCGATTCGTTCAACGCCGTTTCAACCCGGGCGAACAGGGCTGCTTCACCGTCGCCCGTCCAGCGCTCACTCGCCGCTTTCAGCGAGAGCAAGCCTTGCCCGCCGGGTGCGAGAAACCGACGACAAGCGGCGATGAAGATCTCAACTTGGCCCGCCTGCGCCACATCCTGAAAGAGCCAAGGCACGCGACGGGGCAGCAAGACGCCCCAAGCGGCGTGTTTTCGGGCATCGCCAAGCACCGGAACGAGCCCCGGGCGATGAGCGGCCATGGCGGTCAAGTCCCGAAGGCAGCGTGGAGCGAGGTCGACGGTGACGAGACGACCGCCAAATCGGTTGGCTTCACCGCACAGGTGGTCGTGGAGATGGCTGACCGAGGTTCCGTGACCGGCCCCAAGATAGAGCACGGTTTGTCCGGATTCGGGCAAGAGGTCGGCTGGGTCACCGCTCGTTCGCAGCATGGCAGCACCCAACTTGGAGCGTTTTGGGTCCCAACGTCGGTGCTCTTGCCCCGAGAACGGACGCAAGGTCTCACCGTAAACCGAGGTTTTGGGAACGGCGTTGAGCGTCCACAGCGTCTTTCGGTCAAGGCGTACCGCGGGCGAGAGATGGGTCGGCCCACGCTGACGCCGGTTTTTGCCCCCGCCCACACCCGTCACCTCTCACCGACGAGACGGCGGCTGTTTGTTGGCCTCGCGCAACGCTTCGACCCGCTGTTCAACGGCATCGACCTGCTCCGCCGTCCATGGTTCGCCTTCAAAGGCGTCCACCTTGGCGGCGATGCTGATTTTCCCAGCGAGCATCCGAGCGATTTTTCCTCGCACCCAACGAGGGGAGCGGCTGATCCATGGATGCATGAAAATGTGACCGTGTTTGGGCGACGGGGCACCGGTCTTGAGGTGGTGGAAGAAGGCTTTCTCGGCACCGAGGATTTGGACCGTCCCCGACGGCAAGCGAGCCAAACGCTGGCGCCCGTGAGCCTCCACACACAGACGGGCCGCCAAGAGCGGCCCAACGAGTGCCGAAACGGAAGGCAGGTGTTCCGAGGCCAAGCCCCTGAGCGCATGCTCCATCCGGTCCAAGCGAGCGTTGGCGTTGGCCGTGGTCTCTGCCCATTCCATGATGGCTCGCCACTCCGCATCCGAAGGCAAAACTGGCGGTACCTCAAGCCCCATCGCTTGGGCGAACTCGGAAGGCGCAGAACATCCGGCCGTGGCCCGAACGTACGCTGCCCGGTCGGTCGCCCGTGACATGGGGAAGAACAAACCGACCCACTCCAACAAGCGAGATTCCATCGTCAAATGATGGGCACGCAACTCATCGCTGCCCCGCACCAAATGTTCCAAACGACGATCGGGGTCGCTGGCAGCTGCTTGGACGCCCTCGACCGACAAGCGCAACGCAGCCCGATCTGCAGAGTTTTGCTGCTCATGCGAAGGCAACGGCCACGCTGCTTCAGGCAAGTCCTCATCGCCGTGGACGCAGACCTTCGCCTCGGGGAAGCGCTCGTGGAGCGTGACCGCTTCGGGTATCAAGCCGCCGAGCGCCACGGTTCGCAGACGTTCAACCACGGCATGTTCTGTCATGTGCCCGTCCCATTCGAGCACGTCGACGAGGTGGCCGTGTTCATCGGCGACGGCTGCAGCCCGCCAATCGTACCACAGCCACATGACCGATGCCTGGAGGCCGGTCATTTTGACCCTTCCCCTTAGCGCTGCGAAAACGATATTCAGATGATGCAAAATGAATTGAAGGAAGAGCATAACCTAAATACTCCTTATGCAGGGGTTTATCCCATGTTTTGCCCTCAATGCGGGACGCTTTCTTTTCCATCGCCCAGCGGTGACATCAGCTGCACAAATTACAAGTGTGGCTATTCCGGGCCAGCCAACCTGAAAACAAAGATTGGCGGTAAGGAAGTTGACCTCTCAAAAGCAAAATCGAGCACCAACGTGGAGTCGCGTGCCTACGAGGTCATCAAGGACTCCGACAAGATGCAAGGCGTCCTCACCAAAAACACCTACATGTGTCCAAAATGCGACTGCATTGAGGTGTTCTCGTACCTCGAGCAAACCCGTTCCTCGGATGAGCCTGAAACCCGAATGCTGACCTGTAAGGAATGCAACCACGGTTGGCGAGAATACTGAACTCAGTAATCGCTCTCTACGCGCGGTGCGAGGAAGTAGGTCACTTCGCCAGCCCCATCCATGATGTTGAACTCAATGCGGAGCGGGAAGCTTTCGCCGAAGCCCAGCTTGACCGTGCCCACCGAGCTGAACAGTTTGGCCAGTGGCACGAGATAGGTGAGGGAGTATTGGCTGCGTGCAGGTGATGCGCAGTTTAACGACTCCAAGTC
This sequence comes from Candidatus Poseidonia sp., assembly GCA_030827475.1. Lineage (GTDB taxonomy): Archaea > Thermoplasmatota > Poseidoniia > Poseidoniales > Poseidoniaceae > Poseidonia. The sequence continues at coordinate 6,975 of JAUREJ010000050.1, forward strand.
CTCTTTTGAAAAGGACACGTTCACCGAATCGGGTTGACCTTGAACGTGCACGGTGAAGGCGTTTGCATCGATGCTAAAGTTCACCAAATCGCCCACGAAGCGGGACATGCGAAGCGCTTGTGACAGGGCCGTGCCGTTGATTTCGATGCTCGAAGGAATCTCGATGTTCGGGAGATTCGGCGAGTTGACCGTGCTGATGTCAAGCGGTCGCAGGTTCAGGTTGATCTTACCAAGGCGAAGCGAAAGGGCGTCTCGATGCAGCGCCATTTCGATCATGTCGTCGGCAGCACCCACGCTCAGCAGTTCCTTGACCTTCTTGAGTTCAAGCGCCAGTTCGCTTTCCTCGATTTCCCACGTTTCAAAGGCCGCTGCGTCGACTTTCAAATCGACCATCGCCACGTGCGATGCGTCCACGACCGTAACCTGAAGCCGGTCCTCTTTGAACACGAATTTGGCGTCTTCTACGACCACCATCAGCGTTTCAACGATTTTGGTCATCAAGTCCTGGCGGGCTGTGACGTTCAACATGAGTTCATCCCTCTCCATCTGAAAGCCCATCGCGACGGCTTATGAACTTAGCACAAACGCAATCATGAAAGCATCCTTTCATGCGCGGAGTATGAACAATCGATGTTTTTCCGCGTGCCGGGTAAAGTATTATTATCTCGCCCTCGTTCATAGGCGCATGCAAATTGTACGCACCATCAATGTCTT
>JAUREJ010000051.1 GCA_030827475.1 Candidatus Poseidonia sp.
CGGCACCGATGATGGCGCCGTTGCTGTGCGTTCCGTCTCCCAAAACCGATCCTGCCACGTGGGTACCGTGCCCGTGAAGGTCCTCCGCATCGTCGCCGCACGGACTCAAACTGTAGTAGGCGCACTCTGCTGCGGTCGGAGGGAAGGAGAGAATTCCCGTGATGTGGTCCCGGAAATCAGGATGCATGTTGCTGTTGTTCACGCCGTTATCGAGGCCCGTGTCGGCCACCGTGACGATGATGCCCGAGCCGTCAAGTCCTGACCAGCCGGTGTTGATGGCGGCCATGTTGGTTCCGCTCCAGACATCGGTGACGTTCATCACCTCAATCCCCTTTGAATTCAGGATTTCAAAAAACGGCTTGGCTTCAATCCATTCAACGGTGTCTTGGTGAGCCAGCCAAGCCAAACCGCCGCTGTCAACGGTCGCTGTAGCGAACCGTCCGCTGTGCGAGTCCACTTCCACACCGCTCTGTGCGCTCGTCCCTTCGGGCAGGGCGTCGCCGGCGAGCATGATGTTCACCATCGCCCAATCGTCGTTCACAAACGGATTGGGTGAGAACATTTCAAGCCCGTTCATGCCTCGGACAAGGTCGGTTTGGACTTTGTCGACCGCATCCATTCGGGCCATGCCAAGAACGTTGAGGGCGGCCAGTTGTGCAGGAGTGCTGCCGGCAACGTCGCAATGGAAGCCGCTCGGTGGGAGGAAGGAGAAGCATTTGATGCCGGCCGCAGCCAATCGTCCGTGCCAGTCGGTCGGCACCGGGTAGGCATGGCTGAGGAGGTGAAACCCGTCAACACGAGATTCTCCCGTTAGGTCGACCCAGTCCATCGGAGCGACGAGGGTCACGTCTCGGAACAGGAGATGGGAAACATCCGTGCCGGCTTCCGAAGCCAGCCATCCGTATTCCGCCGTCGCCATCGGTGCGATGCCAAGTTGAGCCAACCCCGCCAAATCCGCATCACTTTGCGGTTCCAAGGGGGAGGACTGCCCGGAAACGAGGACCATTGGCGAGACGACGTGGAGCAGCATCAGGGCTGAAAACAAAACGGTGGCCCTATGGCGTTGCCTCTGCATGGTCAACGGGAAGCCGAGAACCCTCATCAAAGATTGGTTGGGCAGTCTTCCCGAATCAACCGTATGAGCGAGGGTTCAAGAGATGCAGACTGGGGCGTTGCTCCATGACGAGAGCCCATGCGTCCGGCGCAGGCAAAGACCTAATGTCTCCTGAAGACATCAACGAGGGTGCAGAAGTCCTCGGCAAGCAGATTTGGCGCGTGATTCCCTACGCCAAAAAATACCCCGGACGGGTGTTCACGGGCATCTTCGCCAACGCTGCGGCCCGCTTCTTCGATCTCATGCCGTTCGTCGCCATCGGTTTGGCCGTGGATTACTTCACGACCGACGTGCTCTCCGGACCCCAAATCGTCCAAGACATGGTCACCGGTATTCACAGCAACCCGGCGTACGGCTACGGGATTCTGATTTTCCTCGGCTTCCTCTGCCTCGCCATCTTCCAAGGCATATCTGAATATGCTTGGCAGACGTTGGGATACAACATTCAACACGACTTGCGAATGGACGCCACGCGCTCGCTCATCGCCATGGAAGCCTCGTACTACGACTTGCGTCAGACCGGCCAGATCATGTCGGTCCTCTCAAGCGATGTCAACCAACTCGAGGATGTGGTTTCCGATTCATCAACTTCCATTATTCGGATTATCATTACGTTCGTCACCGCCTTCATCATCCTCGTCCTGATGTCGTGGAAGTTGGCCGCCGTGCTCTTCGGTCCGATTCTCTTCATCGTTCCGGCGGTTTACTGGTTCTCCACTCGAGTGCAGCGAAAATACCGCAAACAACGCGAGTCAACGGGGGACATCCACGCCATTCTTGAGAACCTAATCTCTGGCATTTCCGTGGTTCAGGCCTACAACGCTGAGGAGTGGGAAGCTGAACGTGTCTCGGTTGAATCCGGTTCCTATCGCGACCAAGCCATGGGCGCGAGCAAGGACCGTAACCGCTTCATCCCGATGATCTACGCCGTCGCCGGCGTGGCGTTTGGGCTGCTCGTGACCGCTGGCGGTTACCTTGCCAGCACCGACGAAATCACCACGGGTCAATTGGTCACCTTCCTGCTCATCAGCACTCGAATGACGATGCCGATGTTCATCTTTGGCATCCTCGTCAACCAGCTTCAACGAGGCGAAGCAGCCGCCCGGCGCGTCTTCGCAGCGGTGGACCTTGAACCCACCATCGTCGATGAACCGGGGGCTGTCCCCCTCGAAGGCGGGATTCAAACCATTGAGTTCAATGATGTGTTCTTCACCTATCCCAACACCTCCATCAAAGTGCTCAACGGCATTTCGTTCAAGGTTGAAGGAGGCGATTTCCTCGGCATCATGGGGCACACGGGAGCCGGAAAAACCACCATTTTGAAACTCATCATGCGCTACTACACCCCCGATAGCGGAGAGGTGCTCGTCAACGGCCAACCGATCACGGGCTTCACCCTGCACTCCCTGCGTGAGGCCATCGGTTTTGTCAGCCAGGACCCCTTCTTGTTTTACGGCTCAGTTCGGGACAACGTCATCTACAACCAAGAAGCCACGGAAGCCGAATTGGAGGCGGCCCTTCACATGGCGGGTGCCTGGGACTTTGTTCAGGAACTTGAAGAGGGGATGAACACCTTGGTTGGCGACCGGGGCGCTATGCTCAGCGGTGGTCAACGAGCACGAATTTCCCTCGCCCGTGCCTTGCTGAAATCCCCAAGCCTGCTCATTCTTGACGAGGCGAGCAGCGCCTTGGATGCTGAAACGGAGCGACGCATTCAGGAAAACCTGCTCTCCACGGGCAAAGACCGGGCGACCATTGCTGTCGCTCACCGATTGAGCACCATCCGCAACGCAAGCGAAATCCTCTCCATGGTCGACGGGGCCATCGTTGAACGAGGCCTTCACGATGAACTCGTTGCGTCCGGTGGCGTTTACGCCAGTCAGTGGACCATCCAAACCGGCGACATGGCCGGTTTGTGATCAGGCTTGGGCTGGTCGTCGGAGCAACACCAGATTGACCGTAGCCACGATGATGACGAAGCCGGACAGCCAAATCGGCATCAGCGGAACGTGTTCGTAAGGCAAATGCAGCATGTCCAAAAGCGACTCACCGCGTGAAAAGGTGCCGCCGATGGATGCTGTGGTGAGAATAAGGCCTACGGCCGCCATACCGCCGAGCGCTTGCCAGCGGCGGCCCCACTCGTTCAACCAAAGCCCGGAACCTTGCCGCCATCGCGTCAGCAAGACGCCAAAAGCCAAGCCGAAGGCCGTAGAGGCGAGCAGCATTTTGTTGATGAGCAGCGGGTGGTCAACGCCTTCGCCGGGACTCGCTTGGATGCCGGTCATGATGGCCATCGGCATCGCCAACAAGCCGAAGGCGAGGGCGAAATGAGCGACGTTGTCAGCGAGGGTGAGATGGCGTCGCATGCCTGCGAGGTCGTGGCTTGCGAGACCGGCCAGAAGGAAGGCGGCTCCGGCCATTGCAAAAGCACCGACCGTCATTTCCGTGCTGACCACGTGAAGCGTTCCTGCGGAAACCATCAGTCTTCACCTCCAACTTCGTCCAAGTCAGCTTCGTAGGCTTTCAGGGGGCTTTCAGAGCGCCGATGTTGGAGGCCGACGAAAAGTGAAGTGGCCGCCAACAACATCGCCACCGATTGAACGTAAGCCGTGGTCTCGTCAACCGACCAAGACGGGTCGTCGCTGTTGATTTGGAACCAAGGGGTGGTTTGGGTGGGTCCATCGCCCTCAAGATGAGCGCGCCATTCGATCACGACCGGTTGAACGCTCGCCGGGAGCGTGAACGCCCAAGACCCGTCCTCAAGTTGGCGCACGGTTGCCGGTTGGGCCTCACCCCCCACGGTCCGCCATTCGACGGTGACGCCATCAACAAATTCGGTTTGAAGGTTCAATTCGGTGGTTTGCCCCACGGTAATTTGGGTCGGTGGCGTGAAGGTTGCTGACAAGCGTGGGAGGTTTTCGGGCACCTCCACCACCCTGACGGTGGCCGGGGAAGCGGTTGACCCGAAGAAGGGAGCTTCGCTGCCGTCTTGCGTACCGTGGTGAATCGCAGCATGGAGGTTGTAGGTCCCAACGGAAGGGGCTCGCAAGGTCCACGAAACGGTGTGTTCTGTTTGCCCGGGAGAGATCATTGCTTCGACGTAATTTTCGAAGCCCCCTTCGCTGTTGGAGATCACGGTCCAACCGTCGTCGGCGGGTGTGTCACCAGCGCCGGAGAGGTCGCTGAGCAGGAAGACGCCCAACAAGCCGTTGGTGGTGGTTTGAATGTTAGAAACGGTGACAGAAACGCTGGTTAGCAAGGCATCGTATGCCACTTCGGGCGCCTCGACCGTGACGGTTGCGGGCGAGGATCGGTTCATGTCGGCGTCGCCGTGGCAGGCTCCACCACATTGCGCATCAAAGGTGCCTGCCCCAACGCCGCTCGGGTTCGCAGCCCCCTGACTCGAGGCGAGCAAAAGCATGGCGAGGACGCCGAGAAGACGACGTCGAGTCACGCTTCTTCACCTCCTTTGCGAAGGGTTACCATCGGCATCAGGGCCAAGGCCAGCAGCAGAACACCGCCCAACACAAAACCACCAACATCCGACGGTGAAGGTTCCTCCACGCCGGTCAAGACGACCTCGGCGTCAATGGAATCCGAACCGGCGATGAACACCCGTTCCTCGTTGAAGGGCTGAACGGAGTAGACGGTCGGCCCGCTCATCAGGGGAAGGTCGGTGAAGCGGGTTGAATCGGTTTGTCCGACGAGAACCCCGTTGCGAAGCACGTTGAAACTCGTCGCATCTCCGTTCCAGCTCCACGCAAGGTCAACTTCTCCATTGCTTCGGGGGATGGCCTCAAGTTGGCTGATGAACGGTCCGTTGACCGGCTCCAAGTCGATGGTCGCTGTATCGGTGGCGCCGTTGGCGTCGGTCACGGTCAAGGTCACCGTCTCTGGGGCGTCCAAAACCAACGCCACCACGACTCCGGTTGCGCTTTGGCCCCCCCACAACCAGCGGTAGGAGAGGAAGGTTCCATCGGCATCGGTTGAGCCTTCGGCGGAAAGGACGGTGGTTTCTCCCGACCAAACTTGGGTTGAGCGGACGTCCACGGCGGCGGTTGGCGCAAGGTTTGCCACAACGTGCGTGTGCTCTTGCACCTCGCTCGTGCTTTGCCCGTCGGTGGCTTGAATCACCACGCTCCACACCTGTCCGGGAGCGAGTTTGTCGGCAGGGACGCCGGTCGCGTTCTCCAAGGAGGCATCTCGAAAGCCGTTCTTGAACCAAGAAAGGGCGAGCAAGACCTCGTCCTCGTCCACATCGCTGACGGTGAGCGTTGGCAGCAGGTCAACCAGTGAAGAGGAGGCCGTCGGCCAGGTCAAAGCCACAGAAGGAGGTGCGTTCAGGATGAGAACAGAGGGGGTCGTGAACTCGGTGGAAGCGTCCGTACCGTCCGTCACCGTCACCACGGCGTACCATGATTGGCCGCGCTGAAGCCGGGATGCCTCCATGAGCAGCGCACCACTGCCTGCGGATTGTGCCTCTCCGTCCATGTACCACGTCACGGTTTCAACCGAGGGTTCGTCCGAGTCGGGGTCTTCAGCCGTGAAGTTGAGGTGGAGGTCGTGAAGAGCGGAAAATGAAGCCGATTCCACCTTCGCTTCAACGACCACGGGTGGGGCATTGGTCACGGTGATGGCGGGTCCTGTTTGGGGCTGTGACCACGCAAGACCATCGGAGATGCGTACGCTCGCCTGCCAGATGTCCCCCTTTGCCGTATATTCAGCCGGGAGCGGGTTGAGGTTGTCAAGTTCCGGCTGGATGTCCCCGTTTCTCGTCCAAACGAGTTCGGTTTCAACGATGGCATCGCCTTCGGGGTCGCTTTCGGTCCATGAAACGGCGATGGCATCATCCGTCGTCGGGTTTTGCGAAGGTGAAACGGTGATGTTGGTGACGGCCGGGGCTTGGTTCGTGGAACCGATCATCACCGGTGCAGAGGTGAACCACGCTGAAACATCTTCACCGTCGGACACTCGCACCTGAACGTCCCACACATCCCCCGGTCGGGTAGCAAGGGCTGGCAGGGTGCTCGTGTTGTGAAGCGAAGCCTGGGGCGTGCCGTCGAGGCGCCATCGGGATTCGCTCAACAGGACGGTGTCGCCGTCAGGGTCGTTTGAGGCGAAGGTGAACGAAACATCGTCGGTCGTGTCAGGGGCCTCGTCGCTCACCTCGAGGTCGGTCACGGCGGGTGCGCTGTTGAGCACGGTGACGGTAGCCGAGTTGACGGCGGTTCCTGCGTCGACGCCGTCGGAGGGCGTGACCGAGACGAACCAGGTTTCTCCCCTGTTGGTTGCGCTGGCGGGCAAGGTTGCTGCTGTATGGGCGGTTTGAACAACGCCGTTACGATGCCAGGCGAACACCGTCCCGCTTTCCCCGTCGCCGTCGTCGTCACCGTAGGTGTACGTGACGGTGAGAGCATCCAAGGTGGTGGGTTGGGCGGGGGTGAGCACGACATCGCTGACCTCGGGGGGGTTGTTGGTGGACACGGCCTCGCTCACCGACATCGAAGTGGTGGCGTAACTGTCGCCGCTGCTGAATCCGTTGTTGTTTGCAGACACCACAGCAAGGTCGAATTGCGTTGCTCCCGACCCTGCAGGCGGCGCAGTCCAATCAAGGCTCCACGAAGTCGTTCCGGGTGAGAAATCGTGGGTGGCTTGCAGGCCGTTGCTCGCCACCTGGGTGTTGGCGTCGGGATTGGAGAGGGTTCCTTTGCTCACCTCCAGATTAAACCCGCCCGTCGCCGGTGAACCCGCCATGCTGACGCCGAGGGTGTAACTTGTTCCCGGCGTGTACGCCGAGGGCAAACCCGTTAATTGAGCGGAAAATCCGCTGGATGAACCGTGGCAGGAACATCCGTTTGAGCGGTTGTAGATGCCGTCTTCTTTGGCGTGGACGGCACCCGAGGGGAGCAGCGCCAAAAGCAGAAGCGTGAGCAGAATCGCTACCGGTTTTCCCATGCCTTTGCATGTTCGCTTGACTTTTTGATTGCTTCCTACCGTTCACGGCTTGCGAGCCTCGTTCTCAGCCTCGCTCTTCGCCAGCCGGTCGCCGTAGGTGATTCCCACGGAAGCGAGAAGGAAAAGCGGAATGCCTGCGATGAGGGCCCAGACCCCTACGGTCAATCCACCAATGCGTGCATCATCAAACAGTTCGCCCAGCACGATGATGGACAGGACCATCGCAACACGTCCCAAGACCAACACGGGGCGGACCGAGGACCAAATGGC
>JAUREJ010000052.1 GCA_030827475.1 Candidatus Poseidonia sp.
GACCACCGGAACGCTCAGCACTTACAACGCCACCTTCACTTCACTGACCGTTGATGCCGGTTCTTCGGTGGTTTTGGCCAACGATGCCGACGCCCTTGCTGTGTTCGAATCCGGAACCATCGCTGACCTGGACAGCGTCTTGGACCGACCGTTCTATTTCCCCGATTCGGGAACCGCTCTCCAACTCATTGACCCGTCGGGCATTGAGGCCGACACGCTCGTGTACGGGAACGGACCGGTTTCGCTCTCAGGATGGAGCGGCATCGCCCTCGTCGAACCACTCTCCAATCTTGACAACCTCATCTACTTGCGAGGGAGCGGTTGCGGTGATGCTCCGGACACCAACACCGTTGCCGACTGGCACCACCGTTGGAGCCGATTGGGAGGCAGCACCTTCTGCTACGGTGACGTCGTCACCAGCACCGGCACCGTCACGCCCCTCATCGCTCCAGAGAACGGACTCGTTGATTTGCTCGCCTGGATCGACGGGGCGACATCGTCCCTCTCCGTGCATCTGTATCAACTTCAGGAGGCCCATTTGGTGCAGGCCCTCATCGATGCGACCAACCGTGGCGTCGACGTCAGGGTTGTGCTTGACTACGGGGATTCCTGGTGGAACCAATACGACATGGACGCCCAGAAGGGGATGGCAACGCACCTCAAACAAGCGGGTGTTGCGGTGTATTGGTTCGGTGATACCGGAGAAAATCCCTACGCATACATTCACAGCAAGGTCGCCGTTCGGGACAACTCAAGCGTTTGGATGGGGTCTGGCAATTGGAAGTCGTCGTCCCAACCAGCACCCGGTGAGTCCGGCAACCGGGATTGGGGGGTGCTGATTGAAGACCCTGCATTTGCCCAGACGGTCAAGCAACACCTCGCCTTTGACGAAGATACTTCGCGCCCTCACGTCACCCCGGTGTTGCTCAGCGATGCACCCGCAGGGTGGAGTTTCCCCGCAACCGGTCCCGTTGTGGGGAACGTCGCACAGGGGATTGTTGGCGATTATGAGGCGGCACTTCTCGTGTGCCCGGACAACTGCATCGCATCGCTTGTCGACATGCTGAACGGTGCAGAACAAGAAATTCTGTTGTCCCTTCAGTATTTGGACCTCGATTGGTCGTACGGATGGGGCGAAAACCCAATCGTTCAAGCCCTCGAAGACGCCGCCCAACGGGGCGTTCGCATACGCTTGGCGCTCAACGGCGCCTACCTTGATGGAGACATCCAAGAAGCGGTTGACCGTTTCAACGAAGACTGGAACTTTACGCAGGGCTACGATACGGCGGCGATCGTGATGAGTTCCGATGCCAACGGTGTTACCAAATTGCACAACAAAGGCGCCATCATCGACGGTGAACAGGTGCTCATCTCCTCCATCAATTGGGGCGCTTCAGCCCTCGTTCGAAACCGTGAGATGGGCGTGCTCATCACAAGCGAGGAGATTGCAGCCGTCTACCTGGATGCCTGGCAAGCGGACTGGGAACGGGTGGACGACTTCACCGACAGTGACCAAGACGGGTTGTTGGATACCTGGGAAGTTCAGCACGGTTTGAAGCGCACCCAACGAAGCGTTGCCGCAACAGGTGTTGCAGACGAGGCAGGATTGGACCCCGATGCTGACGGGTTAACCCATGAAGCGGAACAGCTCCACGGAGGTGATCCAAACCTGAACGACACCGACGGGGACTGCATCTTGGACGGCGTTGAGGTGGCATGGGCGCTATCAACAGCGCTCGACGAATCGGTTGTGGATGTCAGTCCGACCGACGCGCTCACCCTCGCCGATGCTGACGGGGACGGTGTGAACGAGAGCGACGCACTCGGGTGCGATCTTGGTGGTATGCTCATCGAGCCAGAGGGCAACAACAGTTCGAACGACCTCGACGAGGACAACGACGGCGTCCTTGACGACAACGACATCTGCCCCGACACGGAGGTCGGCGTCGCCACCGATGATCGGGGTTGCTCTTCAGCACAACGGGCTGCACAAGTGCAAGACGGCACCGAAAACACCGGCGGTGACGCAGCGCAATCCTTCTTCATGGTGGTGATGATCTTGGCACTGGTGCTCTCGGCTGGAGCGTACATCGTGCTGCGCAACATGCGAAACGACGGACAGACCGTCAAGCAGGCTGTTGCCGATGAGGTTTTCGCCGACGTACCGAGAGGTGCGGCTGAACCGCAGTGGCCCGTTCCGGTGCTCAACGCATCCGAGCCAGCCGTGACCCAAGCGATGTTGGACAGGGTTCCAGGTTGGAACGAAGAGATGGTGAAAACCTACCTGCTTCAAGGCTGGACCATGGACCAACTTGCCACCTACTACGAAGAACAGGTGGCCGAACATGCGTCTTTAGAGCAACATTGAAACAGGACCGGAGCGAGCACGAGGTGATACCATGGAGATTCGAAGCAGCAACCCCGTTTTGAACAACAACTTCTGGAGCAACCTCGCCGGAACCGAACGCATGACCGTTGAGGGGAGCATGCAAAAGACCGGGTACCTGCTCGGCGTCACCGTTTTGAGCGCACTCGTCTCTGCCGTCCTCTGTTTGAACGCCATCAACAACGGTGACGGAGGACTCTTGGTCGGCCTTCTGTGGATGGGCGGCATGGTCGGAGGGCTTGTGATCGCCTTGCTGTTGATGTTCATTCGCCCCAACAACCCTGCAACCCTCATGACCATGTACGCTCTGTTTGAGGGCGCCTTCATCGGTGCCTTCTCCGTGTACTTTGAGAGCATGTACGAAGGCATCGTGTTTCAAGCCGCGTTTGGAACGGTTGGCATCACCGCAACGATGTACGCCATGTACGCCTCACGGGTGATTCGACCCACCCCGATGTTCAACAAAGTGTTGGGTGGACTCGTCTTCAGTATCATGTTCCTCTACTTGACCTCCTTCATCCTCTCGTGGGTATCTGGGTTTTCCGTGCCGTTCTTGCACACCACTGGCCCCATCGGAATCGGCGTGACCTTGTTCATCCTGGTCGTCGCCTCCCTCACCCTCATCAGCGACTTTGGCTTCATCGAATCGGGAAGCCGCTCCGGTGCGCCAAAGAACATGGAGTGGTACGCCGCCTTCGGCATCCTCATGAGCCTCATCTGGATTTACATCGAAATGGTTCGCCTGCTCTGGAAACTGAACGCATACAGGGATTGATGGGGCCATGGTGCGGCGAATTCCAACCGTTGACTTTCGTCTCGCTTCTTCAGATGATGAGGGAGAGAATGCGGCCTTTGTGGAGCAGGTCGGCGGCGCACTGAAGGACATCGGCTTTTTTGCCTTGGTCAACCACGGCATCCCTCGCACGCTCATCGACGAAACCTACCGGCAATGCGATGCGTTTTTTGACTTGGAAGAAGCGACCAAGCGGCAGTATTCGCAACCGGAAATCGCGCACCAGCGAGGCTACACCGCCTTCGGCGTTGAACATGCCAAGGACAACCCCGCACCGGACCTGAAGGAGTTCTGGCAGGCTGGACGCGTTTACCCCGAGCAAGGACCCTCCCCCAGTTACCCAGCGAACATCTGGCCTACCGAGCACGTCGAGGGGTTCCAACCCACCGCCGAACGCCTCTATGCGAGCATGGAATCCCTCGCTGAACGTCTCCTCGAAGCCTGCTCGGTGTATCTGGGAAAAAGCGCCAATTGGTTGTCCGACATGGCGAAAGAAGGCAACACCATCATGCGAATGATCCACTATCCACCGTTGGGACCGAACACGCCCGAAGGTGCCGTTCGTTCAGCCGCTCATGAGGACATCAATTTCATCACGCTTCTCGTCACCGCCACGGCGGACGGTTTGGAGGTGATGGATCACGACGGCACGTGGATCAGCGTCCAAGGAGACCAAGATGCCATCATTGTGGATTCGGGAGACATGCTGCAGAACCTCACCAACGGGTTGTTCAAATCAACGACCCACCGGGTTGTCAATCCAAAGGAGGCCAACAGCCGAAGGTACTCCATGCCCATGTTCGTTCATCCCCGTAACGAGGTTGACCTGACGCCTCACCCTCATTTTGTCGCGATGACCGGAGGTACGCCTCGCTATCCATCCATCAATGCGGGTGATTATCTTCACCAGCGCCTGAAGGAAATCGGCTTGATTTGAGGTGGGGGATTGAACATCACCCCGCTCCTCAAGGCCATTGCAAACGGGGAAAACCAGCCTAGCGACCTTCTCCTGGACTTCATCGCAGGCATCGCTCAGCGAAGCGTGCCTCAAAGCCAGGCTGTTCAATGGCTGAAGGCCGTCCACCGTTCCGGTTGTACGACGACCGACAAGGTGTTCATCACCCAAGCGATGATGGCGTCGGGGGCCCGACTCACCTGGCCGGAAGGCCCTCCCGTCGTGGACAAACACAGCACCGGTGGGGTGGGCGATAAAATGTCGTTGATGTTGGCTCCGGCGCTTGCTGCGTGCGGATGTCGCGTGCCCATGCTCGCAGGTCGTGGTTTGGGACACACGGGAGGAACCATCGACAAGTTAGAATCAATTCCCGGGTTTCAATGCGCTTTGACGCCGGCGGAAATGGTTGCAGCAGTGGAGAGCGTGGGGTGCTGCATCGCTGTGCAAAACGAAGCGATCGCACCTGCAGACGGCGTGCTCTACGCCCTGCGGGATGTCACACACACCATCGACAGCGTCCCTCTCATCACCGCGTCCATCGTTTCGAAGAAGGCCGCAGAAGGATTGGATGCCTTGGTCCTCGACGTCAAAGTCGGTTCTGCCGCCTTCATGAAATCCAGGGAAGAGGCGAGGGAATTGGCCACATCAATGGTTGAAACTGCAGAAGGGTTGGGCGTTCGAACCCTGGCGCAAATCACCGAGATGTCGCACCCCATCGGGACACACATCGGCAACGCCCTCGAGGTGGTTGAAAGCATCCATGTCCTCAAAGGAGGCGGTTCGAGCGACACCCGTTCGTTGGTCATCATGCAGGGTGCCGCTTTGCTTTCCATGACCATGAACCTCACCGAGCAAGAGGCAAGAAACCGGATGGAAGAGGTGCTTGACAACGGCAAAGCACTGGAGGTCTTCGCTGCCATGTGCGTTCAACAAGGGGTGTTGCAAACCACGGTTCAACGGTTGATTCAGGAACCGGAATCGGTCATGGAGCAGGCGAAAAAGACGACCACAGTGGTGGCACAATCCGGTGGATTCCTTCACAGCATCGATGCGCTCACCATGGCGAAGATCGCCCGAGAACACGGCGCAGGACGTTTTGACCTGAGCGACATGCTCGACCTGAGCGTCGGTTATGTCATTCATGTTGAGCGGGGGAAAGCCGTCGAAAAGGGCGAACCAATCCTCACCTTCCACCACCGGCGCCCGCTTCCCGAAGCGACCCTCGCCCAACTGTGTGATTTGCCGCTAATCGTCCAGGAGCCCATCTCAACAGACGGTCGCCTCTTGGAGACGGTTCAATCCCCATCAACGAAGCCGTGATAAAGGGGAGGTGTGTCGCCCACTTTGCCGATTTAGCTTAGCTGGTGGAGCGTGGGACTGTTAATCCCAAGGTCGTGGGTTCGAGCCCCACAATCGGCGTAATGACAACGCAATCAGTCGTTTTTGGCCCCCGGACTCCGTCCGTTTCACTCGTCTTCATCATCCCTGACAGCGGCCATCTGAGAGGAGATGCCGTTCTCGGTCGGGTAAACTCCCCAGTAGGCCTCTCGTGCTTCCTGATTGATTTGCATGCACGCCACAACATCCGAAGGCCGGTCCGGCATCGGTTGGCTGCCGTTGAGATGTTCAATGATGGGGACGATGTTCGACAGGTTCACCACGCCCCACCCGACCTGTGTGCAGGGGGCGACAGGGGAGATGGGCATCGTGCCTGACGTTGGGTCCCAGGTCGAGAAGGAGGGGTACCAAGCTGAGCGGTTGAGCGCATCACGAACATCGGCGTTGTCAATCGATGCACCCCCGCCTTTCCCAGCAGATGCCTCCGGCCACGTCCCAAGAACCAGCGAACCGTTCCGCTGCTCGTCGGCTGCTCCCGAGCCCATGTCACCAACTTCGGTTCGCAAGCGGTCCAGGACGAACGACAAGATGCCGGCCGTGCGAGGCGTTGCAAACGAGGTTCCCGAAGTTTCGTGGTAGCCATCAACGTCGTCATGGTTTGGCAGGACTTGGGTCCAGTCGGCGGCAATGTCGGGGTAAGATCCGCTC
>JAUREJ010000053.1 GCA_030827475.1 Candidatus Poseidonia sp.
AGCGTGGATTTGCCCGAGCCGGAGGGGCCCATCAAGGCGACCATCTCGCCTTGTTTGATGTGCATGTCAACGCCTTTGAGCACCTGGAGTTTGTTGCCTCCGCTTCCAAAGGATTTTGTCAAACCTTCAACTGTTAGCATTTCGGCACCTTTCGTACCAGAGCGGCTGGAGTCGCTATATCAACTCATGTTTTCATGGCCTCGTTTTTCGCATCTCCGCTAGCATTTTGAAGGGCCCTGAAGAGCCGACGTTGTGGAAGAAGACCAAGGAGAGGAAAAAACGGAGGTCACGGGCGGTACCCGCGCCGCCATGATCGGGTTTGGTTTGTTTCTGTTTTTCTTTGGGTTGCCGTTTGCCTTTGGAGGGGGATTCACGTTGTTGGAGGGACTCGGCGTTCTTCCAAGTTCTTACGGATTTGACCCCTTCCTGGTGTGCTTCTCCATACCCTTCTTGGGCGTGGGTGGGTTGTTGGTTGTCGGTGGACTCACCTCCATTGTTGGCGGTGTTCTCGGCAAGGAGCTTGGTGTCCGCATCAACCGTGGGGGCATTGACGTTGGACCCCGGGACAGCGAAGACGAGAAATCGGATGAAGACGGCACTTCAACCACGGCGTTTTCCTACACCAGCCGGGAAGCCTTGCTCGCTCAAATTCACGGGACGGCCTCAACCAAAGCCACGCCATCCATCGAGGAGGTGCAAACCGAGGAGGCGTCAACCCCCGAGGCAACCGAAGACGAGGAGGCATCGCCGGCAGAGGTGCCCCCGAGCGAGGAATCGACAACCGTCGATGGCGGTTTTTGGAATCTGTCCAAAGATGAATGACGCCCCATCATGAAGGCAATATCAAGGCATGTTGCCGCTTCATCAGTGTGGAAAAGAGCGGGGGCAGCAAGGCGATCCAGAACATGCCGTAGTAGCCGAACGGCAGTTGTGGAGCCTCATCGTGGACGTCCAGCCGTTGGTACGGCGTGCTGGCTTTGAGATGATGCGAGGGGTGAAGCGGCAATTCCATGAGCGTCCATCGAGAGAGGCGGTGACGACTCTCCCAGGCGTGGGTGGCGTTGGGGCGCTCATCGTCCCCTCGCCGAAGGCCGTGGTGTTGCAAATAGTTCACGAACTCGAGGAGGTAAATGGCCACGAGGGCTTGGCCGACGTAAGCAACCAAGTACGCCCAACCGAACAGACCGAGGATGAGCAGGAAGGTCGCTTCAAGCAACAGGGAGCGGCGCGTGTCCACCGGTCGCGCCCGAAAGGCTCCCTTCACCTGACGAGGCACCGTTTGGAGCACGTGGGAGTAGATGCTGCGACCCCAGGGCGAGGACGTGGGGTCCACATCTCTTGCCCAGTGTCGGTGATGCGTGTGGTTGTGTTCGGTCGTAAAGTGAAGGTAGAGCACCGAAAAAAGCGAGAGGCGAGCCGTCCACCAACTCTTCGACTTCGGGCGACGATGGCCGAGCTCATGGGCAGAGACGATGCCGGAGGCCCCGTTGCTCAACCCTGCTGAAAGCACACCCAAGGCCACCGGGAGGGTCAGCCCGTCAAGGGAAACTCTCCAAAGCAAGGTGATCAGAACCACGGGGACAAGCACCGCATGCAGATGGACGATGATGTCGTGTGCCCTTCCTTCCTGGAGGGGATCGGTTTCGGCGGACTGCCCGATCAACGCTTCAAGCAGCGGATAAACGAGGAGCAAAAGGACCACCGGAGCGGCCATCCACCATTCACCAAGAACAAGACACGCCAAGGTGAACCCGGGCGTGAGCAAACCCCACAGGTGAGGCACCCAGTTCTGACCCATGAGGGCTGATGAACCTCGCTTCTTGTAAAGAATCGCTTTACTTCATGCGGAGCCAGCGGCGAACACGCGAACCGAGGTCTTCACGAGCGAAGATCCCGTTTCGGGTGATCTGAGCGTCCATCGTTTCGTCCACAAAGCGTTCCAAGTATGCATCCATTCAAATCGTCCTCCTTTTTGCCATCAGCGCACCTCGACGGTCAACTCCGCTGCGATAAAACGCAACAGCGGTCATCCAACGGTCCCAAAAACTCCGGAAGATACCGTTGCGGTACGCAAATGATTCAACGGCAAGCTTCGTGTAGGTGTCAAGTTCTTTGTCCATGTCGGTCCCTGAAGGTGTGCTTCCTTCAGTGTATATTTTACACCGCACCCTATATGAATCCATGGTGAAATCGCCAACACATGGATGTTAAAATTAAATTAAGTGTTTGAAAAAACACCAATATGTCGCCGGTGAATCACCGTACTGCGGTCATTTCTGCAGCGATTTTCATGTTGAGCAAAACCTCCCCAAAATCACGGGAATACGCACACAACCGTCGTACGGATTCGGAAATCCCGAGGGCGTGAGCAAGGTCAGCGCCGTCAGCACCGCTGCGGAGGTGGGTTTGTTCGTAGGCGAGCAAAGCGGTCTGGGTGCTTTTCAGGACGTGGCGCGCTTCCTCAATCCGTGTTGAATCTCGTGTCCGAATGTTAATCATCAATTCCTTCAGCGCCCCCATCCACGTTGGAACGTGTTTAAGCGGGGGAAACGACCCAACGTTGGCGACAAAACGTGGGTGGTCCGTGGTGAAACGGCTCAGCGCGTTCACGTGGTCCATCATCCGTTCCAAACTTCGAGCGAGGTTGGCGTATTCCAGGGCCTGCGGCCCGGTGAGGTTGAGTTTTGAAGCCACGCTGTGAGAGTCGAGCAGCAACCGTGTTTGCCGCTCAACCAAATACAACAGCGCGTCGACTTCGGATTCCCGCTCCTCAGCATCGCTCAGGAAATCAGCGTCGCCGCCTTCGAAAACGTTGATGATATCTCGCATCAGCGAGGTCACCAAGAGGTACATTCGGTTCAAACTGGCGTACAGAGGCATGTCGGCGGCGTTCAACAAGCACCGCAATTCCATCTTCGTGGACTGCTCATCAACGATTTCAAAGCCGCGCGTGGACTTGAGAAACCGCCGCACTGAACGAGCTAAGACGGCGCGATTCTCTTCCTCAAAGGCGATCTTAATGACATCGGCCCCTGAAATGTAAGCCCCCATAAGATGGTCGTGAAGGCTGTTTTCAGGCAGACGTGAATGGTCAAAGAAGGCATGAAGTTCACGTACGGTTCGTTCGTTCAGCGGGGTGATGCGAAGCGCTCCGCTCGGCCGCCAATCCACGCACAACGAGTCACGGGGTTCCAAACCGAACTCGACGACCCAGGGTTTCGGCAGGCTCAGCGTGTAGGTGCTGCCGCCCGTTGATTGCAACTTTCTGACCTCTTGGTCGCCCGGGCCGTATCCCATGGCCTTTCCACTCCATAGACCTATATAGAATATGCACCAGCCTGTATATGTATTGTCTCAAGGGAAGAGCGCTCCATGGAACCCGTAACCGTGCTTCTGATTTCCCTCGCTTTGATCGTCTGCGCCTACATGGCCTGGAACATCGGTGCAAACGATGTTGCCAACGCCATGGGAACCTCCGTCGGTTCCCGGGCCCTCACCCTGAAGCAAGCGGTGATCATCGCCGCCATCTTCGAATTCGCAGGGGCGTTTTTCGCCGGCGATGCCGTGACCAAAACGGTACGCAAGGGGATTCTCACGGTCCCGTTCAACGATGCGGGCGTGGTAGCCGACACCGTTCTCTCGCAGGACATCGCCTTGGGCTTCATCGCCGCCATGATGGCCGCGGCCACGTGGCTGACCATCGCCACCCGTCTTGGCCTTCCCGTCTCGACCACCCACTCCATCATCGGGGGCATCATCGGCGTCGGTTTGATCCTCGAGGTCAAGCACGAGACGAGCCTCATCGATTGGGAGGTTGTCCGAAAGGTGGTCATGTCGTGGGTGGCCAGTCCGCTGATGGGCGGTTTGATGGCGTTCTTTTCCTACGTCATCATCAAGAAGACCATCCTTGACAACGACGATCCCGTGTCCCGCTCCCGCTGGTTAGCGCCCATTCTCGCCTTCCCGACCTTCTTTGTTCTCGGTCTTGCGCTTCAGTTCAAAGCGCTCAAAGGCTTCATCTCCCGAGCAGACAGCAACGGCTGGATTGACAAATCAAACTGGTTGCCCGCCAAGGAAGACGGGGTGTTCAACCCCTACGCCGACAACGCTTGGTTGCCGTTCAACGCGTTGATGCTCGCCGCCGCTATCGGCGTGCTCGCCAGCATCGCCCTTTACTACGTGCTGCGCCGCGTGGACATCGAAGAGGAAGTCCGCGGCTTCAAGGGCGTTGAGCGCATCTTCGTCTGGTTGCAAATCATCACCGCCGCCTATGTCGCCTTCGCTCACGGTGCCAACGACCGTTCCAACGCTATCGGGCCCATGGCCGCCGTTTGGGACGTATTCTCCAACCCGGACATGCTCCTTGCCGAGGAAGCCCCCATCCCCTTGTGGTTGGTCCTCTTGGGCTCGGCCGGTATCGCCATCGGGGTGATGACATGGGGATGGCGCGTGATGGAAACCATCGGAAAGAAGATCACCGACATCACACCCACTCGGGGCTTTGCAGCAGAATTTGGCGCAGCCACCACCATCCTCGTCTTTTCCATGCCGTTCTTGGCCGTGCCCGTCTCCACCACCCACACCCTCGTGGGAGCGGTGGTCGGGGTCGGCTTAGCGGGGGGCGCCAAAGGCGTTGACTTCCGTGTGTTTGGAAAAATCGCTGCGTCATGGGTCGCGAGCGTTCCCGTGGCGGCGTTTGGTGCCGTCGTGCTCTTCGTGGCCTCGGGCGGTGATGTGCTGAACATGATCGTGCTCTTGCCGCTTTCCTTCATCGCTGTGGGCGTGGCCATCTGGAAGAGCGGCGGCGAGATCCACGTCGAAGACGCCCTCTCGGATGCCAGTCAAGAGCGCTTGCAAAGCTCGCCCTTTGACAAGTTCCACGAGCACGCTCAAGCGGTCGAAGTCACGGCCAACCACATGCTCACGGCCGTGAACGCTGTCTGCGACGGCGAGGACGCTTCCGAAGCCATTCAGGCCACCATCGACGCCGAATTGGAGGCGGACAACCTCAAAACCGAACTTCGAGAAATGCTCCGCGAAGACATGCGGTTGGGCTATCATGTCGGCATTGACCACTTCTTGCACATGCTGACCCGTCAGGACCGGATCGCCGATTACGCACAAAACGTCGCCGAACAACTGGCCTTCCGTGAACTCTACCAAGACGAAGAAGCAAAGGCCAAACTCAAGGAGATGGCAGCGGCGGTGGCCGCAACCGTGGCCACCTACGAAGACACGGTGAACGCCCTGCGTGAATTCACCATCTCGGGCGAAACCAAAGCCGGACGAGATGCCGTCGCAGAGCAAATCCGCCAGGTCAACCTCATGGAGCACGAAGCCGACATGGTCGAAGCGAAGGCTGCAAAATACGTCTTCTCCAACGGCGACGATGATGCACTGGCGGCCATGCACATGTATCGGGTTCTCCAGCGTTTGGACGACGTCGCCAACGCTTGCGAGAAGGCGGCCAACGCCTTCCTGCCCATCCTCAATCGTTGAGCGAGCCCTTGATAGCGTGGCCCCCTCACGGGGAA
The DNA here is from genome assembly GCA_030827475.1 of Candidatus Poseidonia sp. Lineage (GTDB taxonomy): Archaea > Thermoplasmatota > Poseidoniia > Poseidoniales > Poseidoniaceae > Poseidonia. The sequence continues at coordinate 5,535 of JAUREJ010000053.1, forward strand.
GCATCCGAGCCATCCCCAACCGGCCTGTGCCGACCGTGGACCATGGCTCCAGGAGTGAGCCGCATGGCAGGAATGGACCCGCAGCTGAAAGCCAAACTGCAAAAGCAACGCTACCACATTGTGGGCGAGCACGGTGGCGTGAAAACGTGCCATTGGACCAAAGAATCGTTGCTGCGCGACCGTCAATGCTACAAAGGCAAGTTCTACGGCGTCGCCAGCCACAACTGCATGCAAATGTCGCCCGTGGTCGACCAGTGCAACCTTGCGTGCACCTACTGCTGGCGTGAGCCGCACATGGACACCCTCGAGTTGACCGACCAAGAACCGCTTGACCTGTTGTACGATTCGGTCCGCGCCCAGCGACGTTTGCTCTCGGGCTTCGGGGGCAACCCCAAGGTGCCGCGTGAGAAGTGGCTGGACGCTCAGAACCCGAAGCACGTGGCGATTTCACTCAACGGAG
>JAUREJ010000054.1 GCA_030827475.1 Candidatus Poseidonia sp.
ATCTCAAATAATCTGCAACGCGTCTGCTAGGATATCCTACCTAAAAGACATGCGCCAACCGTTTCTCCCTCTCCTCATCCCCAATTCCTCTCCTGAGTTCTTGGATTCTGTTAGTGTGGAAAGATGTTGGATTTTGATTCGAATCGGAAGGTTTCGGATTTTAATCCAAATCATTCCCCTCGGACCACCGCAGAGGGCGACAGGATGCGGGACATGGTTCGGTTTTTGCAGGCGATGAAACCCTTCATTGCAACGGTTGTTCAAACGGGGGGGCTTGCCGCCGGGACCTTGGTACGAAATCTCTGTTCCACAAAATTGGATGAATGGGAGAGCACTGAGGGGAACGCCTGTTCGTTCAATGATGCATTCGAGCGATGGCTTCTCGCAGGATTGATTGAAGACGAAATTTCGGAAAAATCCCTTGAAAGTTCAGAGATGAAATGCACCGAGGCAACCGTCACCTCAATCAAAAAAGCCATTCAAATCTTGTCCCTTGTGTTGGACAACGCAGTGGTCAACGACTCTCTCGATTTTCACCAAGCAACCGATTATTCACTTGGATTGTGCATGGTTTATTGGGGTTTGACGGGTGGAACCAAGAATCTTGAGGCCAATTTGGCATTTCTCTCAAATTACGCAAAAATCCGTGACGATACTTGGGCGGTGACCATTCTCGAAGAGGCGCTCGATGAATGCGATCGGTCGGGCTCCAACGATGTCGCCTTTATTTTGGTCGAAGCTGAAGACCGTACCCCTTTGTTGAGGGGAATTCATGCAGCAGCTTTGCTGGATTTCGAAGATTTCTCGGAGGTCATGGGCCGAATGAACTCGCTCCGTGCCGAACAAATCCTGCTCCTTGCCGACCATGCGACTTACAATCTTCAACCCGATGAAGAAATTTGAGGATTCTTCGTTCACCTCCCAACAGGCTTCGTTGAGGGGCTCACATGGGGCCCAATCTTTCGAGCACATTTGGGAACCGATGGTTCGGGGACCATAAAAAACGGGTGGCAAAAGCCCCTTTTTGATTGAGGAGATTTGATTCGGACAACCTCCAATTTGATTCCAAAATTCCCTACTCCTCCCACTCCAGATGAACACTGAAATGATTTCAAACGCCATTACCGCTTACCCTGGCTTCGCTGTCGCCTGCGGTGCGGCTGCTCTCTGGGCTGCTCGTTACGTCAAGAAAATCAAGACCGAGAACGAGCAGATGAAGGCCGAGAACAATCGAGGTGAGCAGGCGGCCATCATGAAAATCCAAGACATGCAGGAAATCCTCGACGACATTGAATACGGCGTGCGCATCCAAGCCAACAACGTCGAAGAGGAACTGATCGGTCGCCAAGTGTCGAACCTTAAGCAAAAGGAGATTCTCAAAACCGCGAACGAGGTGATGGTTGATTCCATCAGCAAGAAAGAGACCTTCCATAAAACCCTCCTCACCCAATTTAAGGAGATCGAATCCATGTTCCAAGACTTTGAACGAACAGGCGACGTTGGGCAAATGATGACCCGCATGCGCACCCGGTTTGTGTTTCTTCAGTCCCAACAAGATGAGCTCGTTCAGGAAACGCTCCAACTCCTCAACGAACTCCAAGGCAACCTCGCAACCGTGCAGAACATCGCTCGGGAGGTGGGCGTTTGAAGCGTAGGATTCTGATCCCCGTCGATCAAGTCGACCGGAAACCCCGCGAGGAACAAACCTCCAACCCAACGACCTCGAATCCAAATCCTGTCAGCAAGGATTTGAATCAAACCAACGCCTTCATCCCCACTCCAGAAGAAAAGGAGACCATCACCATGACCGACGAAACCTACCCAACCTTTGACCCCTCCATCTTCTCCGGCGAGAAGAAGAACGAGGAACCCAAAACCTGGTCGCTCTTCGGTTCTGAATCCTCCCCATCGAAGACCTCCTCCACGTCAACGAACGATACCGGTAGCGACGCCTCGGACTTCCAGAAGTCCTTCCAGGCATACGTGACGGAGAAGTTCACCAACAACATGGCCAAGCTGAACCAAACCGCTACCGCAGCCACGACCACCGCCCCTTCGGTGAAGGCGCCCCAAGCGACGACGTCGGGAACCGGTCAGGTCGCTGCTCAACCAAACCAACCAAAGAGCTCCTTCCACAACCTGTTCAAGTTCCACAACAACGGTGAGTTGACCCGTGGACCCATCGCTTCGGGACAACACCTGGTCAGCAAGCCGGTGAACGAGCAAACCCCCCGAGAAATGACCCGCTTGAACGGCGAGCCCATGGCTTACGTCCACTACAACAAGATGCACCTGCACGGCGCCATCCTCCAGATGGGCTCCTCGGCCAGCAACGCCCAACAACCCGAAGGGTACGACCCTGCTCTGGGCGTAACGGGCTTCTTGCCTCAAGCGATTGAGTTCCTCCAAAAGGCGGCTCGGTCGGCAAAGGAATTGAAGGCGAAGGACCAAGACGGTCGACCTTACCAGTTTGGCGTCATCACCGTCCTTGGCGGTGCTGACCACGACAAGCTCACCAACGGTTTCGTGACAGATCCAACCCCGGGTCTGGTCACCGCTCTCGAGCGACTTGGCCTGGCCGACGTCAAGAACGGTTACCGTCACCGCGAAGACCTCCGTTTCGTGAAGTTCGGGGTCCAGGTCTCGCCCGTGGTCTTCAACCACCTCGGCTACATCACGGGATTGGAAGTCACCTTCTCGGACACCGAAACCTACGGCACGGGAATCCACTACATCTACCTCCACCGAGCCAACGACATCGGTGGGGGCAAGTCCGACCACTCCCTCGCTGAGGGACGGACCCAGTTCCAAGCCAAGGCGCTGGCCGACGAGTTCGCTTGGTGGCAAGCCGCCCTTGAACTCGCTGGCGGTAAGATCGGCTCGGTCGAAACCACCCTCGGTGGAACCGCCCGAATCGGACGATACGCTCTCCTCCACGCCAAGGTCGCCCGTTCCTTGTTCAGCAAGGATGCGGTCGAGACCATCCTGTTGGACGATGCTGACAAGGTCAAGAACGATTACGGAAGCATGGCTCAGGAATACCGAGCCAACTTTGCTACGACCTTGTTGCGAACCGCCTTCGGCACGCTCTCGAAGCGCCTGAACGGTGTCCGACTGGACCTCGCTGACCGTGAAGACTTGACCCAACGACGTCTTCGGCAATTGACCTGCATTGAGTCCGTGCTGCGAACCCTCTTCCCCGGCGTGCCTGCCCTCGATCCCATGTTCATGGACCTCTCCGATGAACGCACGGCCATCGCTTCTCAGGAGAACATCACCCAAGCGAAGCAGTTCACCATCCACGACCCGGTCCAGACCAACCCCGCTGGCCCATGGAGTTTGAACCGACGTACCCGTGTGACCACGGCCAGTTCGTTCTCGTTTGGCGAAGTGAGCGCCCTCGCTCTGGGCCAGCGAAACGACGAGGCTCTGGAACGTGCTCGTGAGATGTTTGCCAGCGCTCGAGCCTTGGCCACCTCCCGGGAAGACATTCTCGAAGCCGGTGGCTTCTGTGTCCTGGACATCTTCGCTCCCGCCAAAGCTCTCGTTGAGGCAGACAAGCCCATCACCAAACTCATGATTGAAACCGTGAGTCAAGTTTTGGCCAACGCCTTCAAGCAGGCCGGCTCCGACAAGGTCCTGGTCCACTGTCACAAGGTGCGAGCGGACCTGCTGCCCAACCCTGAGCGCGTGTACATCCGACTGACCGAGGACCAACCCGCCCACAACATGCTGATGGTTTCGACCCACGATGCGGGTGTCCGTGAGAAGCGAACCATCCTGACGGACCCGAACCTCGACGTGATCGAAGACCGTCATTTCGCTCACGTCTACGCCTATGCTCGCCTGTTCCAACAACTCATTGAGGGGCACGAGCGAAGCAACTACCACTTCGCTGAAGAAGACGCTTCGCTGCTTCGAGCCTACTACCGTCATTTCTATTCCAACACGTTTGGAAGCCAACCAAATCTAATTCTCGGGGGTTCAAATCGCCCCCTCAAGAAGTGAACTACAACAAGAAGGTGAACGAAAATGGAAATGTTGCAAGTCGGATTCCTCGTCGTGGGAGCCTTCATTCTCTGGTCGTCGATGAATCTGACCGCTCCAGCACCTGTCACGCCCAACGACGTGACCGGTGAGCTGAACAGTCTCCTGGAATTTATCCAGAAGATCCGAAACAAGGGGACGCCTTTGGCTCACTCCGACCGTCGCAAGCAGCAAGCGCTTGACCAAGTCTTCGACGAGGCCGAACAGACGATTCACGACCTCCTCAAGTCCATTAAGGAAAAGGGCGAGGTCATGAAGGGCCGTGCTGGAACCGACGAAGTCGAGTACAAACAAGCATGGGAAGCCCTGACCGAAAGCATTGACGCCCTCAAGACCTCGTTCATGAGCGACCTGCAGAACATCAACAACGAGTTTGGTGCCATGCACGGCATTCACACGTCCCTCGAGGTAGGCCAGACCAACGTCAAGCAACTCATCCAAGAAGCGATGGAGAAGAGCCGAGATGCTCAGTCTTCGCTGGATGCGATTTACGATATGCACCGGTGAGGTGAGAACGATGCGTCCATTTGATTTGAACATGGAAGAAGTGTTGGAAAATTGGGAGGTTTACCACGCCGTTCGAGAAATCATTTCGAATGCCCTCGATGAACAACTCATGACGAGTTCGAACGAGATCGACATCTATCCGGCTGAATCCGGAATCGGTTGGCACGTCCGAGATTATGGGCGTGGAATTGAAATTGAGCATTTCACCCAAAACGAAAACCAAGACAAGCACGAAGGCCCACAAGGCATCATTGGAAAATTTGGGGTTGGACTAAAGGACGCCTTAGCAACGCTTCATCGGAACGGTTTGAAGCCAACCATTCGCTCTGCACACGGCACGTATACGATTTCCATGCATCCTAAGGAAGGCTTTGCCAACATCGAAACCCTTCACGTGATGTACGACGATACGAAAAACGAGATGGTTGGAACGGATTTCTTCATTGAAGGCGTTTCTGAAAACGACATCGCTGCTGCAAAAGATTTGTTTCTCAAATTCAATTGCTCAAAAGTGTTGGAGACGACCAAGTACGGATGCATCCTTGAGAGCGACGGAAGTGATGCATTGTCTCGCGTATATATCAATGGGGTGCTCGCCAGTGAAGAGGAAGACTTCCTCTTTTCCTACAACGTCACCGACTTGACTCCGTCCATGCGAAAAGCGCTCAATCGTGAACGCACGAATGTGGGCCGCAGCACCTACAGTGAACGAGTGAAAGCAATTTTGAAATCAGCCACTTCAGACCGTGTCCTCGCCGGTCTAGCAGAAGAAGTTCGTCATCGTGAGAAAGGGAATCAGTGCTACGAGCTGCGCTGGGCTGAAATCGCTCAAATCGGAATGGCTGCATTGGCAGCACGCGACGAAAAAGTCATTTATGCCACAAATGAAGAAATTGTAAACAACCCATCCTATCTAGGCGACATGCGAAAAATGGGATACACCATTGTCCCGATCACCGAGAAAGACCGCAATGGCATTTCAAACGAAAACGTTCGGACCTTTACCGATTATGTGAACGCCGACAACGAAAGTTTTGAGTTTGATTTTGTCGATGAAGCAAGCCTCACGGAGGCTGAACGGGAAATCTATTCGATGACTCACCAAATTTTGGCTCTTGTGGATTGGAGGCAGAGTCGTCCCCCTGTTCGAATCTCCGAGACCATGCGAGCTGAATCTGACAATTCGGATGGAAAATTTCTCGTCCTTCCTGCCGCAGGATGCTATTCGCCGTTGTTGGGTATCATCGTAAAACGGAGCGAACTCTCAA
>JAUREJ010000055.1 GCA_030827475.1 Candidatus Poseidonia sp.
GCCTGGTGGGAATGGCCCTGCCCCAATTTTTGGAAATGGCGTGGGCGGTCAACCCGGACGGATCGTTCACTTCCGCCTACCTTGGGTTCACGTTCGTGGCTTACATGGTTCTGAGCATCGTGGTTGTGTTCTGGAACTGCGCCATCATCGCCAACGCCAACATTCGCCTCACGGGAGGCGACCCCAGTTTCGCCGACGGCTTCAACGCCGCCGTCCAAAAACTCCCGATCATCATCCTCTGGGGCATCATCGCCGGCACTGTCGGTCTCCTGTTGAAGGCCCTTGAAGGGGCCGCACGCAGCAGCGAAAACAGCGCAAACCAAGCCCTTGCAATGGTGATTCACCTCGTGGGCGGTTTCGCATGGTGGGTGATGACCTTCTTCATGCTCCCCCACCTCATCATTGAAGGCAAGGGGCTCGGAGAGGCTTTGAAATCCAGCAAAAGCACCTTCTTCGGCACGTGGGGTGAAAACATCACCTCCGGTCTCGGCATCGGCTTGGTCGGTTTCCTTATCGCCATTCCCCTGGTCATCCTGACCTTGGCTTTGACGACGGCTTTGGGGCCAGCGGGCCTGCTTGTGGGAGCCATCGGTTTTGGCCTGCTCTTGGCTTGGGTGAACGCTGCAGAACAGGTGGCCGTTGTGGCCCTTTACCGCTTTGCAACCGACGGCAAGATGCCAAAACTGTACCGAGATGCTGGAATGCAAATGTACACCTTCGGCAACGCTGCTACCGACATGCCTCAGCGCAAGATGTGAGGCACAGAAACCACCCGACGTGAACCCACACCGCCTTTCGAGCGAAGGGCTTGCACGTTCAGCGGTCGAAGCGACTTCATCGGTGCGTCCAATATTCCACCGAGGTGTACCCGTGTGCTTCCATTTCCGCACGTTTGGGATAATCCGGATATGCCTTGGCCACGAGACGGTGGGTTGCCTTAACCACAAAGCGCCAGCGGCTTTTCCAGCACAGTTCCAACATCCGGTCCACCTCGTCAAGCGAGAGCCGGCCAAAGTGCCGCATGATGATGACCTTCATGTTCCCCGAACCGTTCTCCATCAGCGGGGGCGTACCGTATGGCGACGATGATAGTCCCCTCTCCCAAGAGAGAAGACGCAGATGAAAGCGAACAACCTCTCGAGTGCGCGGTGACCAACATTGAAACTGAACTGAAGTTGTTGGTCCCCGCTCCCAGACTTGAACTGGGGACACCCTGATGTCTGCTGAGACGTTTGTTTTTACACAACTACAGTCAGGTGCTCTACCAACTGAGCTAAGCGAGGTATTTCCCCCCACTTGCCTCCACTACTTATATTTCGTCAATGTGAACATCGGCTTTTGAGGGCCTCAACGGTGTCGACAACGGTGTTGGTATCCATGCCTTTTCAAAGGTTGAAGGCGAAGTTCCATTCCATGAACGGTGTGCATTTTCAGGTCTCAAAATCGGCCCTTTTCTCGCGGTCGCGACCCTCGCGGTTAAGAGGGGGAAGACGAGGCTGGCCAATGGAGAGGTGAAAGGGATGGGACCTTCAGGCACTTCAAGAGCAACGGGCGGAGCCTCGCCCCACGACACGGCGTTTGCCGACATGATCAACGGACTCAAAGCCGACGCCGTGAACCGTGGCGTGACGGCCCTCATGGACGAGGAAGTCAGCACGCTTGGCGTACCTGACCCGCGCATTCTCATCGTCGGTTGCGGCGGCTCGGGCAACAACACCCTGAATCGGATCACGCACCTCGGGGTGGAAGGCGCCGTGACCGTGGCCATCAACACCGACAAACAACACCTCGACCACACTCGCGCCCTCCAGAAATTGCTCGTCGGGCGCCACATCACCCGAGGGTTGGGTGCAGGAGGCGACCCCTCCACCGGTCGTCGGTGTGCTGAGGCCGGTCGAGAAATGATTCGACGCATCGTGACGGGGGCTGATTTGGTCTTCATCGCCTCGGGTCTTGGCGGAGGTTCGGGAACCGGTATTTGCCCCATCGTGGCCGAGGAAGCCAAGGCCGCAGGCGCCCTGGTGGTCGGCATTGTGACGACGCCCTTCCACGTTGAGCGCCGTCATCGCATGAGCAGGGCCCTCGAAGGCTTGGAATCGCTGCGAAGATGCGCCGACGCCGTTCTGGTGCTCGACAACAACCGCTTGTTGCACTTCGTGCCGAACTTGCCGCTGGACGAGGCCTTTTCCATCATGGACCAACTCGTCGCTGAAATCGTCAAAGGCATCGTGGAAACCATCACCCTGCCATCGCTCATCAACTTGGATTTCGCCGATATTCGCACGATCATGTCCAACGGCGGCGTGACGATGATGCTCTACGGCGAGTCCGACCGCGGCCCTCAGGAAGTGGTTCACGAAGCCCTGAACCATCCGCTTTTGGACGTTGATATTTCGGGTGCGACCGGCGTGCTCATCCACGTCACGGGCGGGCCGTACATGACGCTGGAATCGGCCAATCAAGTCGTGGAGTTGCTCACCGCTGAGGTCAGCGAAAACGCCAACGTGATTTGGGGCGCTCGTCAAGACGCCGGCTTTGGTGACACCATCAAGGTCATGGCCATCATCACGGGTGTGGGCGGCAACGAACTCAACACGGCTCGAATGAAGCCCGACGCCTTGGGTGAAGCCTTGCGCCTGACCCGTCAGCAGAACCCGGAACGGCCCAACAACATGGACTTCCACCGCTTTGACTGAACGACCAGCGAAACACTCGGTTTGAAGAAGGCTTCAAATGGAAGCCTTTGGCTGGATTTACCATGCGTCGCACCGCCGTTCTTGCGCTGTTCCTTGTCGCCATGTTGCTCGTTCCCGTCCAAGCGGGTGAGGTCAACGCTCAACAGCAACAGCTGGAAGACCCGCGCCAACCCAACGCCAACAACAGCACGATGTACCTCTACCACGACGGTTTTGCCGACGCTTGGTCGCACTTCTCGAACACCGATGAAGAGTCCACGGCAGAAGGCGAATTGCGAGAAGAAAAGGCCAACGGTGTCATTGACATCAACCTACGCTTTCGCATGAAACCCGACCTTCAAATGCGTCTGCTGATGGAAGAAGGCGGCGAATTCCGGGGCAATTTCAAGATCGACGTTGCCGGTGACTGGACAAACGGCGACAACAACGGACCCTGCAACAACGATTGCGAGAACCTCAACATCACGGTCTTCAAAGGGGGCATGGAAATCTGGACCAACCAGTTCACCGGCATCCAACAGGGCGAACAAAACGTGCCCTTCGCCTTCAGCGTCACCGAAGACATGCTCGAGTGGGACGGACGAGACGACAACCCCATCATCCAGGTCACCATGAAGGTCAAAGGTGACCAAACCCAAACCGGAATTTTCCTTCAGGGAAACCCAGCCCACTTCGCCATCAAACTCGGCACCGAGAGCCGTCTCGAGATGCCTATTTCACCCGATTCCTGGACTGAAGAATTCCAGGCCGGTGAGGACAACATGATGGATGAAGAAGACACCCCCGGGTTCACCCTCGTGATGGCCTCTGCAGCCCTCGGCATGGCGATGTTCGTCAACCAACGCCGCCACGAAAACGAAGAGTAGCGACCAAACACTCGTCCGGCCACAAGGCCTCTGCTCATCTCTACAAGGCCTTCAGCACGGCTTCAGCGTCCAGGGTCACGTCGGCCCGGTCACCGTTTGAGAAATTGATGAGGCGCCCCTCGCCCTTTTCGATGTCTTCAGCCGTCACGACGAGCAGGTGACTCGCACCGATGCCTTCGGTCCACTTGATGATGCGGCCGTAATTCTTTGACGAGAGCAGCAACTCCACCCGCACCCCTTCAGTCCGCAAGGCAGCGACCAAGGGCAGCAAGGGCATTGCATCCGTTTTATTGGGTGCGACGGCGATGAACGGTCGACCGTCGGATTCGCCGGGAATCGCTTCTGCACGGCCCGCTGCTTCCGCTTGCGCTTCAAGCGCCAAGAGGACGCGATCAAAGCCCAACCCGAACCCACAGCAAGGGTCCAAATCGGGCAATCCAAAGAGGTGGAGCAGTTTGTACGACCCGCCGCCAAGGACCTGGCCCTCGCCACCGAGTTCATCCACCTTGACTTCAAACACCGTTCCCGTGTAGTAGTCAAGACCGCGAGCCACCGTCAGGTCAACCGCAAGGGAAGGGGGAGAAGGAGCGAGCGCTGCAAGGGCGGTGAGGGTGGTTTCCAATTCATCCAAAGCCACCAAGGAAACGCCCTCCATGCTCGAAAGCAGTTCACGAGCAGGTCCAAGCGTTTCCGTCCCGCCCTCCAAAGAGGCCAAAGCCCGAAGAGGTTCGGCGTTGGCGGGGTCCAATCCTTGCTGCTCAAAGAGCGCAGCTAAGCCGGCATCGTCGCCCTTGTCAAGCAGGCGCATCGCGCTGGAGATGGGAGGCTCGCCCGTGGTGGCATCCACCTCGCTTGAAAGCCCCAAGCCGGTCAAGGCGTCCTTGAGCACGCCGACGTGGCCGATGCGAACCTCCCAACCCTCAAGCCCCGTTGCATGGAGCATGTTGACGGCCAGGGCGATGACTTCGGCTTCGGCCAACGGGCCGGAAGCGCCGATCAGTTCAACGCCGTACTGGAAAAACTCGCGATAGCGTCCCGTCTTGAACTCCTCGTAGCGATAGCACTGCCCGTAGTATGAGAGGCGCAAGGGTTTGGTGTCCATCCGCATTTCCTCAGCGACCATGCGCATCACCGGAGCCGTCAACTCCGGACGGAGCGTGAGGTCCCGCTCGCCCTTGTCTTGAAAGGCGTAGAGTTGGCCGATAACACCGGGACCGGATTTGGCCGTAAACAACTCAAGCGACTCGAAAATGGGTGTTTGAACGCGTGAGAAGCCGTGGCGTTGGGCCACGTCTTCGAGCAGGTGCTCAAGGGCTAAACGGCGCTTCATCGCTGCGGGCGTGAAGTCGCGAGTCCCACGTGGGCGTTGCACCATCGTTCTTGCGAGCCGGCGAGGCTTCATCACCCCTTCGCTCGACGGTGTTGTTCAACGGCAGTTCTCCGCCTTACTCTTCTTCCCACGATGTTCCGCCCCAGAGGTCCTCGCCTTCAGCAAGGTCCCAAGTCACGACGTCCTCCCCGGTTTGAGCAGGTGGAACGGGGGCGTCGGGTGCCGATTCCTCACCCACGGTCACTGGAGTCGGCTCACCGGTGGAAGGGGCATCAAGGTCGGGTGCTGCGGGCACGTCGGGCACCTCGACATGGTCCTGTTCGGCGATTTCGTGAAGTTTCTCGATCAGTTCCCAATCGGGCTCCTCCACGCCCGCTTGAACACCGGCGTCTTGGCGAACCTGGACCAATTCGGCGGCGTGGAGCACGTCCTCGTCGCCGCCCGTCGCCTCGTCGGTGAGGGACGACTGGTCGCTGGCCCGGTGAGCGGCGTTCGCATCTTCGCCCTCGGCGGTGAACGTGGTGGCGGCTTCCGTTTCCAAGGGTGAGACGCCGAGGGATTTCCACGCATCGTTGACCTCGGTCGAGACGGGCACCGCCGCCCGTGCTCGCTCTTCGGCCTTGCGCCGTTCGTAGGCGGCCTTGAGTTCGGCTTCCTCGTTTTCGGCTCGCATGCGCGCCTCAACTTCTCGCCAAGTCCGTTGTTCTTCACGAAGGCGGGCTTTCTCTTCTT
>JAUREJ010000056.1 GCA_030827475.1 Candidatus Poseidonia sp.
GACATCGCCTATTGCCCCGAGCGCTTCAATCCCGGCGATGCCGCCCACGGAGTGCGCTCGGTTGCCCGCGTCATCGGCTGTTCCAATCCCGAGGTGGGCGAGGCGCTGGTCGGCCTGTACAGTCAACTCACGAGCGAGGACGTTCGCTACGTGGGCAAGCTCGAGGTGGCTGAAGCGGCCAAGGTCATCGAAAACGTTCAGCGCGACATCAACATCGCTCTCGTCAATGAATTGGCCCGTATTTTCCCTGCGCTTGACGTGGACGTCGAGGACGTTCTTTCCGCCGCAGCGACCAAGTGGAATTTCCACCGCTACACCCCCGGCGTCGGCGTGGGCGGCCATTGCATCCCCGTTGACCCGTACTACATGATTCAGCGAGCCGCCGACGTGGGCGTGCCGGCAGGCCTCATCACCGCTGCGCGAGCGGTCAACCGTTCCATGCCCAGCCACGTCGCACAGGTGCTCGTGAACATTCTTTGGAAAGCCGGCCTCTCGTCTGAGAACACCAAGGTCCTGCTGCTCGGTTGGTCGTACAAGGCCGAAGTCGGTGATCCCCGAGAAACACCTGCAGAACCGCTGGCGCAGGCGCTTCACGAGAAGGGCATTCGCGTGGGCGTGTACGACCCTCATCTGGAAGCCGATGGCATGCCCGATCACGTGGAATGGGTGGACGACATCGCGGCTGCTGAAGGCTACGACATGGCGGTGCTCGTCACCGCCCACAAAGCCTGCGTTGATATCGATTGGAGCTCGTTGCTGTCCCGAATGAACCGCCCGCTGTTGTACGACGGACGACGCGTCCTGGATTTGGAAGCCTTGACCTCGATGGGTTGGACCACCCATGCGGTTGGCCGGCCGGTTTGAACCGGCGAATCCGCGCAGGTGCTTTCCCGAAACGCTTGCCGAATTGGCGTGGTGAAGACTTAAACGCACCCTTGAATTCAAGGGAAATAGAGCCATTTCCATGGCAAGGTGAAAGAATGAAGTATCAGCTCAAATGCTTGAAAACCAACCAGCTTCTCAACGATGAGTACACCCTTCATCATACCGACAATGCCCTGTTGCAGTCCGTCTACCATCAACCCCTGGAAGTCCAGGACGTGGAAGGCATGTGGCAGTTCGAAGACTGGTTGCCCGTATCGCAAGCCAACGAACTGGTCGCCGGTACCTTGACCTACAAAGCAGAGGCCCTTGGCGAAGCGTTGGGCTTGTCCAACCTCTGGGTCACCTTCCACGGTTACTGGCCCGAGAAAGGCGGCCTGTGCCCGACGGGGAGTTTCAAGGACCTTGAAGCCGTTCCAACCATCCAACGCTTGCGAGACCACGGCATCACCGGCGTGATCTGCGCCAGTGCGGGCAACACCGCTCGGGCTTTTGCACACTATTGTGGACTGACCGATACCCCCCTGATCGTCATCGTGGGCGAAGAGCACGCCCAGCGCCTGTGGCTGCGCAAGGACCACCCCAGCGAAAGCGTGCGCCTTGTCGTCCTCAAAGGCGGGGATTACGCCGATGCGAAACGCGTGGCGAAGCAACTGGCCACACGTCTTGATGAGTGGGTACTGGAGGGCGGTGTCCACAACGTCGCACGACGCGACGGCATGGGGTCGCTCATGCTCGATGCCGCCTTCACCATCGGGCAACTGCCCGACCATTACTTCCAGGGCATCGGCGGTGGCCCGGGCCCCATCGGCACGCACGAGATGGCGACGCGACTGGTGGACGAGGGCGTTTTTGACGGCCCCGTCCCTCGCCAACACGTCTCGCAAAACGTTGAGCACAGCCCGATTCACAACGCCTGGCAGGCCGGGCGAGACCATTTGGTGGACGAGGATTTCCCCGACGAGGAGGTCGACGTGTACTCCGACCTCCTGCTCAACGCCGCCCCAGCGTACGGTCAAACCGGCGGCGTGCACGACATTCTCGACGATTCCGACGGCCAAACCTACGTCGTGGAGCAACCGGTGGCCGAAGCCGCCAAGTCCTTGTTCGAAGCCACCGAAGGCATCGATATCCTCCCTCCCGGCGCCATCGCTTTGGCGAGTCTTCAGGAGGCGATTGAGGTGGGCGAAGTTGAGGAAGAAGACTGCGTTGTGCTCAACATCAGCGGTGGCGGCACCCAACGCCTCAAGCAAGACCTTGACACCGAGGCTGTTCGACCGTGGTTGACAGTGGAGGCTTCACAGGCCGTTGACGCCATCCTCGGTCGCCTCTCGGCATGAGCGCAGTGAACAATCAAGTTCAAAGCACAAGGCTCGTGGTTATGGACTGAGGCGAGACGGTGGTAGAAGAGGCGTGGATTGAAGCCGAAGTCCTCAAGGCCGTTCCCGATGCTGTGGTTGAGGTCATTGACCTCCACCGTTCGGGCGACCACTTCCACGTCCGCATCATCTCGCCATCCTTTGAGGGCGTGCGACCCTTGCAGCGACAGAAGCAGGTGCTCGCCGTTATGGGTCAGCACATTCCCCATCCCGTTCACGCGCTTGACCTCAAGTGCATGACCCCAGCACAGGCCGAAACCTCCGGTGACACGGCCTTTGACCCGCACGGCGGCGGTCAAGGGGTGCACATTCGCCGAATCCAGAAAAATCAGGAGTGAACACCATGGAATGGACCCCCGAAGAACTGCAAAGCCTTGTCGACGATCACCCCATTGTGCTGTTCATGAAAGGCAGCCCGAACGAGCCTCAATGCGGCTTCTCCAACCGAGCCGCTCAGGTGTTGCAAACCCTTGGCGAAGAATTTGCTTCCGTCAACGTGTTGAGCGACCACCGAGCCATCCCTTCCATCTGTGCCTGGTCGGACTTCCCCACCATGCCCCAGATTTTCGTTCACGGCGAGCTCATCGGCGGGTCCGATATCGCCCTTGAGATGCTCCAAGACGGCAGCCTCCGTGAGATGTACGACGCTGGTCGTCAATGATGTGTCCGCTTCGAAAGCGCTTCATCCACCACGCTGTCTTGTTCTGCGTTGGGTGCAACGCCCCTCGCTTCTCGCCACAATTTTCCGGCCAGTGCCTCCCATACAGGTCCCTGAGGTTGGCCCGAACGGGGGTAATTGGTAAATTCTCCGTAATACACGGTATCGCCGATGAGAAACAAATCCACCCGAACATAGTCCATTTCATGGCTCAACTGTTCGGCGACCTCAATCATTCTAGATATTCGTTCATCTCCAAGGTGGGTTCGCAGGTTGCCGAACGAAGTGTCGTTGAACCATTTGGTCGCGTCGGAGAGGGTGTCAATGAGCGAGCCATCCGGGAGGTGAATGTTCTGCTTGATCTCTTTGCCAAACCGTCCTGATTCAATCTGAATGAAACCGACTTTTCCGCCAAAACAATGGAATTTGATGTCGGCGGGTGCACCGCCGTCATCGCCTTCAAGGAATTCTTCAATCATGATACCCCGTTCCTTGATGTTGTACGCCCCCCATTCCAGAGATACGGGGAAATCCTTCTTCAGCACGCGCCGAAGCTTCCTTTCAATACGCCATCGTGGCCACGGCCTCCCGTATTGGTCCCGACCTTTACGAATCACATAGTAGCCATGCTGCTCCCTCGAACGCAATTTTGGAAATCGGGCACGTGGAAGGTGAGGAAGAGGCTCTTTGGCGTTGTCGATGATGAAGATTGAATCCCCCGACCAGTGATTTGATTTCAAAACGTAACGCTCTGGTAAATCATTCCAGGGGATGTGAAAATCCTTGGCTTGAACAAAATGATACAGTTCAGGAAGTTGACAGTCCGAGTGCTCCTTAACGTAGGCACGGCTTGCAAATTTATCTTCCAGCGTAATCAGAAGTGGATTGCGATTGTGATACATTCGGTGTACCAGATGTTCGGACAGCGTTACGGGGTCGTCCACGACGTTGAGATGCCAAGGCATGACAATGTCTTTCTGTCCCAACTGCACCCATCCCTAATTTGGTTACTCAGAGATGTTGATTTAAACATGTTGTGACAGCAAGAACCATGAGCGAGCGGAAGGTGTTTTCCATACCCCTCACGCGCGTGGCTCCACTGCCACAGAAATCGCTTGACAATGCGATGAATGTCCTCACCTCCGGACAACTCTTCCGTTATGGTGAAACACGGGCAGACGGTCAATTTGTGGCGCAGTTGGAAACAGCCTTCGCAGCGTATCATGGGAAAAAATACGCCATTTGCGTGAATTCTGGCGGGGGGGCCATCACCCTCGCCCTTCGCTGCGCAGGTGTTTCTTCCAGAGACACGGTGTTGCTCAATGCGTTCACGTTGGCGCCCGTACCGGGAAGTTTAGCGAACGTCGGCTGTTCAATTGAACTGGTGGAGATTACGGAGAACCTCATCGTTGACCTTGATCACCTGGCCTCTCAAATCGAAGCCCATCGCCCGAAAGCCTTCCTTCTCTCTCACATGCGAGGGCATTTCGGAAACATGGAAGAAATCGCAAGGCTCTGCCGCAAACACGACGTACTGCTCATCGAAGATTGCGCTCACACCTTGGGGGCGCGCTGGGACGGCCACCTTCTCGGCACCTTCGGCATCGCTGGCTGTTTTTCACTTCAAACATACAAACAAATCAATGCAGGCGAAGGAGGTGTCATCATCACCGATGACGACCACTTAGCAGCCAAAGCGGTGTTGATGAGCGGCTCTTACGAACTTCATCAGCAACACGGGTGCATTCCACCCGCCGACCTTTTGAATCGTTATTCCCCCGTCACCCCGAATTTCAGCATGCGCCTCAACGAGTTATCCGCTGCGGTTGCTCTGCCACAGTTGGAGGACCTTGAGCAACGAAACGCAACGTGGAGGGCCGTTTATGGTGCCATGGAATCTGGGCTTGACGGCGTCTCCTGCTTGCTTCTGCCTTCTCATTCTTCTGCGGTTGAGCTGGCACCAACATCGATACAATTCATTGTCAAGAAGCCTCGAGAAGACATTGAAACCTTCGTCGCTCATTGCGCAAAGCGGGGCGTGATGCTGAAGTGGTTTGGGGCCTCTTCACCCAAGGGATTCACGAGTGTTCACCGCCATTGGGAATACATTGAACCGCAATCTCTTGAGGCCACCAACCGTACATTATCCGGTCTCTGCGACCTCCGACTCCCAAGTACGCTGACCCCGGAGGATTGCCGTTTATTGTGTGAAATCATGATTCAGGAACTTCAAGCACTTGATGCATGAAAGCCATGAATATTCATTTCAATACATTGAAAATAGACAGCGATTCCATCGCACTGGAGGGAACGGGATGGAATCGACCAAGCAGCAACGAAAACTCGTCATCGAAGGCGGCGAATCCATCGTCGATTTTGACAACAAGGCGTTCAAACCCATCCCCCAAGCCGGCATCGACCTTGCCGTGCAGGCCATGCAGGCTGGCGTGATGTACCG
>JAUREJ010000057.1 GCA_030827475.1 Candidatus Poseidonia sp.
CCCACACCGTCTTCATCGCTGTCTACCGTTTCGCTGGCATCGTTGGGGAAGGCATCGCCGTTGTCCCCCACGCCGTCCATGTCGGAGTCAGCCGTCTCGGCCGGGTTGTTGGGGAAGGCGTCGGCGTTGTCTCCCACGCCGTCGTTATCGGTGTCGGTGGTCTCGGTGGGGTCGTCGTCAAATCGGTCGGCGTTGTCGCCCACGCCATCGTTGTCGGCGTCCGCCCATTCACCGGCGTCGTTGGGGAAGGCGTCGGGGTTGTTGCCCGAGGCGTTGTCGCCGTAACCGTCACCGTCGCTATCGGTGGTTTGCGTGGGGTCGTTGTCGAAGGCATCGGCGTTGTCGCCCACGCCGTCGTTGTCCGTGTCGGCGCTCTCCGAGCCATCGTTGGGGAAGAGGTCCCCGTTGTCGCCCACGCCGTCACCGTCGGTGTCGTCCCATTCGTTCGGGTCGGTGGGGAATTGGTCTTGACCGTCCAAGACGCCGTCGTTGTCCGAGTCGATATCGATGATGGTGATCTCGTTGCTCATCACGGCAGCACCGGCGTCGGTTCCGTCGTTGGGCGTCACTTCGGCCTTCCACTTCTGTCCGGGTTGGGTGGAGGACGAGTTGATGGTGGACTTCCCGTTGTGGGCGGTGTTGACCGTGCCGTCGACGTACCACTTGATGGTGGTGCCCGACTCGGGGTCGCTGTCGTTGTCGGCGTAATCGTACACTACGGAGAGGTCGGCGTCAGTTCGCGCTTCGGGAGAAGGGGTCACTGCGACATTCGAGGCTTCGGGCGGGTCGTTGGGGGGAGGGGGTGGCGTGAACTCGGGGATCGTCACCGTAAGGCGGTCCCAGGAATCTCCAGTGTTCTGCGAGTTCGCATCGGCTTGCAGCACGGCGATTTCAACGGTCACGGTCCCGCTTCCGGTGGTCGGCGCCATCCATTCAAAGTCCCAGCCCAGTTGACCCCGGCTCGTGTGTGTTGCGCTGTTGGAGGTCGGGGTGTTGATTTGAACGCCCGCTCCGGGATTCATTAGTGTGCCTTTGTCAACGACGACATTAAAACCGCCGTTGAAAGATTGCGAGCCTCCGTTGAGGTTGATGCCCACGGCATAGATGATGCCAGGCATGTAGGTTGTCGTGAAGTTGTGGGTGGCGCTCATGCCGTTGTTGTTGTTGGTGTGGCAGGTGCACCCCTGGCCGGCTTGGCTGTGCTTTCCTGATGACGACCCCTCAATGGGTGGTACGGCCACGATGAGCAGGGCCACCAAGAGGAGAGCAATACGGCGTGCAGCGGTGTTCATGCTTCGTGGTTTGGCCAACTGGCTATAAGAAAATTGGTTTTCAGGGCGGAGAATGCTCACCATCCGAGGCAACATCCATTGAGGATGACGGCACGGGCGCCTCCGCCCTGAGAGCGCCTTTGTCGGCGCCATGAAGAGCGCCTTTGCCCACCGCGGCGCGATTAAATAGGGGTGTTTGGTCGGAGGCCTGCCTACGTTCGTAAGGAAGGAGTTGACATCAATGCCAAAGCCATGGACATCCAAGCTCATCATCAAAGCCTTGGGCGTACCGAAGTGCAACAGCGGGATGGACTCCGCAGTCGAGGACCTGCCGCTCGAGAAGGCCATGGAAGTGGCCCGCGAAAAAGCAGGCCTTGGACACTTGACCGGAAGTGACCTGAAGGCGCAAACCCGCGAGGTTATCGGAACCTGCGTGTCCATGCGTGTGAAGGTCGACGGTCACTGGGCCGTTGAAGCCCTCGAGATCATTGCAAAAGGAGAATGGGACGAGCGCTTTAATTGAACACTCACGAACTGCGGGAGAAGTGCCTAGCGCACTTCGCCGACCGCCGAGGTGAACTAACATGGAAGAAAAAATCAGTGAAGCCATCAAAGCCGCTTTGGAAGCGGCTCCTGAGCGAAAATTCGTCGAATCCGTGGACATTTCGTTCACCATCAAGGACGTGGATTTGAAGAACCCAACCAACCGTATCAAGGAAGAAATCCGTCTTCCCTCCGGTCGGGGTCGCGAACTCAAGGTCGCCATGTTCGCTGCGGGTGAGGCTGCTACGAAAGCCAAGGCCGCTGGTCTTGCTGTTTTCTCCCCCCAGGACATCGAGGATTTCGGTGGCAAGAAAGGCCGAGCCAAGAAGGTCGCCAACGAGTTTGACTTCTTCCTCTCCGAAGTCCCCCACATGGGGCTCATCGGTCGCCACCTCGGTACCGTGCTCGGTCCACGGGGCAAGATGCCTCGCCCCGTTCCCCCCACCCTTGACCCCTCCATCATCGCCAGCGGTTTGACCAGCACCGTGGTCGTCAAGTCGGGTGACAAGATGACCTTCCACACCTCGTTTGGAACCGTCAAGCAATCCCACGACGAACTGCTCGCCAACGCCATGGAAGTGTTCAACCGTGTGACGACCAAATTGGAGCGTGGCATCGGTAACATCCGTTCGGTTCACGTCAAAACCACGATGGGTCCTGCACAACGCATTGAGGTGATCAATTGATTCCAAAGGTGATGTCCTGGAAGAAGGACACCGTGAGCGACCTTCACGCCCTGTTGACCAGCGGCGAGACCGTTGCGGTCATCGACATTCACGGCGTCCCTGCATCGGCCATGTTCGGCATGCGAGCCTCGCTTCGTGACAACATGAAGATTCAAGTCGCCAAGAAGCGCTTGATGAAACTCGCTTGGGAGCGGGCCGGTTTCAACCTTGATGATTTGGAAACGCTCTACGAAACCGCCGTGCAACCTGCTTTGGTTTCGTCCTCCGCCCTGAACTCGTTTGAGATGTTCACGGAACTCAAGAAGACCGAAGCAGGTCGAGCCGCCAAGGCTGGCGATGTCGCACCCTACCAAATCGTGGTGGAGAAGCAAGACACCGGCATGCCCCCCGGCCCGATTGTCGGTGAGCTGAACTCCGTCGGTATTCCTGCGAAGATCATGGGCGGCAGCGTCCAGATTCAGAAGCGCACCGTCGTGCTCGAAGAAGGCGAAGTTTTCCAAGGCGACCTCGGCATGATGCTCTCCAAGATTGGCATCAACCCCATGGTCACCGGTCTGCGCCTGTGCGGCACCCTCGAGGGCGGCACGTTGTTTGAACCGTCCACGCTTGACATCGATTACGAACAATTCGAACAGGATTTGATCGGCATGGCGGCAGGCGGCTTCAACCTCGCCTGCAACATCACGTGGTTCACGCCAACCACCATGCCCACGCTCCTGTCGAAAGCCAGCGGAGAAGCGCTGGCTGTTGCCCTGGAGGCGGCGATTGCAACTGCAGAAACGCTGCCCCATTTGGTGGCTCGTGCCCACGTCAGCGCCCTTGGCGTTGCCGGCACCTTGAGCCCCGACGCACTCGACGACGAATTGGCTGCCATGATGGGGGCTGCTGCTGACGCAGCCGCTTCCGCCGCAGCCGCTGTTGACACGAGCGCTTCCGATGCCCCAGCCGAGGCAGAAGAAGAGGAAGAAGAGGAAGAAGAGGCCGGCTTTGACGGTCTCGGGAGCCTGTTCGGCTGAACAAAACAAAAACACTGAGGTGAAAAAACATGGAATACGTATACGCTGCTATGCTGTTGCACGCTGCTGAAAAAGAGATCGATGAGAAGTCGGTGAAGGCTGTCCTGAAGGGCGCCGGCGTCGACGCTGACGACGCTCGAGTGAAGGCTCTCGTGGCCTCCCTCGCCGGCGTTGACATCGCTGAAGCCATGACCAAAGCCGTTGCTGCACCCGCTGCAGCTGCTGCCCCCGCCGCCGCTGGCGGTGCTGACGCCCCTGCCCCTGTTGAAGAGGAAGAGGAAGAAGAAGAGGAAGCAGGCTTCGACGGTCTTGGCTCGCTCTTCGGTTGAGCAAGGTCCGATCGCTGCCGATTCGCACACCGGTTGATGCCGGTTTTTGTGTGAGCGCGGCCTGTCCATCGGTCCTTGTCCACGGAACCACCTCGCCCAGTTGGGGCGAGGACCGTGAAAGCGCCGCCATCGCACGCACGAACACGCCCAAACCCATGAGCGTGAGCCAGGCAACGAAAGGGTTCATCCCTTCCCGTCCGCTCGACCGTTCATGGTCAGAAAAGCGACGCTCGACCTTGAGGTGAGCGTATCGAGCATTCAGGCCATTCGGATTTTCCGAGAACTCGCCGAAGAAGCGGGTTGGGCCCTTGAACGCCATGAAGGCTCACGCCTTGTGGACCGTTTTGCTATCATCATGCCCATGGCTCAATCGGCTCGCACCCTCGGCTTGAGGGTGCTCGACGGGCCGATGCGAGGAACGGAGTTGACCTGTTGGTCCGAAACGCGAGGCTCAGCGGGCGGTCTCAACATCGCTTCGTGGCTCATTCCCGGCGGTCCCGACCAGTCCTTCGCCAAGGCGCTGCTCGAACATTGGGTCGCTCGGATGGATCGCTGCCCCTGGCGCTGGACCTTCGGTGAACGCTCGAAAGTCGGCTACCTGTTGCCCGTTTGGCGCCAATCACGCCGTCGTTTCGCCGATCTTGGTTTTAGCACCAAAAAGAGCGCTTGGCCGCACGAGAGCACCACCGTTTGGCCTCCCCAAAACGAAGGGTCGTCCGCAACAAAAAGGGATGATTTGACCTCCAACGACGAGGAAGAATGAGTGCTTGCTGTTGTTTCCAAACCGGGGCCGAGCGTCCTCAGCCCTGCCCGCCGGTTTGGTGTTCGACAACGGCACTCTGTCAGAGACGCCGACCGAGCCGTCAAACCTCACCAACTACACCGTGATGATGACCGGCGAAATGGTGCCCATTGAGTTCTACATACCCATCGAGGTGCGCGGCGAGCTCAACATGACCGTGCCATCCATCCGCAACAACTCCACCGAGGAAGTCTTCAGTCTGCCAGAGCCCGAAGTTAACGACGATTCCTTTGACATGTACTTCATTTGCTTCCCGATTTTGTTACTCGTGCTCTTGCTGGGTGTTGCCGCCATCAACAATTTCCTTGCCCTCGCCGGCAAGGATGACGATGACGAAGAAAAAGACCCTGAGAACGAAGATAAGGACGACGAAGGCGGCAAAGATTGAGCCGTTGTTGGACCGCTTTCGCACCGAAAGTCATAGAGAACATCACCTCCTCGCCTCGCACGAAGGGAGCGCCATGTACACGCTGGAAGACCTCAAAACCAACCGTGATGCACAAATCACGGTCGGTAGCATTGTGTTCTTTTTGCTGGCCTTTCCCATCTACTTCGGATTCGCAGCCGGCAACGCTGACGGGAGTCTTGGTGGTGGCGTGGCCGACTACCAAGTGAATGGGGAGATCACCTACGTCCTTCTCGATTCTGCAACCGAATACGTTGCTGAAGGTACGCCGCTAATGGAGACGTTCAGCACCGACGCCATCAACAACGCTGACGAGCTC
>JAUREJ010000058.1 GCA_030827475.1 Candidatus Poseidonia sp.
GAGAACCTCTGATCAGGACATCAATTATGGCTCATCAAAGTGGTTGATTTCATGCAGTTCGTATGGCTTCTCCATGACTGGAAGAAAAGCCCGAACCCGTTTCTCAATCTGCTTGCGCCAAGGTTCAGGGAGCAGGTCAAAACCCGGCGGGTAGACCTTTTCCCACCACGAGAAATCCTGTTCAAACAGGTGGGCCATGTCGGGAAGTTCGTCTTCGTGACCCATGGTTTGCAACGCCCAAAGAGCGTGGGTTGCGGTGGGCATGGGGCGTTTGTTGAGGTAGGTCTGGATTTCATGCGACTTGATGTCAAAGGTCCGCCCCAATGGCCCATTCTTATGGAAACATTTCCAGCACCGCCCGCAGCCTTTGGTGCCGTCACCGCGCATGCAAGAATTCAGATGATCAACCCACGAAGACTGCTTGACGATCATGAGTGCGCCAGCTTCCGAGACGGATGAAATGGGGAACAGCAAGTTGAGCCCTGCCTCTTGAAACCGCTTGGTCCAGTACGTGAAGTAGTGCGTCTCCTCGAAGGCCCGAAATTTTCGTCCTTTCCAGAGAAAGGTGTTGTCGATGGGGGTGCCAAACCCGATGGCACCCAAGTCGCAGTGGTCAGCGAGCAGAATGAGGTGAACGGCGCATGCAAAGTCGCTCGAGAACCCCACCGGTTTGTCGTGGTGGGTGCGAATCAACTCGTGGTTGGACTCAATTTGGATTACCTCGCGCTCACCGCTACCGTTCAGATGTCCGATGAGGCGTTCTGCGTTTCGATGGTCCAGCATGGAGTCAAACGAACGACGATGGTAACCCAGCAGGGTATGGTCGGGCATGACCAGCGCCGCCGCCGTGGAATCCGTACCCGCCGAGAACGAAAGGCTGGGTCGTTCTCCGCATGCTCGGATGCTAGGAAAGGGGGCGCGAGTGGAAGGCTCCCACGGAGAGAGCAACGTTTCCGCTGCTAACCAGAGCAGGACTTCATGCGTCGATGAGAGGTCGAACCCCTTCGGCATGTCCCAGTAGACGTAGCCCTGCGGGTAGCGAAACCACAGCCGCTCACCCTCTTGTGAGAAATTCGCCGCCATGTCCGTTGAGTTCCATTCCATGGCGTGCTTGGGCTTGGGTTGCTCGCCGCGCAGCCGTTCCAAGCGGCCCTGTTTACTTGATGTCAATTTCTTTCCGGAGTCTGTTGCACTCAAGCGCTCTATTGCAAGCGAGCAATACGATCTGGCCAGGTCGTCTTCCCACTCGGAGGCGGTTTCGATGAGAGCCTGAAACGCTTGCTCGTTCCAGTATGAACGCACCATGACGCTTCTGGCCAACGTTCGTTCCTTTGGATTGTTAAGCAAGAGGCGGGCATGTGACCTCGCCGCCTCGTACCTTCCCACATTGTAGGCGCGCCGCATGAGCACACGCCGGAACATGGTTCCACTCCATTCACGCGCCCTATGAAGTTGCTTCAACCGCAGTGATTCTTCTCCCAAGTTACCGAAGGCTCTTCAATGGGCGACGACCGGGAAAAAACATGCCAACCCTGCTCGTCACCGGAGGTGCAGGGTTCATCGGCGGCCACACCGCAAGAAAGGCGCTCAACATGGGTTGGGAGGTCCGCATCCTCGACAACTTGTCGACCGGCTTGCAATCAACGACGGAGGCGCTGGAAGCCTTGGGCGCTACGTTCATTCATGGTGATGTCCGGAATGCGGCAGCGGTGTCAGCCGCTGTGGAGGGTTGCGATGCTGTCGTGCATTTCGCAGCCCAAGTCTCCGTGCCACGCTCGGTTGAACAACCTGAAGAAACGATGGAGGTCAACGTTGGCGGTACCGGTTGCGTCATCCAGTCCTGCCAGCAGCACGGTGTCGATCGATTGGTGATGGCCTCCAGCGCAGCGGTGTACGGCACCAAGGACAATTTTCCTCTTCATGAACACCATGCCGGCACATTCCATTCACCCTACGCCGATTCGAAATGGCAGAACGAGTATCAGGTGCTTGAAGCTAAAAAAGCCGGCATGGAAGCGGTAGCACTGAGATTCTTCAACGTCTACGGCGCGGGACAGCGTGCCGACGGGGCCTATGCGGCGGTAATTCCGAAATTCATTGAAATGGCCATCGCCGGTCGCGCCGCAACGATCTTTGGAAACGGTCTGCAGACACGAGATTTCGTTCACGTTGATGATGTTGCTAACGCCGTGCTGATGTTCGCCACACAACCTTGGAAGAACGAACTGTCCCACGTTTACAACGTGTGCACGACAACAGAACGCTCCTTGTTGGATTTGATGGATGGAATCCACCGTGTGCTCGAGGATGTCGCCCCAGAGATTGCCCCTCATGCTCCACAACACGGGCCCGAGCGTCCGGGTGATATCGCCCGCTCGATTGGCTCCAACGCCAGATTACTCGAGGACACCGATTGGGTGCCGAAGGTTGAGTTTTCCGAAGGCTTACGACAACAAATTCTCGACACCCTCCGGGAGGCGTAACCGTCGTGCACATCCTTTGGTTGACGGGGCGGTCGATGAACGACTTGTGCTCAACCACCCAGCGAGCGTTGATTCTGGGCCTGCTGGAACGCGACATGACCGTGACCTTCGTCAACGCCGACCACGACATGGATATTGAAGGGGAGGAGTTCACCCATGTCTCGCTCCCAAATCTTGCATGGCGTGGCCTCCGAGCGCGGACACTCGGAAAGGCGATGAGAGCATGGCTGGTTGCCAACAAACCTGATGTAAGCGTGGCGGTGATAGAATGGCGCGTCGCAGCGTGGGTCGTTCCGGAACTTGAGCGTCTGGAAATTCCGTGGTCGTTGATGGACCGAAGTCCACCTGCGGATACTGGTTTGCTAGGACGACTGCAGTGGCGCAGCTGGAAGTCTGCCTGGAAAGCGGCCGTGCGGTCGGACGCACCCGGTTTTGTTGTATCAAAGGCGCATCAAACCTTCGTCGAACAGAAGACCGGGCACACCGTTTGCACCGTCTTGCAGGCGGGCGTCAATCTTGACTTGTTCAAGCCTAAATCAAAACGAACGACAATGACGCTGGTGTATCATGGACGACTTGACCGACACCGAGGTGTGCTTGCCTGTGCCATGCTGGCGCAAAAAGCACGGCTTGAAGGCCTTGAGGTGGACGTCCTGTTTGTAGGCGAAGGCGACCTGGTCCCCTCTCTTACAGCACTATCTGAAGCCAATGAATTCATTCATGTTCATCAAACCATGGCGCAACGCGAACTTGCGGAGCTTCTCGGCACATGCCACGTCGGATTGTTACCAATGCCAGAGCGAACAGTATGGGCGCTTGCCAGTCCACTAAAGCGAAGCGAATACCTCGCCAGTGGGCTTTTGGTGTTTGGTATCGATCATCCAGGTCATCGATTGGACGGGGTTGACTCCACATGGTTCAACTTGGTGCCACAAGAAGATTTCCACCTTGCGGGGTTGAAGATACTGAAAAGATTAGCAGAATCACCCGTTTCCATTGACGAGCCACGTGCCTATGCAGAGAAGGAACTCGGCTGGGCGAGCACCATTGACCGGTTGGAGGCGGTTTTGACCGTGCTTCATCAAAACGACTCGTAAACGGATTTCCACCTTTGTTGAACACGGTCAATGCTGTGTTCAACCACAGATGACTTGAGATTGGTTTCGTCTTGTGGGTTTTTGAGCATGTCACCTACGATAATCGTCCATGCATCCACATCTCCCCAATTCGCCTGCCGCACCGAATCTGGAAGGCCGATGACACGGTCACTCACGCACACTTGCAAACCCGCCGAAAGCGCCTCCAGTGCCGCAACCGGTTGCCCTTCAAACGCAGAAGGAAGGAGCAGAAGGGTTGCTCGGGCGAGAAGGATCTCCTTTTCTTTCTCCGAAACCCAACCTTTTGCTTCCACCCATTCGTGTTCGCTCTGAGTTTCTCCGGTCATGGTCAGTCGGAGATTCGGAAATTCTTCTCGCAGGTTCTCAGCGACCTCAACGGCAAATCTATGGCCTTTTATGGGGTCCTTTCGAGCGAGCAAGAGGAGGTGGTGTTTCCCACGGGAGACCCGCTCTGGAGACCCTGACAACCGATACGGGTTACCGACGATTTCAACATCTCCAACCACCGGTTCCAGTCGTTCATGCCATGCCGACGACAGCACCACCGGTTGCGTTTTGGGCCGAGATAGGACTGCCTTTACCCGTTGTGCCCGCTTTGGTCCGACTTTCGAAAGCCATGCATCGAATTGACCCGAATGGAGATGGACGACCACGGCGATATCATGTGTTTGCGCGACGTGGATCAATCTTGACTTTCGCCGCCACGACCAATCCGAGGCCACGTGGACGTGTACCACGTCGGGCCGTAGGGTGGGGTCGCTGCACTGCCGATGGAGTTCACGTCGAGCTCGCCGATAAGCGAACCATTTTGCCCACACATTTCCCGGTGCGTGCGTAGCGAGCAGGTCGGCTTGCCAACCCTCAGGTGGATGCTCGGCAAGAATATGCATAACGGTCGCCATGCCGCCAGGGGTATCGCATGGTCCCACATGCAACACCTTGCGCATGCTCGTCCCACCACGCTCGTCATCAAGAAATGGTCGGCAAACCGCCTTCCAGGGGTACGAGATTTGAGGAGAGCATAAGGGCGAGTCTCTCCCGAACAGGTTCATGGTCGTGGTTCCTGCCATCGTTGAAGGTGCAGCGATAAGCATGGCGATACTCCCTTTTATCTTGCACCGATGGGACATGTACCGTTGGGACCGGGACCATCGGCAACAGCATGCCCCCATGGGAACGAACCACAGTGAACGCTTGACCGTTCTGCTCCCGGTATGGAACGAAGCGACGGTGATCGAGAAAAAACTCGCCAACCTTGCCGCTCAGAACCTACCGATGCATTTGCTCGTGGTGGATTCCGCCTCCACGGACACCACTCTGGAATTGGTTGATGGATGGATTTCCCGACACCCAAACGCTTTCGCATCGTTTGAAGTCCTTCAAATGGAGCAACGCCGAGGAAAAACAGCTGCGGTAATTAAGGGATTGAACCACCATAGCCAGCAGCCTGAGGGGCTGATCTGCATGACCGATGCGGATGCCCTGCTTGAACGAGGCGTGCTCCGCCGAATGATGCAGTGGTTTGCGGACCCGATGATCGGCG
>JAUREJ010000059.1 GCA_030827475.1 Candidatus Poseidonia sp.
GTGCCCGAGGCGGTCATTGAGTGGCTCATTGAGAACGATGCGATGTTCCGTTGTTCAACCTTCGAAACGGGCGTTCATGCCGGATGATTCTGTTGGCGTCCCGGTACGAGCATCATTCCGAGGCAACGACCACGCGTGCGACAAGGAGCACCTTTGACTTGTAGGTGTACCCTTCCTCGAGCACGTCCACCACGCTGCCGTTGGGGTAAGCATCGCTGGGTGGAATGGTCGTGATGGCCTCCATCTTGGACGGGTCAAAGGTCTCCCCCTTGGCTTCAATTCGGGACACGCCGTCGGCTTGGAGTTCATGCCACATCTTGTTTCGCAGCAAACGAAGGCCTTGAGCCACCGGCGACTCATCGTCCTCTTCGATACCGGCCAAGGCACGGTCTACATCACCGAGAATGGTCAACATCCGACGAGCGAGGCCCATCGCACCAAATTGGATGGCATCGGCTTTTTCGGCCATCAAGCGTTTGCGCACGTTTTGGATTTCGGCTTCCTTGTAGGCGATTTCCTTCTCCGCAAACTCCGCCCGTTCCAAGGCGATTTCGAGCGGGTCTCTTGGCTCTTCGACGACCTCAACGTCTTCAACGGCCTCTTCCGAAGAGGGGTTTTCAGCGTCCGCTTCCTGTGCAGGAGGTTCGTCCATCGGAGCTTCGTCAACCGGCGGGATGGCGTCATCAACTGGCTCTTCGGGAGATGGTTCGTCCGACATCGTTCTGTGGGCGGGGAAGGCCCGTTTTGAACCCCACGCTCACGAGGTTTGCAGATAGGCGAAAAGGTTCCACTCACCGTGTCCCCATTTCCTCGCTTCGAGGTGTTCGCGCCCGATGACGAGGTGAAGGTCGTCCTCGTTCATGGCTCGGTTAACGGTGTGAACCAAGGCCTTCGAGGCTCGTGTGTGGGCTTCGTAGGTGGGGATGATCTTGGGGTCTTGAGCCTCGTCCAAGGTTTCGCCGAGGCCTTTCCGGCGCTCCATCCAACCCATCACGACCCGTTCGGCAAATTCGTCGGGAGCGGTGCCGTGCAGGCGTGCGCAGGTTTCGGTCCAGACGGCTTCGGTGTAGAGTTCGTGAATGTCCGTTGCGTCGCGCCCGAGCGCCGCTTCCAAGTAGAGAAAAGCGCGCCCTTCCCAAACTTCCCATTGCCCCGGGCTGGCCCATTTCATCAGATGCAGCAAGCCTTCGGCCCCGTCGACGTGCGCTTTCAAGACCTCACGGACGCTTGTTTGGTCATCCCCTGGATGGGCATCCGCCCAGTCCAACCATTCGGCTTCGGCATCGATGGCGAAGGTGGTGGTGAGTATCTCGTCTTGGGCTGGACGTTGCTGGCGCAAGGAGCCGCTGTCCATCGCT
This sequence comes from Candidatus Poseidonia sp., assembly GCA_030827475.1. Lineage (GTDB taxonomy): Archaea > Thermoplasmatota > Poseidoniia > Poseidoniales > Poseidoniaceae > Poseidonia. Next base: position 1,359 of record JAUREJ010000059.1, read on the forward strand.
TTGCACAGGTCACCCCATGAGCGAGCGAGAAGATCGTCGAGGGTGGGTTGGTGGACCAGCAGGCCAATCATTTCCAACCCCATGACCGGTTCCAGCCACGCGCCCCGTTTGAGGGCATCGCCCCCAAGGGCAGGGGAATGGTTTTCAACAATCCATGTTGTGTGGATGACATGCGCCAAATTGTAACCACGCTGATGGTCATCTTGTTCGTCGTAATCTCACTCTTTACAACACAGGCTCAAGTGAGCGGAGCAGCGATTTCCCTCGTATGTGAGGACATTGAAGTCGAGGATTTTTTCGTGCCGGGGAATGCGACCCTCCAGTGTATAATTTCCAATCCAACTGCCTATGATGAACGTGTGTCAGTCAATCTTTCTGAGAATCAACCCTTCGCTCATGAATTCCTCGACGATTTTGAAGTCGGTGCAGGACAAGAGGTCTCCTTTTCCATCAATGTATCATGGACGGGAATTCACTCTCATGAACAATCAAATTTGATTGAGGTGACCTCTCGAGTCGAAGAAATCAACAATTTGCCTCCACCTAACACGGCCACATCAACGACGACCGTAGAGGTTCACGTGAACAATCAAGCCTGTACGACTGAAGGTACAACTGATGCGTACATCGTAGAACTCATGATTGCCGATCTTGGTCGAATTGTCGTTGCGTTGAACTACGATGAAGCACCAGTAAATGCGATGAATTTCGCTATTCTTGCCGGTCTAGGCTGTTATGACAATACAACCTTCCACCGAGTAATTGATGGTTTCGTGGTGCAAGGCGGAGATTTCACAAACGGGGACGGTACCGGAGGCCATGCCTCAATTTGGAGCGGTTATTGCAACGGTCAAACAAGCACCGATGTCAGCTGCGGCGGAGCCGGTCAAAGCGCATACACAATCCCTGATGAAATGAATAATTTGTCTCATACTCCATACGTCATTTCAATGGCGAAGACAAGTGCACCGAATACAGCAGGTTCGCAGTTCTTCATCGTCACACAAAATTCAACGCCCAGTCATTTAGATGGTGTGCACACCGTTTTCGGCCGAGTTGTGGAGGGCTTTTCTGTAGTGGACAGCATTGAAGCGACTGAAACAGGGGCTGGGGACAAACCCGTTCAAGATATTGTGATTGAAAGGGCCCGACTGTTGAGCAATGGTTCCTACGATATTGATGGAGACAATGTCACCGACCATGTGGACAATTGCCCTTCCATTGTGAACCCGTCGCAAAACGATACCGATGGTGACGGAATGGGCGACGAATGTGACTCTGACGATGACAACGATGGAGTGGGAGATGAACACGACCAATTCCCATTTGATGCAAATGAGTCTGCGGATTTGGATGGGGACGGTATTGGGGATAACGGCGACGCCGATGACGACGGAGATGGAATGAACGACACCTCCGATGCTTTTCCCAACGATCCGAACGAAACCACCGACACAGATGGAGACGGCATTGGGGACAACAGCGACGCCGATGACGACGGCGATGGGGTCGCAGACACCACCGACAATTGCCCCTACACTGCAAATCCAGACCAAGCGGACGTCGATAACGATGGAGTTGGTACTGCGTGTGATGGCTCGGAAGATGAAACGGAAACGCCTGCTGTTCCGGCACTTGGTTTCATGGCCACCATCCTCGCCGTTTGCTTAGCGATAGGTTTGAGGAAGTTTGACTGAAATCAACGCATCCGTATACCATTTCTCGTAAGAGACTTGAAGAATAGCCAACCAAGCCCCGATACAGGAGGGTTCGGCTTGGCGACGATTAAAGAGCAAATCGAATTGATTCGCGCTGAGATCGACAAGACCCAGAAGAACAAGGCCACCAACGCCCACATCGGGAAGTTGAAGGCCAAAATCGCCCAACTCAAATTGAAGGAGGAAAGAACCGCAGCCCATTCCAAGGCCAGCGGGGGCGGTAAGGGGTTTGAGGTCCGGAAATCCGGCGACGCCACCGTTGCGCTTGTCGGTTTCCCGTCCGTCGGGAAATCCACCCTCATCTCAAAAGTCACCGACGCTCATTCCGAAACCGGTGGTTACGCCTTTACCACCCTCACATGCATTCCCGGCGTGATGGAGCATCGGGGTGCGAAGATTCAGATTTTGGACTTGCCCGGACTCATCAAGGGTGCCGCCGAAGGAAAGGGTCGGGGACGAGAAATTCTCAACGTGATTCGCAGCGCTGACATGGTGCTCTACATCGTGGACCCGTTTCAGGACGGCCACTTCAACGTCCTTCATCGAGAACTTCACAATGCAGGGTTGCGCCTGAATGAAATCAGGCCGCCCGTCTTCATCAACCGAACCGAGCGAGGCGGTATTGAAATCAGGAGCACCGTTGAGCAGACCCATCTTGAGGATGAGGAAATCGCCGATATCATCCGAACCTTCGGTTTCACCTCAGCGCTCGTCACCTTGCGCGAGGACTCCACTGCGGAGCAAATCGTCGATGCCCTTGCCGGTAACCGGGTGTACGAAAAGGCGGTGATTGCGGTGAACAAAATCGACATCGCTACCGAGCACGACATCGCTCGCGCCCGGTCCGCCCTCCCCCAAGATTGGCCCATCATGAACATCTCAGCGTTCAAAGACATCGGCCTGGACGAACTCAAGGATTTCATTTACGAGAACCTCGGTTTCATGCGGGTCTTTCTCAAGCCGCAAGGTCAAGAAGCCGACATGGATGAACCCCTCATCGTCAAAGACGATTCCACGGTCGAAAACATCTGCATCAAATTGCACCGTGACTTCGTACGCAAGTTCCGATATGCTCGCGTTCGAGGGCCGAGTGCGAAGTTCGATGACCAGCGTGTGGGGCTTGACCATCAACTGAAGGACGGCGACGTGCTGACCATTGTTGTCAAGCGTTGATTTCAAAGGCGAGGCAACCGATAATTCGGCCCTCTTCGTCCCGAACGAGACGGGCAGGCGAAGCCAAGTCTTTCCGTTCAGGGAGAGCGGTCCGAACAGCAGCGGAGACGATGTAGAACACGCCATCTTCTGGCTCGGGTAGGTTTGAGACCTTTCCGTAAGAACCCACCAACAAGGGAATGCCTGCGTGATGACCAATTTCCCTGTGGGTAACGTCAATGCGAGCAACGAGTCCAGAGGTTGGAAGGTCCAAATCTCCCACATTGACCTCGTGAGGGGTAAGATTGACGAACCGTGGCGAGGGATGATGTTCAACTGCCGACCTCACTGTTCCACCCTGATTATTGAATCAGGACACGAGTCTTTCGTTGTTTTCATTAAGAGGCTCGCTCAGCAGTCCTTATGGGAACCGTGGGTTTGGCTTTAACCATTGGAAAATCGAAAGAACACGCCATTACAGCGATTCAAAGATTCAGCCCTGAGCACCTCATATTACTCACCAGCGAAGATTTGGCGCCTTCCACCAAATCCCGCTTAACCCGGTGGAAGAAGCAGTATGCCCTCGACGGTGCCGTCTTTATAATCGAGGAATTGTTTGGCTATGCTGGACCGGAAAACATCATGACCCAGACCTTCCTCGCAATG
>JAUREJ010000005.1 GCA_030827475.1 Candidatus Poseidonia sp.
CATTGTCGACGAGTGTTACCGTGTGCTCGATGAAATCAGCGATGAACTTCGACGACGATCAAGCGCCCACATGGGTGACGTTGTCCAGCCATTGCCAGCCATGATCAACGAGGACGGTGCTTGGCGCCTTGATGGCGAGGTCAAAGACGGGCACATCTACGAACTCGCTTTCGACGGTTCTGATGCCCATGCGGAAGTTATAGAACGAGCGACTGGGCTTTCGTTCCTCGGTGATTCCACCGAACCGTATGACTCGGAGCGCCCCTGCCATGTCACCGGTAAGCCGACCAATCGGCGCGTTCTTCTAGCTAAATCATACTGAATCTTTGAGCGTGTCCATCGCTTCGCCGCAGTTCATGCAATGCGCTCCCTGCTTCGGCGTTTCATTGTTGCAAACTGGGCATTCCGTGTAGGCATGAAGTTCGAGCACTGCCTTTTGTTTGATCATCACCCAGGCAACCCACGCATAGGCCACAGTGAGCAGGAGGAACAGTCCGACTACGGCACCGGTGCCGAGGTCGAGGAATTGGACGCTGAGGGCGAAGGTGAGGAAAACAAAGGCTGTGAAGACATAGACGGGCCACTCGATTCGCATGGTTGCACCCTGCCTCACATGCCGAAGGAGGACGGGTCGATGTCCATGTCACCGTCCTTCATCATCTTCCGCATCTGCTTGTTCAGCTTGCGATTGCCGCCCATGCCCTTCATCATCTTCCGCGACCGATTCCATTGGCCGATGAGTTCGCGCACGTCCTTTTCTCGGACACCTGACCCCCGAGCAATGCGTTTGATGCGGTCGACTTTGATTTTCGCAGGTTCGTTTTTCTCCCAAGCCGTCATGGAATCCATGATGGTCCGGTAACGGTCAAGGTTGGCTTGCATGGCCTCTTTTTGGCCTTTCGACATCGCCCCCATGCCACCCAGCATGCTTCCCGGGAGAAACGACATCAACTTGTCAATCGTACCAACTTTGGACATCATCTCCATCTGTTTGTACATGTCGTTGAGGGTGAACCTTCCGCTCATCAAGCGTTGCGTAAGCCGCATGGCCTCTTCCTCATCCATGTCTTCTGGGGCCAAATCGATGAGCCCCTGGATGTCGCCCATTCCCAGCAGACGGGAGATGAACCGGTCCGACTCGAATTTCTCAAGGTCCTGAATACGCTCGCCAACACCGATGTGGACGATGGGTGCTCCTGTGGCAGCAACAGCGGACAGGGCTCCACCGCCACGGGCGGTTCCGTCAAGTTTGGTGATGACAATTCCAGTCACCCCGGCGAGCGAATGGAACGAAGCGGCAACAGGGCCGGCAGCCTGTCCAACTTGAGCATCGATGACCAACCACCGGTCGGTTGCTCGTGTGAGACCGGCAATGTTTTCCAGTTCTTGGACGAGTTCTTCATCGAGTTGATGTCGACCTGCAGTGTCAACGATCACGAGGTCTGCCGAAGCACATGCAGACAAGCCGTTACGAACGATGGTGACGGCGTCTTTTGTCTCCGGCTCACCGTAGACTTGGACCGTGGATTCTTCAAGCAGTTGGGAGAGTTGAGCGTAGGCACCAGGTCGGTGGACGTCGGCCTCAATCACGGCCACGCGTAGGCCGTGCTTTTTACGGTACCATTCGGCCAATTTGGCCGTCGTCGTGGTTTTTCCTTGACCGTACAAACCCACCAAGAGAAGGGTGGCTCCCCGTGGTTGAAAATTAGTGGGCGGGCCGAGAATTCGCACCAATTCGGTGTAGAGGATGTTCATGGCGTGGGTTTGCAGGTTGAGGCCTGCGCGAGGTTCCTCCTCCCGCATTCTGGATTCAAGCCGGTCAACGATGTCCTTCGTTTGCCGAATGTTGAAGTCAGCTTCTTGAAGTGCCCTGCGAAGGCTTCGCGTCATTTCACGCAGTTCTTCTTCGTCCAACTTACGCTTGTTCTTGAGCAGCCCAAGCGAGCGAAAGATTCCTCGCGATAAGCCTTCAAGAGCCATGGAGGGGCGTCAAGGTTGACCCATTTCAAACCATGCCTTTACGGGGATGATTCCTTCGGAACAAGCAACGACAATACATCTCCTTCAAGGGATGCTTGAACTTGACTGGCTTTCACGTGCGAGGAGGTTGGTATGCCCTGTTCACGTCCGTTCACGCCCACATAGAGTACACCTTCCTCGCTTCGCAATGAGAGGTCACTGCGCTCAAGACCGGGAAAGTGGAGGTGAATGCGTTCACCCTCTTCGCTCAATTCGGTGACCATCCCCCGGTGAATCCGATGATGGAGCACCTGGCCCATGGCGTGAGGCCCAATGGCATCAGGGAAGGTGACAACATCCCCGTAAAGCGTCCTGCCGACGTGACGAAGTGCGTCAACACCCACAATTTCGTGGTTAGCGAGGTCGAGCCGGCCCACGGTTACGCCTTCGAGTGCTGTTTCCAATTCATCAATACGTTCCAGTTCTTGTTGTCGTCGTTGCTGAAGGAACGGGTGGTCAAACTCGGGGGTGATTCGGTTGACGAGGCACCCTCCGATGGGCAGGTTGTATTCCTTCAACGATTGATGTGCACGCAAGGTTTCGTTGACACCCATACGCTCTGGAATGGTGACCAAGGTGAAAGCCGATGTTGAGGGGTCGCTCAGAACACGCCGCACATGGAGCACCCTTCGGCGAAAGCGCTCAAGTTCCTCTTTCATGGCGTCGCTCTCTTTTCGCCCAAACAGCATGGAGCGAAGGCCGCCCGATACACGCATCAAGCGCAGCAACCTGCCGGACCACGCTTCAATGAGTTCGGGAAGGGAAAGGAACCGCAAGGTGTGTCCTGTGGGAGCCGTATCAAACACAACAACGTCCCAGGTTGGGTTTTCCATGTGTTTGAGCAACTCGTCGAAGGCCAAGGCTTCGTCGAGACCGGGGAGAATCATGTCGGCGGTTTTGATGTCCGAGCGTAAATCCTCCATCTCCTCTCTTGCAGACGGGTCCAGCATCATGCCGAGACCTCCCAATCCACCCATGCCGCCCGAACTCATGTTGTTCATGGCTTCACCAACCTTGGGCAATAAATTGGATAATTTCGCTTCGGGGTCCATTTCTAGACCAAATAAACCCGGAACACCCTCGACCTCGGTGGGAACGGTCCCCAACTCAACGTTCAACGAGTCCGAGGTTGAATGCGCCGGGTCACTTGAAACCAGCAGCACGCGAAGGCCCGCGTCCGCCAGCCAAACAGCCGTGGCGCACGAGGTTGTGGTTTTCCCAACGCCACCTTTTCCGCCGAACAACAACAGGCGAGCCATGGATGGCCGAGTTGGCCAAGGTGTTTGAATTACACCCTTGACCTCTTTCCAGCCAAGGGTTTCATGAAGGGAGGCATGCAGGCACGGGCATGGTTTCAGAACTCGTGCTCTTCCAGCTCTCGAGTTTCTGCGCCCTCATCGGCATGACGCTTGGCTGGCGTGGCGTGATGACCAAGTTTGCTGGATTTTACGACCTTCCAACGGCCTGGAGTCAGGTGTTTTGGGGCATCGTCCTTGGAGGCGCCTATGCGGTCATGGCCGATGGTCTCCTCTTTCGCCCGTATTACACGACGGTCATCAGCAGCGACAGCGTCTACACGGGGTTGAACATCATCTCGTTGATGATCGTGACCCTGTTCGCTTCCGTTTTTGCCCACCTTTTGCTGCGACGTTCTCGAGTTCGACGCGGGGGTTCGCAGCCGACCAGCGGGTGGGCTCTCGGCCTAGCAATCGGCGGCATGCTGGCCATGGTCATGATGTTCAGGATGTTTGAGTTTGAGGACATCTTCACGGTCGCAGGTCTTGCCAACATCGCTCTGGTATCGGTTGTGACGCCACGCGCAGAAGCCCTCATCACGGCTCGCCACGGGTACATGATGCTCCAAGGTCGCCGCTGGGGAGCGGTTTTGCGATCAGCATTTTGGCGGGCTTCTTTCTTGGTTGCGTTGTACTTTGTGGTCTTCCAACCCGTTGGTTGGGTGTTCATTTTACCGTTTTTGTTTCTCGCAGCCCCCTCGGCCGAGACGTGGATATGGGAATCGGTTCCAAAGGAAGGACGGCGACGACTTCGGCGCCTTTGGGCGGAACAAGCACGTACTGCTCAGGCCGGTCATGCCCAAGGGGTCGGCAAAGACCTCAATGTGCAAACCGAAGAGGAGTAAGTCTTCCCTTGTTTGATGCATGTCGATATGAATGGGCGTGAGTAAACCCACCAGTTGACCATCTTTTGAAGGCGGGTAATCTTGAGGAATCGTTATACGACGCCAGCCGAGCCAAAGGGCATGGGTGCTTGCCCGTATTGCCGCAGCACGGCGCTGCCCAGCGATACGATTTGTTATTCGTGCGGCCGAGTTCTTCCCCAAGGGGACCGCTCGAGTTACCGCATGGAACAGCAGTTTAGCATGAAAGGCAACCGTGCTACCGCCTACAAAATGGCTCAGAAGCCCTCCCAGCGAGGGGTTGTTCAAACCCACACGGGTCGGCAACGAAACATCATGAAGCGGCGGAAAAACCGGTTTCGTAGCGTCGTTATGCTTGGCCTGGTGGCCTTCGTTATGCTTTCACCACAAGCCCAAGAAGCAATTTTTGGAGAGTTTGGTGGCGTAGAGGAGTTCCTTCAATCCCAACTCGCACCCTATCATGTCTATCCCATCGAGGCCACGTACACGCTGGCGAAAAACGCAGATGTCTCGATGTCGGGTAGCGGAGGGACCGGTGCGGTCACGGAGAGCATTCTCATCCCTCCGCTTCTCCGATCATCGCTGACCTCGTCGACCCAATTTACCACGTTGGGTGGGGCCAGCGAAACACCGGCCATCACGCTGCAAGAAACGCTCGAACTCGGGTTGGTGGTTGACGGTCAGGCGATCAATGTCCCTGTTGACGGCTTGCCCGACAAATCGTACGCCAACCGAATCACGACCAACACAGGGCACGAGGTTTGGTGGCCGAGCGTCGGAACCGGTGACGAGAAATGCGCCGTTGCAAAATGCATCAAAGTCCGCGTCAACATGAACTCTGGCGACTCGATACGGTATTCGTTCCAAGTGAAAGTCAAGTCCACTTCGTTTTCCTGGTGGGACGACGGGCGAGTCGACGCCCGCATTGCAGGAAAGTCCACGGGAATCAACGTCGAGAATTCCGGTACATTTGCTGACATCGCCCAGCGAGGAAACGGTGTTCGACAAAGCGATTTTGGAGGGGAACAGTGGTACTACAGAGACCCGCCTGTAAGCAACCACGCCATCGACGCACAGGACGCTTTGGTCGTCAGCACCGCCGACGCCATCGCATCAAGCCTTCCAGAGGGTTCATCAAGCAACGCCTATGCCTTCGCTCGGGCCACGTTTGACTATCTCCACGCATACGTTTCCTACGACCGAGATGCTCCATCAACGGCCCGGTCCGGCCCTCAGTGCCTTGCAGCAAAGACCGGAGATTGCGACGAGCAAACAAACGCCTTCTTCAGCATCCTGCGAACCAGAGGGATTCCCGGCTGGTACGCTTTTGGCGTGCTTGGTGACCCCTTCTACTCAAACGAAGGTTGGGAAGCTCACGCTTGGGGCTACATCCAATTGCCCCTCAAAGATGCATGGTGCGAAGAACGGAACATCGTTCTTCAGAGTTGCTTTGTTGAAGGCCAAGTCGACGTGGTGAACAACAAATGGATGCTGGCAACACCAACTGCCTACGTTGATTGGGTCGAAGAAGCGGACCCGTCCGGAACATTGGCTTACGAATATTATCATCCGGTTCGGAGCATTACCTATGACTCAGGCAGCATTCAGCGGCAACGAAGTTTCGAAACTTTGGGAGACGTGGTGTTCTCAGGTGGTACATACAAGGTGAAAATGTATCCCGAAGCGCTTGGTTGAGGTGAAATCATGAGAATCATCATTGGGGGGGCAGGTCGCGTGGGAATTGCTTTGGCAAAATCGCTGGCCAACGACAAATACGACATCGTCGTCATCGACAACGATTCCAGGGCTGTTGCTACAGCCCAAGGGCTGGATTGCCTTGTGATTCACGGCAGCATCACCTCTCGAGAGAAATTGCTCGAGGCCGGCATTGCGAACGCCGAAGTGTTTGTTGCAGCCACGCCTTCCGACGAAGCCAACCTCATTGCTTGCGCCATTGCTGAGCATGCCTACGTTGAAGAAGGGGGTAAATCGGCCCTCAACAGCATTTGCCGCTTACGAGATTCAACTTACATCGAAGAGTTCCGCAATGGCCATCTGACCAAGTGGGCAAACGTTGATCACGTCGTCAACCCGTTACGAGGGGCCATCGGACGATTGAACGCTGGCCTTCGTTCAACCGACCTTGAAGAAGTGGTGAATTTCGAAGATGATGCTTATGTTCTTGAGTTCGACGTCGCCAAAACAGCTCGTAACCTCGTAGGTCGCCCCCTCGGTGAAGTCAAAGAGGACTTCGTTCATGGCTTGCCAAACATCGTCGGTGTGAAGCGGGAGGGTCAGAAAAGTTTCATTCCAAACGATGAGAGCATCCTTGAGATCGGGGACAGGGTCGCCGTGGCTGTTGTTGGATTTGATAAGTTCAATCCAGCCCTCATCACCTTTGGGCATGAGGTGAGAAGCTTCCCTGAACACCCGAAAGTGGTCATTGTTGGTGCGACCAAAAACGGTACCATAATGGCCGAAGATTGGCTCAAACACGATGCTCATGTTACCGTACTTGAGCGAGATTTGAATCTAGCAAACGAACTCTCGGGCTCCAACATTGGGGGTCATCCGAATCTGGATGTGATTCACGGCGACCACCTCGACAGGGAAGTTCTTGCCGAAATTTCTATTGAAAAATTCGATGTTGCTCTGAGTGCGCTTTCCGATGACCACGCGAACATCGCAGCCGTTCTCCTCCTTTCCGACCTCGGCGTTCCGCATACAGGTCTCATGCTGAACGATGCCGATTTGGTGAAGGTCACGCAACGAATGGGGATCTCGTTTGCTGTTGACCGACACCGAGTTGCAGTAAGCAACATTTTGACCCATATTTATCAAAGTACGTCGGGTCATTTCGCCCTGCTTGCTGAAATTCCGAATGTGGTCGGTATCACCTTAGAAGTGACGGAGAAGGCGAAATTCGCCGGAAAGAAAGTTGGCGAGGCGAACTTTCCAGATTGGCTTCGACCTGCCTTCATCAAACGACAAAACCTCTCCGGCTCGTGGAGCTCCTTGGAACCTCGGCCTGACGAACTGCTGCTGGAGAACGACAGAGTCGTCGTCTTTTGTCTCAAGGAGAAGGTTTCAGAAGCCCAGAAGAGATTCAAGGTGTGACCATGCGTTACGACGTCCTCAACTTGATCTTGGGTTGGACCCTTGTCGCTCTCACGGTCCCGCTAATTGCGTGTTTTTTGATCACCTGGGCACTTGACGGATTGGAACTTGCGATTCAGGCGTTTTTACCTGCGGTAGCGATAAGCTCCGGTTTGGGAACCGTTTTGCTAGCGTTTTTTACGCGTACCGATTCAGCAGAACGTTTACGGGATTTGGAAGCCTTTGTCGGGGTTGGCTTGGTTTGGCCAGTGACGGTGTTTATCGGGGCCATGCCGTTCTGGTTTGGTGGTATGTTCGTCGGTCCACTCACGGATGGAGCAGCCTTCATCGACATCGCCCGAGGTTTCGTGAATTCTTGGTTCGAGTCCATGTCGGGATTTACCACGACCGGTGCGACGGTTATCTCGCATTCCATGAGTCCGAATTGCATCCCTGGTGCCACGCCGGATTGCATCTATGCGCAACCTCGAGGCTTGTTGATTTGGCGTTCCCTCACCCAATGGTTTGGCGGAATGGGAATCATCATGCTCGGGATGATGATCTTGAGCCGGGTGATCGGCGGGGGCATGGCGCTTGCACGTGCAGAATTGACCGGCCCGTCCCTCTCAAGGCTACGGCCAAAATTGAAGCAGACAGCGTTTGCGTTGTGGGGGCTCTATCTCTTTCTCACCTTCACCGAATTTTTATTGCTCTACTTCACGGGAGCGATGGACCTGTTTGATTCGGTGAACCACGCATTAACGACCATGCCTTCTGGCGGATACTCAACACGAGACAGCAGCATTGGCTACTACGATTCGCCGCTTGTTGAATCAATCATCGTGGTGTTCATGTTTTTGGCAGGGGTGAATTTTGCTCTGCTGTGGTTCGTGAGGGGCGGCGAATTCGGGCGAGCCTTCAAAGACGAAGAGTTTCGGCTCTACCTTGCCTACATACTCATCGCCATTTTGGCTTTGAAATTGGCGTTGTACACCTCGGGTGTTGGTCTTACCACCGGGATACGGGAGAGCGTTTTCCAGGCCGTCTCCTTCGGAACCTCCACGGGGTACACTTCCACCAACTACATGGATGGTTCTTGGCCCCTCGTGGCTCACATTATTCTCTTCATCCTCATGGTTGTTGGGGCAAGCGCAGGCTCAACAGCAGGTGGTCTCAAGTTGCTCAGAGTCAACATCGCATTCAAAATCGCCATGCGTGAACTTGCTCGAATTGCTCAACCTCGTAAAGTTCAGCAAATTCGGATGAACGGTGAGGTGGTTGAAGATAAACAGCTCGGGCTCATCGTTGGTATGCTCTTCGTTTGGGTCGGTTTGTTTTTCATTTCAAGCGTGATCCTCGCCATCTTCATGCCAGACGCATCGTTTGAGAGTGTGACCATGGTCGTGGCGAGTTCATTGGGGAACACCGGACCGACACTTGGTGATTACGGGCCGGAGGAAACGTGGGGGTCCATGAATTCCGGTGCTCTTCTTTTCACCTCGATTTTGATGTGGTTCGGACGGTTGGAATTGTTGACCGCCATTCTCCTGCTTCACCCGCACAACTGGCGTCGTGAAGACAAATCCGATGGAGAGCGGCAAGGGATGGCCGTGGTGAAACGCATGCTCGACCGAGACGAAGATGAATCCAATCAAAACAAGGTTGTTTGACCTGCAGGTGGCTGACCATCTTCCTGTTCCGCCTCATCATGATGGGGGTGGACTGGCTCCTCCACCACGCGAACCGGCTCGCTTCGAGGCGTGGGGCGCCTTGTTTCATCCTCGTGTTTCAGCCATGCCGCATCGTAAGCCGCCATCAGCTCTTTTGAGGAGCGTCGCGATTTGGCCATGCCGGTGAGCGAAAGATGCTCCTCTGCAGTAAATCCAAGGTGAATCGAGGTGGTGAAATGCTCGGGGTTGCCCAACGGTGAATCCGGTTGTGCCAGGGTGAGGAGCGGTTGAAGGAAATCTTCTCTCGTCGCAACTTGGCTGGTTGAGCACCATTCGGACAATTTCCCGATCATTCCGCCTCTGCCTACAGAACCGCTGCGTCGTAGAAAGTTCGGATAATTTGGATACAACTTGCCTTTCAGCGGAACACGGTTGGCCACTGAGGCTGAGAGGGCACTGAGGTGTTGTGTCCAGTAAGTTGAGCGGTGTGCTTGGTTGATGAAACGCCCCATGAAGTTCCGATCGGCTTGAACCAGTGTCCGGCTGCCTCGCCGAACGCTCTTTGCGTCCGTAAAGAGGGATGCGTTATTCCAATGCACCCAGGCCAGGAAATCTTGAGGCTCTTTGTCAATGGTTCTGATGACTTCGGATGCTTCACTCGAGGCGCTCATTCTATAGAGGTTCTCGAGCCCCGGAAAAATTTCCACCGTGATGTCACGCTGACTGGCCTCAACGTGGTGGAGCACGATTGATTTTGTCAACGGTTTCCCGTTCAAGCCAGCCGTCATCACTTGAAGGTCGCGGACCAATGCTCTGAGGTCACCGTGGTTGGTTTGGGCCAATGCGTTGATGGCCTCATCGTCGAAGTCGATCTTCTCTTCCCGGAGAACCCGGCGTGCGATTCGGCGAAGTGCCTCGTCGCTGGCGCGTACGAAATTGATCTTCAGGACATGTTTTGTGAATCGGTCGCGGGTTGACCGCCAAGATGAGTTGCGCCCCCACAAACCCATTTCTTCGTTGCAAGCCAACATCACGGGTTGTTTTGTTTGCTGCAGCAGGCTGAGCAATTCGGCTTTTCCTCCCGAGTCTCCCGAGAGGGAGGCATTTGGACCTTCCTCGCCCGTCATCGCCCGATTGATTCGGTCTTGACTGACCTGGCGAAGCCCGCCGCTCAAATGGTCCACTTCATCAAGCAAGACAAGTGTCCGAGATGGTGGGGCGTTGGGGTCGTGAAAGAGCGATCGGTGGATGGCTCCGCTCGTGGCCGCTTTCCGAATTGCTGCTGCGTTTCGGTCATCGCTTGCGTTCAATTCGACGACGTTCCAGCCCATGTCCTCTGCTATGGCCCGAGCGACCGTTGTTTTCCCAACACCTGGAGGTCCGACCAATAGCAAGGCTTTCTTATTGGGAACGCCGTTCCGCCATTCGTCCAACCACGCACGAATTTTCCTTCGTTGGACATCATTTCCCTCCAACGATTGTTCCGAACGAGGCCGATGCCGCTCGGTCCAGTCGCTGGGTTGCTGCATCGTTGCAAAATCCGGTGGAGGGTTCTTCAACCTTCACCTCCATGGAGGCTGGGAATGCGGTTCCCATTTGGAACATCAGAGACGGTCAATCGGCACACGTAACTGCTTTCCGGTGTCACGATCTCGCAATGTGACCGTCCCGTCTTCGAGGGTTTGGTGATCGACCGTCACGCATTGGGGGATCCCAATTTCATCGGCTCTCGCATAGCGGCGACCAATGGAACCGCTTCCGTCGTACATGGAGAAGGTGCCTGTTCGGGCGCATAATCGCCGGTGGATTTCAGCAGCGGTTGCGTCCATGCCGTCTTTTTCATAGAGGGGGAAAACCGCAATGTCAACAGGGGCGACAGCTGGGGTGAATTGCATCACCGTGTAGGTTTCCCCGTTCTTTTCCAGCTCAGCATAGGCGTGGTCAATGACATGCCAGATGATTCGGTCAATTCCAAAAGCGGGTTCTATGACGTGGGGAATGAACCACTCGCCCGTTTCCTTCACCGTTTTCTTGTTCGGTTTGACATGTTCTGGGCCCACCACCACGACCTCACCGTTTTCAAGCGTCAGTGTGGCGGGGAAATCGGTGTCTTTTGACAGGGCTTCAACGGCGATTTTCACCAAGCCGGCATTGGCTTTGAAGGCAGGGCCGGCGGTTGACCCATCGATGGTCCATGCATCGATAACGGTGGTGCGAGGCTCGTCAAACTCACGGCGGGCTCGAAGCGTCTTTCCAGTGGCCCGTTCATGACTCTCAAGGTCGTAACATCCTCGATGAGCGATGCCGACGCATTCAATCCAGCCATAACTACCCTCAATTTCAGCATCCCAACAATCCATGGCGTAGTGAGCCATTTCATCACCTTCGTGTTGTCTGAACCTTATCCGCTTGGTGTCAATACCAACCGCTTCCAAGAACTCGTGCGTGATGCCCATGAATCGTGCAACGGTTGAATGACGAATGACACCCTGTTGGCACGCAGCACTCAAGGTCATCTTTACCGGGCTCTTACCATCAGGTACAAGCCACAAAGGCGTGGTGTCCCATGGCGTCAAATCGTCGTTTGGAGCGGATTCCGGGTCGATGAAATATTCCAATTCTGCCATGTTGAATTCCCGCAGGCGAATCATGCCTTGGCGCGGTGAAATTTCGTTTCTGTATCCTTTTCCAACCTGCATTGCGCCGAAGGGTAAACGCTCACGAAAGTGTCGGTACAAGGCATTGAACGAGGTGAACATGCCTTGAGCGGTTTCAGGACGAAGAAAACCTGGCCGTCCGGAAGCGCCTGCTCCAATGGTCGTGTTGAACATCAGATTTTGTGCTACGACCTCGCTCCACGAGGCTTCTCCACATGCTGGGCAAACAGGTTCCTCCTGGGCCAGGAGATTTTGCAGGTCGTCTCGTTTCAGTGCATCTGGGTTTGGGTGGTAAGGCTCGAGAAGGGTGTCGGCCCGACTTGCTTCTTCGCAGGCCATGCATTGGGTCATAAAATCAGAAAATTCACCGACGTGACCGCTTGCTTCTAACACGGCGTAGGGCGTGACGGTTGGACAGGAGATTTCGACCACGTTTCCCAGTTTAAGCCAGTGATGAAGCCATTCTTGGTTCACTTTTGACCGAATTCTTCCGCCAACAGGTCCAAAGTCGTAGAGGCCTTTTGAACCGCCGTGAATTTCGAACGAGGGGAGAAGAAAACCGCGCCGTTTGAGCATGCCGTTTAAGCGGTCGAGTCGTTCTTCGTCCGTCACGGTGGTCGCCCTCGTCTGTGGCTGGGATGAGGCCTCTATGAACTTCACCGAGTTTCTTTACCTCGCTCCCTTGTTTGTAAGACACATCATTATAGCAAGGGGCTGTGCTTTCCAATCATGGGCCAATCCATGG
The DNA here is from genome assembly GCA_030827475.1 of Candidatus Poseidonia sp. GTDB lineage: Archaea > Thermoplasmatota > Poseidoniia > Poseidoniales > Poseidoniaceae > Poseidonia. Next base: position 12,346 of record JAUREJ010000005.1, read on the forward strand.
TCACTATTGTGCAGGACGACTGCACCGGTTGCGATCTCTGCATCTATCACTGCCCGTTTGAAGCCCTCCTTCCTTTGGTTGAGAACCCCCCCGGACGCCGACATGCAAAACGGCCTGTGGTCGTCGAGGAAAATCGGTGTGTTGGTTGCTTGTCATGTATTGGTTCGTGCCCAACCGATGCGCTACATGAGATAGCGGTCCCACCCATTGCTTTGGAATCTCCCCTCCTGCAGACAAACGTACCTCAAGCGACGGTGCCCGTTCTTCGTTGGAAAAAACGGGCCACACGATGGGCATGATGTATTTTTTAAAGAGCGGAACAATTAAAGTAAGAATATTCGCCCTCTCACACTCATAGGGCGTGAGAGGAAGAATGGCTGAGATTGAGTATTTGGATTCTCCACTCGAATCCGATGTCTTGTACGAGCGCTTGTGTGCTCCTGTTCGCAACTGGTTTCGGGATAAATTTCCTGATTTCACCAGGCCGCAAAAACTCGCCATTCCTGCCATCATGGAACAAAAACACCTCTTGTTGTGTTCGCCTACGGGGTCGGGAAAAACGCTCACGGCTTTTTTGAGCGTTATCGACCAACTGGTTAGGCTTGCATTGGATAAAAAATTGGAAAAAAAGGTGTATGCGATCTACATCTCGCCCATCAAGGCCCTCGCCAACGACATCCAGCGAAACTTGATCGGCCCGCTTGAAGAAATCAAAGCCAATTATCTGCCCGACCGAGCCCAAGAGATACGCGTCGGCTTGCGTACCGGAGATACCTCCCAATCGGACCGTCAAAAGATGCTGCGAAACCCCCCCCATATCCTCATCACCACACCTGAAAGCCTTGCCATCGCCATCACCTCTCCACGTTTCCAACCCATCATCAGCGAAGTCGAATACATGATCCTCGACGAACTGCATTCCATGGTGCCGACCAAACGCGGTGTCCATTTGTCCTTGACCCTCTCCTTGCTCGATTCTTTGCTCAAGAACCCGGTTCAGCGCATCGGCATCTCAGCCACCATGGAGCCCTTGGAAACGGTCGCTGAATATCTTGTGAGCAGCGATGACCGAGAGGCTCGTAGCCAAAACAGCGCGGTTTCGATTGCTAAAATATCTGGTTCTCGTGAACTTGATTTGGACATTCTCATCACCCATCCAAAGTTTAGCGATTTACCTGTCTTGAAAATCCTGGAATACAACATCGAAGCTATCGCCGACTTGATCAGCGCGCACACCACCACGCTCGTGTTCGCCAACACGAGAAAAATGACCGAAACCATCGTGCAAAAACTAAGGCCGTTCCTCGGGGATTTGGTTGCCGGACATCACGGTTCGATGGACAAGAACATCCGGTTGGACGTTGAAAAGCGTTTGAAATACGGCCACCTTCGTGCGGTTGTCACCTCATCGTCCTTGGAAATGGGTATCGATATTGGGTCGGTGGATTTGGTGCTTCAAGTTGGTAGCCCCGGTGATATCGCCACCGCTCTCCAGCGGATCGGACGAGCAGGCCACCACGTAGGGGGCATCCCAAGGGCCCGTTTCCTGCCGCAAAGCGTGGATGATTTGTTGGAACTCGCTGCGCTCCAAGCAGCGATTCAAACCGGAGACATGGACCGATTGGACTTCCCGCAAAATTGCCTGGATGTGGTGGCTCAATTCATCATCGGATTGGTGATTATCAACGACCTCGATATCGACGAAGCCTTCGAAATCATCGTCAATTCTTGGTCGTATCGAAATTTCGAGTACGACGACTTCATCGAAGTTTTGGACATGCTCGAAGAAGAACGCCGCATTTGGGTGGATTGGGAAGAAAACATCTTCGGAAAGCGCGGTTATTCAAGAATGATTTACTACACGAACATCGGAACAATCGCCCCAGATAATTCGTACCTGGTGTTTAACGCAGAAGGCTCAATCTTGGGCAAACTTTCGGGTTCGTTCGTATCAAATTTGAGAACCGGTGACGTCATCTTGTTGGGTGGTTCGACCTACAGGGTCACCAACATCCAAGGAACCCGCGTGAACGTCACGAGCGTTACAGGGCACAGACCCACCATCCCATCGTGGTCCGGAGAGGCACGCAGTAGAAGCCGCGAGTTGTCCAAAGCCCTTCAGGACCTCATCGGGCATTGTATGGTGTCGCTGCGTCGTGAAAGCGACCCGAGGTTGCTTCTGCGCGACGTCTACGGACTTTCAAACGAAGTCGCCAACGCCATCGCTCGCCACCTTGAGGAGCATTCCTTGGATTCGTTCCAAGTCCCCGACCCTCATCGTATCTTGATTGAACAGGTTGTCAGCGGTTCGTTCCCTACCTACATGATCACCACATGCAGAGGCCGTGGCTTCAACACCGCCCTTGGATACTTCATGGCCGGTCTTGCTGAGGCCAACAGCATCAACGTCATCGAGATGTCCTTTGACGAAAACGGATTGTTGCTGAAAACGTCTCAAGAGGTTGACCCCGGGTCAATGTACACCGCATTCCGGGACAACAATCACATCGATGTCATCGAACGGTACATCATCAACACCCAAATATTTGCAAAACGGTTCAGGGAGGTTTCCGGTCGCTCGCTCATCATCCCCAAAAGGATGGGTGCAGAAGAAATCAGCCCTCAACAATTCCAGCAGCGAGCCGATGCGCTTCTTCAGAAACACCGAAGCATGGATGGCAGCCTTTTGATGCGGGAAGCCAAAAACGAAATTCTCTTTGGCGATATTGACCTCATCGGCCTTGAACAATTCCTTGAGGCCTGCAGCACCGGGTCTGCTCGCATCGTCCACACCAAGGTCGTGGTCCCTTCGAGGTTGGGCATGTCGTTGTTCATGTCGGCGTTTGAAGATTTGATGTCCATGAAAACTCGGGCGTTCTTGGTCAAGGACATTGACCCTTCCATCCTCCAACGCCTCTTGGGAACTCGGTCCCTCGCCACCGAACTGTCAAGCGAACAATTGACGGAGTATTATCTCGGGAAGGCACCGGTTCCGACCAATGCACGGGAACTGCACCATTTGATGAGCCACGGTGGTGGGCTCGACCGCCAATTCAACAACCCGTTGTACCGTGAGAAATTGAACGAGGTGTCCTTGGAAACCATCCGAGGTTGGGTAGAGGAACTCTGTCAGGCTGGCAAAATAACCAAGCTTGAGGGTACGGGTCAGGATGAATTGGATGGGAAATGGTTCACGCCTTATATGGCCGAAATTCACGGAACCCTCGGTTGCTTGGCTGTTGCCGGTGGAAAAGACGTCGAGAATCTTCTCGAATTGCACACGCGTGGTCTCACCTACAACATCGCAACCAAGTTTGACGGGACAAAACCCGTTGAATGGGAAGAACGCGAGCTCGGCGACCCGCAGGAAGCTTTGCGCGTGAAGGTCATTGAAACGCTCGGTTCTGAGGGACCCAAATCCTCGGAGGAACTGGTAGAGCGGTTGCCGTTCCCTCAGGGCTTGATCGAAAGAGCCCTGCATGAACTTGAAGGGCGAAATGTCATTTCTGTCGGGTTTTTCACCCAAACCAACGATGCAGAATACATCCTGAAAATCGACGAACACCGTTTGACGGGTGGCGAAGAAGAAGTCGTTGAGTACCGCTGGATTCAAAATATGGTTTTGGAGAAATCATTCCATCAATATCCTGACAGTTTTACAGCGTTCAACGAACATGTTTTGTTCCAAAAACAACAGGAATTGCTCTACCGAGTCGACCAATTTGCCTTCAATGATTGGTCCGACGTTCAACTTGATTCGGATGTCATCATGGGCCGTCTGCTCCACAACCGAATCGGTTACACGACCAAAGGAAACATCCCTGTGCTCCTCGGCTTGAAACCCGAGCCCTACATCGGTCCGATGGAAGAGGAAATCCTAACAAAAATTCCAGCTGGTGAAAATGTCACGCGGCAGGAGATCATGGCGAGTTATCCGAAAGGCGACGAGCATCGGGCACTTCAGCGAGATCTGAAAAATGCCTTGAACAACTTGGAGCGGCAAATGCTTGTTGTGAAACAATTCGAAGATATCGCCGGGCGCCGCCGCCGTCTTTCCTTGTTCCATCGCGTGGCAGATGTGTACGAACCGCTTTCTTTTGAAGACGCATTGGTCGAAGTTGTCCGGAGAATGGGGCCTGTCAAGGCGAGTACCCTGCGCTTCTACGTGTCACGGTCCTTTGAGGAACTCACGGTCGCCCTCATGAACCTGGAACATGAAGGGCGCATCGCCAAGGTCATGGCCTTGGTACCCGAACCCGAGGCATTCTACTGTGCGCCTGATGAGGTTGATGAACTTCAACGTCCACGGCGGGAAGACAGAACCGTTCGAATCCTCACCCAATCCGATCCTTATGTTTCTCGTTTCATATGGGAAGTCAGGAGTGTCCTTGACCGCGGCTGGTATTTGCCGATTTTCAAAGGGGTAGACCCCATCGGGAAGGTCCTGATGTTCAAGGTCAACGATTACTTGGAAATCAAAGACCTGCATGTCCCAACTGCGTATCTGGATGAATTCTGCCAAGCGTTTGAGTTGTTGCTTGAAAATCATGCTGCTCAACTGGTGGATGTATCGGTGTTGTCGAATTTCAACAGCGAACCCATTACTTCACTTGACCAAACCACACGAGAGGCTCTTGAACGCATTGGATTCAAGGTGACGGGTGAGCGAATGATCAGGGGTGCCGTGGTGGACCCGCAACCCCGAGAAATCGCCGAACGAGCCTTGTTCCATCAGCACCATTTGCACCAAAACACGCGTCTTGAAAACGAGATTTTAGCACTGAAGCATGTGGACGAAATTCGGGATGATTTTGCGTTGCGAGGACGTGCTGAACTCTACCGGGTCGATCTGAAGAGCATGGCGAGTGCCCATCGTCTCCACCACGGCATCAACCTGAGGGGTCACCAAGTTTGGGCGAGTTACGAACATTTCCAAAACATCCTCGCCATACGCAACCAACCACCCGATGAAGAACTCATCGATATCATTGAGTTCTTTAGCAACCACTCCGACCCGAATTTGTTCAAAGAACGGCATGCCCTTTCTCAATCTGAATTCCGTAAATTGATTCAACCGTTGATGAAGACGGGGCACATCGTTCAAGATTTCCGTGGCGGATTCCGCAGTGTTTTTGTCGCCGAAGGTGTCGATCGCGCTGAATTGCGGAAAGAGTACATCCGGCGTTTGGTGGAAAAATACCCCGTCATTACCCTTCGTCAGTTGACTCAACTCGCTGGCCCCTCGTTCAAGCCGGAGGAGCTCAAGGCCGTTTTGAATGGCTTTGAAGAGGACGAGACCCTCATCAAGGGCTTCTTGATCAAAGATTTTCATCAGGTTTGTTGGGGCAGGAAATCCTTGCTTCAAGATGCCAAATCCATTCCATCAATACGGGATTTCGTTCTCCCTCCTTCCGACCCAATCGCTCCTTACTTCACGGACATCATGAAGGAGAGGTTCGGTTTCGGTTCGGCATATTTGGTGTTCAAAAATGCTGAACCGGTGGCTGCGTTCAAGGCCAACACCCGAAACAAAATCATTGACGTCAAGGATTTCGAAGGCTCCGAAAAAGCCTGGCGCATCGTGAAGGAATTTGCTTGGGAACACCAAATGCCGCTGCAAACCGAACTCCGCATTGGTGGGAAGAAACTGGACTGATCAAAACCACTTTTTCTGGGCCCGGCCAAGGCGCATGGACTCGTTGAACGAGGTAAACCTGAATTCACAAGCGGACGTATCGCGCATGGGCTTTGCCTCATGCCTCAATATCAACGCGCCATTTTCTTTGATTTGACAAATTGAAGAGGGGATTGTACCTATTTCGCCGTTCAGGTGCAAAGCGATTTACCAACTCGTTAATAGTGGAGTGCCGTTTAGTTTTGGACATGAAGAAGGCACTTTGCATACTTTTTCTTTTTCTTTTCAGTCTTGCGACACCCGTTCTGAACACTTCCGCCGAAGAGACCGGTCAGGGGATGGAAGTGCTTCACACCGCCATCAATCCCGCCAATAACAACACCTACCACCTTCTTTCCTCCTCCTCGTGGACCGACGCAGCTTCCTATGCTCAATCGCTTGGTGGTTTTCTCGTAACCGTGGACGACAGCGACGAAAACACCTGGTTGTTTGAGACGTTTGGCACATGGGGAAATCAATCTCGACACCTCTGGATTGGTTTGAACGATGCAGCCGATGAAGGGCAGTTCAAGTGGCACGATGGTACGCCGTTTTTCTACCGCTCTTGGGGCGACGCCCAGCCCTCCGAGGGAGGGGATGAAGATTACGTTCACATCACAGGAACGAACATGGGGAACATCGACCCGGGAACTTGGAACGATTTGGAAAACGACCCACAATACTTCCCGGTCTATGGTGTGGTCGAAATCGGACCCGGAGCAGATTATGCTCTCCGCTTTGACGGGGAGTCCGACCACGTGCTTGTTCAGGACGATAGCGGGCTCGACACGAGCAACGACTCCAGCCTCGTTATCTCGGCTTGGGTTCATCCGTTTTCCGTTCAAGGGAATCAATTCATCATGATGAAAGGTGATTACGGATGGGGGCTTTACCTCAGCGACGACCGTGTCGCCTTCGCATCGGAATACAGCCTTGCCCGTCATCCTACCTCAAACGGAAGTGTTCAGGCAAATGTTTGGACCTTGGTGGGTGTTGAAGTTACGCGAGGTGTGGGTTACACCTTCTCCATCAACGGGGAAGAGGCGGGTACGGTGCTGGACGAGGATGCCGATATTCCCCTCGGCGACTTTGGCTCGAACGATTGTTTTGAGCAAGGATTGGCTTGCGATGAACTCTACATTGGTCGGATGGGTGCCGGTTGCGATTGTGCACATTTCGAGGGTCTTCTCGACAACATCACCGTGCTCGCTGGGAACAACCTCTCCAACCTCGAAGAGCGAACAGCGTGGATGTTTGGTGAGGGAGAGGGTGCGACAACGCAAGACAGCGTGGCTAACCGAACTGCGACCATCCACGGGGCGGACTGGGTGATGCCCGATGGAAGCATCGTAGCCCAGGCCGTTGAACTGAAAATGGGCGAAGAGCATTTGGTTGAGGGCGCCTCCGAAGGCGACACCCTACTGTTTTTCAGCGACGTAGAAACGTACACTCGGACGTTGTCGTGGTTCTCCTCGTCGTGGATGTTTGACGATTGGAACGATGACATGGAATCAATGTTTACGGTTTACGTAGGCTTCAATCAAGTTCCGGACAGGTGGGTGAACAACGGCTCGTTCTCGGATGATTTTGGCTTCGCATATCAAGAATGGTCGTGGCCGGATGAAGGTACGATTTGGTTTGTTATGGTCGTTGAATCCCCGATCGGGGAACTCTACATCTCTCTGGACGCGGATGTGGCTGACCCTCCTCCGACGCTCGAAGACATGACCGAACTCAAGGAGAGCATCGCTGTCACCAATCAAGAGGTGGGAGCGAATTTTGATAGCGGTCAAGGTTACGGTGCTCTGTACTATTACGTCAACGTCACCGAACCTCTGGCAGACCTCAGAATTCGCACCTACGGCGGACGGGGGGATGTTGACCTCGGTATTTCCTATTACAGCCCACCTGCTCCAGACGATTTCTGGTTTTTTAATGACGGTGATTTTGGAATTTCCCTTGACGGAGAGGCCGAAAAGAGCACCTCAAAATCCGAATGGTCAACCGGCCCAGGAAACGATGAGGAAGTTCACCTCTACGATGTCCAGCCCGGCATTTACTACATCACGGCATACACCTATCGAAACGCTCGTGGTTTTACCATTCTTGCCGATTTCATTTACCCTCCAACCAATGTAGAGCCTGCAGATGCCATCACCTTATCGCCGGGCATTGAATACGGCTTGTTGAGCGGATACGATGGACTGATGCAATATTTCAAGGTAGACGTCCCTCAAGGCACAGAACGGCTGGTTGTTGAGCTCACGGAGGGTGGCGGCGAGGCCTCTCTCTACATGCGACACGAGCAGGCACCAACCACAACCGCCTACGACCACCACACGACGACCGCCGGGGTCGGTGACCGTGTGGCATTTAACGACCCAACACCAGGTTGGTGGTACATCCTCCTCACCACGGATTCAGCATTTAGCGGCGTGAACATTCTTGCTGAATTCGCAGACCGTTATGTCTGGGAGTATAACGGCGTTCCCATTGAACTCTTCAACGGTGAAACAGTTGAGGGCATTGGCGTTGGAAAACAAGGCAGTGTGTCCTTCTTCGCGATGCTGGACCGTCCAGGGAATTTCTTCCAAGTTGAAACCTACGGTGGTGTTGGTGATGCACAATTGCTCCTCGAGGGGTCGCAGTACGAGGTTGAGTTTGGTGATTGGGGTAGGCCCATGCAAGATGGCGAGATACAGACCTCCACGAACGAGGTCACGTTGAAGAGCGGTGATGATGGAACTCAACATGTTGTACGGTTTGAAGCGCCGATGAACGGGCGAATCAGCATCCAACTGATTGGCATTTCCGATGTTGAAGACATCTCCATCGTCGCTCGCTGGGACGTTTCTGAATTCCCAATTGAACCTGTGGAACCGATTGAACCGACCTCCGTTGAAACGTGTTCCGAGTCGGCTGATGGTATGTTCAGGAAATTGGATCGCAACCTCGATGGCATCCTTACCGAAGAAGAGCGTCAAAGCATCGATGCATCCGAGAGTAACCGTCTTGCCATGGACCTCAACGGCGACGATGCGATTGAATACCGAGAATACCTCCAATTCAAATGCACGTGTGACGTTGAATTACAATCCGTTTTTGATGGCTTTTCAGAGGGCCGTAACACCGTCAGCCTGTCATCGCTTCGTTCTCATACTTGGGCCAACGTCTACGATTTGAACTTGTACGACGCCAACCAAGACGCCTTCCTTGACAAAGAGGAACTTGAATTGCTCATCCTGATGTGCGAGACGACGTTTGACGCCTTTGATGGTGACGGTGATGGCGTTCCAGATGAAGACGATGCCTTCCCCAACGACCCGACCGAAACCAAGGATACCGATGGTGACGGTGTGGGCGACAATGCCGACATCGTGGCTTCCGTTTCCAACGACATCGTTTACGCCACAGCAGGAACCCTCATCGTGGTGCTGCTCGGGCTCCTCATGCTGTTTTTGCGAAGCGGTTCGCAAGGTCAGGCGGCGTTGGACAAGGAGTGGGGTGATGAGGCTCGCTTTGAGGATGCGGTCTCCAATCAAACAACATCCTTCGATCCCTTTGTGAACGGTGAAAGTGTCCTCGATACACCACCGGTTCTGTCCGAAATTACTTCGGCACAACCATTCAATACTGAGGCACGTTCCTCGATGGGTCATGAACCTCCAAACAGGGCGTTGATGGGCATGATGCTGGACGGTGTCGAAACCGTTGAACATCCAACGGGAAGTGGACACTTTTGGATTCGTCTCGATCCTGAATCGGATTGGGAAGTCAAGAACCTCTGATGGAAGGACTTTAATCCACGCCCGAGACGGCAAAGTTGCCCTTGTAGTGTAGTGGATATCACCCTCGCCTCCGGAGCGAGGAACCCGCGTTCGAATCGCGGCAGGGGCGCTTCAGACGGTTTGACCTCAGTCTTCCAGAACAAAGTTCTGCCAGCGGCGCATATAATCAATGAACACGGGGCTCAATGCTTGATTTTCCAGATGGTCCGTGCTGAACGGTGGCCGTGCTGGTTCAAGTGCCCCCTCTGTCAAGTACGAGGGCCAATTGTGATGGCCAATACCCGCTCGGGCAACACCGATGAAATCCGCTCCTTGCCTCAATCCATGCTCAGCGTCCTCGGCGGTCCAAATAGCCCCTGTTGTGATGAGGGGGAGTTTACCGTTGACCCATTCTGCGAACCATTCAGTGTATCGTTGAGTTCGTTGGTCCAATGTCCCTTCCTCGTTGATGTCCCAACATGAGAGATGGAGAAAATCAAGTTCCCACCCCAAACAGGCCTTCGCCGTTGCCTTCGCGTCCTCCAAGGTGATGCCCGTCGAGGTTTGAACGGGAGACAAGCGAACACCGACGAGAAATTCTGGCGAAGTGTGCTGGCGGACCTCTTTCACGATGGCGGAAAGGAACCGATGCCTCGCTTCGGTAGAGCCCCCCCAAGCATCGGTTCGCTGATTGCTCGTTGGCCCAAGAAATTGAGAAATCAAATACCCGTGGGCACCGTGGAGTTCAATGCCGTCAAAACCAGCCTCCTCGCACCGGCGAGCAGCTTGGCCGAAGGCATGCAGCGTGCCGTGGATTTCGTGCACTTCCATGGCACGTGCCGTCACATTTGGAGATACGCTGTGGGTGGATGCTGATTTAGGCTGGACGCCCGTGATTTCTTCAGGCGCCCTTATTCCGCCGTGGAAAAGTTGAGCCAAGGCGAGGGCACCGTGTTTTTTGATAGAACGCGCTGTCTTCGTCATGCCGGGTAGGAAAGCATCGGAATACGTAGCGAATGCTCCGTTCCAACCCTTTCCATCGGCTTCAACATGGGTGGCTGCGGTAAACACCATCCCAAAACCCCCCCTGGCTCTTGCTTCCAGCCATTTCACTTCAGCCTCCGAGATTTCCCCGCTCTCGTGGCTTTGTTTGTTGGTCATCGCCGCTAGGACACAACGGTTTCTAACCTCGATGCCCGCCCGCTCAAAAACAAAGGGTTGGAGGGCTGGGTGCATGATTGTGTTGTGACGAGCCCTCAAATCATGTTTTCCAACCACAGGCCTCATGAATCCGAGCAAACTGGCGTGAGATGGGCACACGTGATCTAGCGGTTATGATGGGAGGTTCCCAACCTCTCTACCCGAGTTCGAGTCTCGGCGTGTGCACTCATGTCGACCGTTTTTTTGATTGGGGGGAGGTCAGCGCCATGATGTGCCGGTGCATGCTCGGAAGCATCTCAAACATGATGAGCGCCATCAAGAACATCGCAAATAAACTGACGAACCGAGCGACATAGGTGTGGCCGAATTCAAACACGCTCATCCCCCACAAATCCCATTGGGTGTAGTTCATGTGCATCCAAATCAAGCCGGCATTTCGGAACAAGTTCAGGAGATGAATGAGCGGTAAGATCAGCAAGAGTGCTCGGACCCTTTGTTTCCATGACAGTTCCAAGACGGAGATGGCGCCGATGAAGAGGACCATGGATTGAATCGCCGTACAAGCCAAGACGAAATTGATGCCGATCAGGCCGCCATCTGCGAGGAGAAGTTCGGATTGAAAGGCATATTCTCCGGTGAAGTCCGTCGCAAACCATCGGTTCCCTTCCCATTCCTCCCAAGAAACACGGCCGCTTGGGTCATTGACCCAAGTGGTGCCGATTTCGATTTCTTGCCCGGTCGCAAAACCGAGAAACCAAGCCGATTGTGAAGCCACAAACCAAATGGCAAGCACACTCAGATACGGAACATACGTCACCAGCATGTAGGGCCCTCCAGCGAAAGCAACGGTCCCTCGAGCCCAAACCAGAGCCTTGTGCTGCTCTTCCTCGGCCGTTTTTTCAAACCAAGCAGCCCAACACGCCAGCGGGAGGGTAAGCGTGCACAGAATGGTGAGGACGAGGTCATCGTGTTCAAGGTAGGTCCAGGCTTGGGTGAAAAAGGAAAACCCAACAAAAACCCATCCGACTTGCGCGAGGCGTAGGCCGCCTTGACGGCGTCTCAACCAAGATATGCCCAAAGCCAGCATGCCGAGGCCACCAATCAACGCGGAGGTGGATTCGCTGACCAGCACATGATGCCCTTGTGGTGGATGGTTTTGAACCTCTCTCCTCCTCAACAAAACCCAAGGGCGTCTTTGTCCACCGACCGTCATGGAGGGGCCGTATGTTCGCGTCACGACGGAGGTGCCCTTTGAACAACGTCAACAAGCTCCCATTGCATTTCTGGATAGGGACGGCGTGGTGAACATCGGGCGGCCAGGATATGTCAACACGGCCACCGAGGTCGTGCTATTGCCGGGTGCAGCAACGAGCATAGGGGCGTTGAAGCAACAAGGTTACTTGGTTTGCATTGTCACCAACCAGTCTCCTCTTTCGCGTGGCCTGTGGGGGCCAACCCAACTTGAGGAGATTCATCGGTCCCTTCAGTCGAAGCTTCTGAGGGAGGATCCAAATGCACATATTGATGCCTTTATCACGTGCCCACATCGGTTTGAAGACCAATGTTCGTGTCGCAAACCATCACCAAACATGTTGCACCTGGGCCATCACCTGCTTCGGGCTGATGCCCGCTTTTCAAGCGATGAATTGCACAATGCAGGCAAACAATACGGTGTTGTGGATTGGTGGGGGGACAAGCCGCAACCGTTTCACGGATTGGACGCCATGGTTGGCGACCGTCGCTCGGACATGGGAGCTGGGTGGGGTTACGGAGCGAGGTTGTTCCGTGTTTCTCGTGATGTCGGTTTGGTCCAAGTTGAACAACGCGTCTTGGACGAAAACGACCAAGGTGATTCGTTTCAACCCTGAGGTGGTGCAATGGGTTGGCTAGGGCTTGACGATACGGATTCCTTGAACGGCGGATGCACCACGGAAGTGTTTCATCGCCTGCTGAACGGACTTCCCGAAGATGCGGAGTTGGGTACGCCCCGCTTGGTGAGGTTGTGGCCGTTCGCCCAGAGGCGGACGCGTGGGAACGCCGCAGTAGCGGTTGAAATTCGTTCAAACGACGAGCCCGCCCTCCTCAACCATCTTGACCGCTGGTGGAAAAATCACATTTTTCCCCTGACGGGAGACGTTCAAGAATCAACGATCTCCGAGCGCGTCCAAACCCCTGCGAGCCCGGGGATGGTTTGGTTTTCCCGACCGCCAGATGCGGCGATCTATTGGGCGGCGGTACGGGGAGAGGTGTCCGAAGAAGACCTTCCCAAACCCTTACGACGCTGGGGCGGTCACGGTTGCATTGGAGCCACCGCAGCCGTGGCTTGGCCTGCTATGACGTTCACTTGGGAAGCGATTGCGTGGCGCAAAAACGGTGCGAATGGCCCTCGTTTCGTCGATGAGAATACCCTCCTGATGTTGGACGCTTGGCCTGAGGTCGTGTTTTCTCGAGACCCTCGTCGTGGAAAACAATTGGTTGCTCCCCGGGGTGTTTCACCGGTTCTCTTTGGCCTCCGTGCCCTCTCAGAGTCAACCGCTGAACGTGCATGCCGCACTTTGCTCAACGCAGAAGATACGGAGGAGGCGATGGGTTGGCGAGTTTTTCAAACCAACCAAGCCAGCGGGGACCACTTGGAAGGAAGCATTATCGGAGATGTCCTCGCACTTGAGGTTGATTCGGTTCGTAAGCACGCGATGTTGACCGTATCCGAAAATACATTGATTCGGGTTTTTGCAGAAAGCGGGCCCGTAAATGCTCTCGCCCGCTGGTTGATGCCGGGTGACAGAATTGAGGTTCGAGGGCTTCGTCATCCTGACGGGAGTGTGCATGCAGAACAGATGCGACTGGTTGAGAGTGTTCCAAGGGCCCGTCTTCGCCCGCTTTGTCCATCTTGTGGGCATCGTATGAAGAGCATGGGCTCAGGCCAAGGGGTTCGTTGTCCCATCTGCAAGCACCGCAGTGGGGACGACTGGGTTTCTGTTGAATCCAAACCTCCGTACGAAAGTTGGGTTGAGCCGGAAGTTGACGGTCGCCGCCATCTCGCTCGTCCCCTTGAATGGAGAAAAAATCAATGAAAACGTTCTCCCTCACGAAAGCATGAAAAGGACTTGATTCCGTAATTGCTTTCATGGACCCTGAAACGACACGCACCGTTGGCCTCTTTGTCGGTGCCCTTTCTCTTTTGGTCATGCTTTGGTTTATCAGTCAACGTGCGATGAAAAATCGCATGAAGATGATGGAGGACAACGCCCCGAAAATCGCAGGTGAAGACACCCTCGAAGGGGGTGCCCGTAACCCCCAGCTCTTTGACGAGCCGGACGATGACGCCCTTGACGAGATGGCGAAATTGCTGGGCGAAGACGATGATTCAGAGATGGAAGCCTGAATCGTCCAACGTTAGCGAGATCGCTTCCGTTCTTGTTTGCAGTACCCGGTGTTGCTGCCGCTCACCTCGCCAGAGTCTCCAGATCTCAAAACCCATCTTTTCCATGCGTTCCGATGCTCGGGCGACGATGGGGTCCGTTGTTGAGCCGCTTGCATCGATGCTGCCCTTTGAGATGAGGAGGAGCGTCATGCCTTCAGGCACGCCGTTAGTGAAACGCTCAATTTGGTCGAGGTGAACTGCCTCGATGCGCCCACTCGATGGACACCAATCGTCAAGGACCACGAGGCCAACGCTCGGCAACGAGTTTGTTGCCTCAAGCAAAGCATCGATGGCTCGTTCGAATTTTCCTCCAAAATTCATGGCGTGAAAACGTGAGCTTTCAACCAATGAAAGGTGCTCGAAAAGTTGGGAAAATCGTGTGGGGTCGGGCATCTCGGTCGAAACCCAGAGAACACGCTTTCCAGCGTTGATCGTATCGGCTGCGGCATGGAGTCCCACCGAGGTTCCTCCGGTGCTACCTTCGACCGCAAGATGGATACGACGCTCGTTGAGAGCAAAATCAAACCGTTCCATGCGCCCCCACGTGGGGCAACGGTGAATGAGGCTTGTGGAGGTGTGATGATTCGTAAGGGCTATGACCTCTGCCACGTTCCACGGTGCATGGCTGGTGATGTACGAGAGGGCGAGCGCATTCCTCGAAGACCTGCGCCGGAGTTTGAAGAGGCCGGCAGTTTTGTTGAGGCCATCTCCCGAGATGGCTTCTTTGGAACGGCGTTGGACGATAAAAACCAGTACGGCCCTGTAGCGATGATGGTGCTCTTGCTCATCGTCGCCGCCATCACCGGAACCGTGATTCGCCTGCTCGGCTAAATCGCCCACCTTGCGACCCTTGGCCAAGGGAAACATCATACCCCCTTTGTCCCCGTGTTGACCCATGAGTGAAGGCTCGGTGAATGTTGAGAGCCGAACCTCCTCTCAAGACAAACGCTGGACCATCATGGCGGCGTTGCTCGGTACGAACACAGCGATCCTTCTGTTCCAAGGGATTGAACAGTCCAGAGATTACAACGCTGTTCGGGAGGTGGCGCTTTCCATCATCGCTGCTGCTTTGCCTTTCCAAGCCATCTACTTCCTCATCTACACCTTCATCCTCGAGCATGAAGCACAACTGAGTTCCGGCCGCCTTCACAAACTTGCCTTGGCTTCAGCCCTGTGTCAGGTCGTCTCCTATGCGTCGCTCATCGGTGTGGCCGTGATGTGGTACGAGACATCGGCTTGGGTTGGCCTTTCCTTTACCTTGTCTTCCGTTCTCGCTCTCTTCCTCATCAGGGCGGTCATGGGTCCTGTCAAGGAAACCGTTATGGCCGAAGCATGACGTGTTTTCCACTCAATCTTACGAAAGGCAAGGTTGATTTAGCGAGGCGAATGCCTTGAAACATGGCCTTCTGCCCGCTCGATTACCGCTACGGTTGTCAGGATTTCAAACACATTTGGTCTGAACAAGGCCGCCATGAACGGCAGCTTGAGGTTGAAAGGGCGTTGATTTGGGCCCACTGGCAACTTGGCCGAGTAACGGAGGCTGACTACAACGCCGTGGCCGCCATCGCTAACCCGAACGATGTGACCAAGGAACGTGTTAGCGAAATCGAGGCAGAGACCCGACACGACATCATGGCCCTCACCAAAGCCATGGCTGAGGCGGCGGGTGATGCAGGGTGGTGCATCCACCTCGGAGCAACTTCCAACGATATTGTGGATACGGCAGTCGGCCTTCAGTTGCGGGACAGCATGGTTCTCCTCCGGGAACAACTGTGCAACTTGATCAGGGTGTGTGCCGATGTAGCTGAACGTGAACGAGACACGGTCATGCTTGGGCGAACCCACGGTCAGGCTGCAGTCCCCATCACGTTTGGATTGAAAGCAGCGGTTTGGCTTGATGAATTGCGGCGGCAATTGATTCGCCTGGACGAGGCATCTCCCCGCGTTGCAGTCGGCAAATTCCTGGGAGCGGTGGGCACCGGTGCAGCCCAAGGTGAACACGCTCGAGAACTTCAACGCTTGATCCTCACTCACCTCGGATTGGGCGTGCCGCTGGCAACCACACAAGTTGTTGGTAGGGACCGTTATGTGGAGTACGTGTCTTGGTTGGCCAACGTCGCCACGACCTGCGAGAAAATCCTCCAGGAGATTCGCAACCTCCAACGTTCAGAATTGTCCGAGGCCGGCGAGGGTTTTGATATCAAAAAGCAAGTTGGTTCATCGACCATGGCTCACAAAAAGAACCCCATTAAGTCCGAAAACGCGTCCGGTTTGGCTCGAATCGTCAGGTCATTTATCATCCCAACCTACGAAAACGCCCTTTTGTGGCACGAACGCGACCTCGCCAATTCCAGCAGCGAACGTTTCACCCTTTCACACGCTTCGGCACTTTGCGAAGACGTGATGGCTAAGACAGCGGATGTCTTGACCAACATGTGGGTTGACCGTGAGCGCTGCCTTGCGAACATTCACGCACAACGCGGTTTGGTGATGGCAGAAAAGGTGATGATTGAACTGGTCGATCATGGAATGCCACGGGATGAAGCTCACGAAGTCCTTCGAGCAGCCTCGTTTGAAGCCGTGGAGAAAAAAGAGGAACTCATCGATGTGTGCAGTCGGACACCGGCCATCGCTGCAGCGTTCTCTGCAGAGGAATTGGAACGGATGTTTGACCCCATGAACCACGTTGGCGTCGCAGGTGAAATCGTCGATGAATGCGTCGTTCTTGCACGAGAAGCCGTTCAGTGAAACGACAGATGGCCTCGCCGACCGTCCCAAGAGGCCGACCATTCGATTTCAAGCCGGCCCGGCAAATGAGGCCCCCCAAGGACCAATGTTTCGTATTCGCCACCTTCACCTTCCACGTGGAAGCGGTGTTTTTTTGCAAGCTCGTTCAGTCGGGAAAAGGAATTTTCGGTTAGCACGTGCCCGAGCCATGTTTCATCCAATCCATCCGCTGACACGCTTGTGATCATGATCTCAAAACCGTTGGCAACCATGTCGTTGACGTGTTGAAAACCGTCTTGATGCCAAAGCGGTGTCCAACTGCGAATCCCCAAACGCTCCGCCATCCGCTCGAGGCGAGATTTTTGGTAGTCCGAGCGCAAAGCACCGCTCACAAAACCATCGATTTCCCGATTCTTGAGTGCACAAGCCAAGGCTTCAAGATCATCGGGTGTGCTACCGGTTGCCTCGACTTCAACCCATTGTACACCTGCGAGTTTGGCTTGCTGACCCACCAATCGCGTCCCGGGAATTTGGAACATGGGTGAATCATCGCCCGTGATTCGAACGGTGACCAAGGAATCAACCGTCCATCCCTGGCACATGGCCCACCACCATGCAGCGGCCGAATCTTTGCCTCCCGAAGAGAGGACGGCCACGCGCATGGTTGGACGTGGGAGGGCCGCTTCATGAGACTATGCGTGGGCGTGGGTTGATACGAGACGGGGTTTTCAAAGGGGTGGCACGGGAAGAGAACCCATCCATTTCAACCCTCATCCTCTTAAAGTGTCAACCGAACCAAGAACCTGAGGTCAGACCATGCAACCAAGCGGACGAGGATACGATCACGGAATCACCACTTTCAGCCCAGACGGACGACTCTTTCAAGTCGAATACGCCCGTGAATCCGTCAAGCGAGGGACCACCACGGCTGGATTGAAATTCAAAGACGGTGTCGTTTTGGTGTGCGATAAACGCATCATCAGCCGACTGATCATCCCTGAATCCATCGAAAAGATGTTCAAAATCGACGGCCACATCGGAATCGCAACCTCCGGCCTCGTGGCAGACGCACGCCAACTTGTTGCTCGTGCACGAGTTGAGGCTCAAATCAACCGCATCACCTACGGGGCTACCGTTCCCGTTGACGTCATGGTGAAGAAAATCTGCGACTTCAAGCAGTCGTTCACCCAATACGGTGGCTCCCGTCCTTTCGGAACAGCCCTCTTGATTGGAGGTGTTGACGACAGCGGCATCCATCTGTACGAAACCGACCCCTCCGGAGCATACCAGTCCTACCATGCTGGCGCCATCGGCAGTGGTCGAAACACGGTCATCGAGTTCTTTGAGGACAACTGGAAGGAGAACATGACTCTCAACGCCGCCATGAAACTTGGACTCGAGGCCCTGCGTTCTGCCAACGATGCTGAACTCAACAGGGATGCTGTCGAGGTGACGGTCGTTGACAACAACGGCTACCGAGTCCTTGACAGGGAGGAAGTCAACAAGCAAATCGACCGACTCAAGCCTCTCGAGGATTGAGCAAGGAGGGCGCCTGAGGCAAATCGCCGAGGTGATGGTGCATGGTCAGCCTTGATGACGCCGTGCTTGCCCGTCTCGAGAAAGGTGGAAAGCGGTACGAAGTCTTGGTTGACCCCGTCTTGGTCGAGATGTTCAAATCCGACCCCAGCAGCGTAGACATCAACGACTTCCTTGCGATGGACGAGGTTTTTCACGATGCACGTGGTGGTGAACGACCAACCGAGGAAGCCATTGAATCTGTTTTTCAGACCCAAGACATCACGGCCATCACCACCATCATTCTTGACAAGGGCTCCATTCAGCTCACCACGGCTCAACGAAAGGCGATGGTTGAAACCATGCGGCAGAAAATCATCCACCACATTCACACGCAGGCCGTCGATCCTAAAACAAAATCACCTCATCCGAAAACCAGGATTGAATTGGCCCTTGAGGAATCTCGGTATTCGGTTGATCCGTTCAAGCGCCTTGAGGACCAGGTCAAGGACGCCATTGGGAAGTTGAAGCCGCTGATTCCCCTCTCGTTTGAAACGGTTCGTTTGGCATTCAAAGTTCCAGGTTCGGCTTACGGAGGCGTGAACCAAGTTCTCCGTGCATACCAGCAAAAAGAAGGCTGGTTAGAGGACGGTTCGTGGGCATCCGTCATCGAGTGCCCTGCGGGCATGAAAGGTGAACTCATCGGCCTCGTGATGCGAAAAAGCGCAGATGCTGAAGTCAAAGAACTCTAATGTCGGTTTGGGCATGCACAGGGTGGCCTTTATCATGGGTAGGCGGCTCGCCGCAACTGGAGAGAAAAGAATGTCCCAAGGTCAATCCGGCGCCGAGCAGCGCCTAGTGACCCCGGGAATGGCCGTTGGGCCATCCACCGGGAAGCGAGCAGGCAGCGGAGTTGTCGCCGCCAACGATACCTTCATCGCCACCCAACTGGGTTGGCTTCGAGAACGAAATTCCACCGTTTCGGTTGACCCCATCAACGCAGCCTACATGCCACGTTCGGGCGATCTCGTCATCGGTATGGTGGCCGAGGTCCGAAACAACTTGTGGTTCATGGACATCAACGGGTCGTTTCAGGGCTTGCTTCCCATGTCCCTCGCACCTTGGAAAGTTGAGTTCGGGGGCGCTCGCCAACACATGGATGTCGGCGATGTGGTCCTGGCCCGCGTCCAGGAAGTCGACGAATGCCACAACGTGGTTCTGACCATGAAGGGTGTTGGCCTTCGCCGCCTCAATCAAGGCGCCGTGGAGCGTCTTCCCGTTCAGCACATCGACCGCATTCGAGGCGAGAACAATGAGCGCCTTCAACGGTTGCGCGATGCATGCGATTGTCGAATTATGGTAGGCGAAAACGGCCGTGTTTGGATCGACGGTTCCCCCGAAGGCATCCGTTGGGCAAGAAAAGCAGTCCACGCACTCGCTTCATCCGGGCACCGAACGGACATTGACGAACTTCTTACAACTTTGGAAAACGAATTGAAAGGTGATGCATGATGGGTGGATATGGAGATGTACAACTGCTACGCGACGACGGGCTTCGGCTCGACGGTCGAAAAATTGACGAAATGCGACCGGTGAGCATCGAAGCAGGTGTTCTTCCTGCTGCCGACGGCTCTGCTATGGTGACGCACGGTCTCAACGTGGCCGTCGCTGCGGTTTACGGCCCTATGGAAGCTCACCCTCGCAAAATTCAGCGTCAAGACCGGGCGGTCATTGATGTGCGTTACAACATGGCGCCCTTCTCTACCTCGGACCGCATTCGGCCCGGATTCAACCGCCGCTCTCGAGAAATCTCCAAGGTTACGGCTGAAGCTCTGGAATCGGTTGTTCTCGTCGAGCGCTATCCTCGCTCGAAAATCCGAGTTGAGATTGAAATTCTCGCTGCAGAAGCCGGCACACGATGCGTCGGCATCACTGCAGCGGCCGTCGCTCTTGCTGACGCTGGCATTCCGATGCGGGATCTCATCGTCGGCGTGGCTTCCGGAAAGGTCGAAGACACCGTTGTGCTTGACCTTGACAAGGCTGAAGACAACTACGGTCAAGCCGACCTTCCTGTTGGAATCCTTCCAAATACGGGCGAAATCGCCTTCCTTCAGATGGACGGTGACCTCTCCCCCGATGAGTTTAATCTGGCCATGGAGTACAACTTCAAAGCCGCCAAAGAAATTCATGAAATCATGGTGGATGCACTCCGTCGCCGATACGAAGGAGGTGAAGTTTGATGCCCGAACTCGTTCCCGCTTTGCTTCGCCAAGAACTCGCCCGTCTTGCTGACGAGGATAAGCGCCTCGACGGTCGAGGTCGCTGGGACGGCCGCGAGGTCTCCTTGGAAGTCGATTGCCTGTACAACGCCGAAGGCTCTGCCAAGGTTATTATCGGGGGCACGGTTGTCTATGCCGGTGTCAAATTTGAGTTGCGAACACCTTGGCCAGACCGTCCCACACAAGGCTCCTTGATGTGCGGTGCTGAACTCCGTCCAGTCGCTGGTCGCAAGTACGAACCCGGTCCCCCCTCGCCCGAATCGATTGAACTCGGTCGTGTTGTTGACCGTGGCATTCGTGAGTCAGGCTGCATTAACATGGACAGCCTCTGTATCGTACCTGGCGAGAAGGTTTGGGGCATCATGATCGATATCCACGTTCTCTCCGACCAGGGCAATATCTTCGACGCGTGCGGACTTGCTGCCATCGCAGCACTTCGAACGGCTATGGTCCCTGCTGAACGCTTTGACGTTGGCGAGGACCACCGTCTGGAAGTGAACGGCACGCCGATCATGGCGTCGTTCACTCGAGTTGGCGGCCGTTATGTCTTGGACGCATCTGAGGAAGAAGAGTTGGGCGGTGACGAACGCATTCACATCACCCTCGGGGATGAAGGGCATCTCCATTCGTTACAGAAGGGGCTAAAAGGAGTGTTCACTCCCGCCGAGTTTGCCGAGATCTTTGAGGTGGCGCAACAACGGTGTGTTGAACTTCGAAAACTCGTTGCGGAAAAGGAGGGGAATTGATTGGCCAAGCGAACCCAAAAAGCAGGTGCAACAGCACGATTTGGAGCACGCTACGGTGTGTCCGTCCGCCGAAATGCGGGTGCCGCCATGGCGAAGCGATCCCGGAAGTACACCTGTCCCGTCTGCCAGTACCCCAAGGTTGAGCGTCAATCCGTCGGTATCTGGTCCTGCAAGAAGTGCGATCACACCTTCGCCGGTGGTGCTTGGGAACCGTTCACCCGTGCATCCGATGCGAACAACCGCATTCTCCGTCGCTCTGTCGAAGGTGCGACCACGGCCGATATGGCCTTCATCGCACAGGAGGCAGCCATGAACTACGAGCGTGAACTCGCCAACCGCGCACCGGTCGGTGAAGAAGAGGCCGCTCCAGAGGCTGCCGACGAAGAAGAGTGATTCGGAGCGGGGCGCCCATGTGGCAACTCAACCTTACCATCGCCTCACGCTCAACCGATGACACGCGAGCATTGGCTGCGTGCCTCGCCACCGATTGCGATGTTACATGGCTCAATGAAGACGCTTTTTCTCTTCACCTTGAAGAAGCCGCCTGCAAGGACTTGCGAGCGATGTGGAACACCCGCCTTCGTGGTCTTATTGCAACGGATAACGTGCTGAAGGTGTTCGGAAAGCATTCTTGAACCACGGCCTCGCCCTGTGGATTGGTGAGCCTGTGGAAAACATCGATCAACTTCAACTGGTGGTTGCCGAAGTCCAAGCAGCCCGTCAGCAAGTCAGCAGCGTTCGTGCCCAAGTCCAAGAATTGGAGGGCACCATTGCAGCGGTGCAATCCCAGCCAGAGGGTCTCGCTCTGCACCGTCAATTGGGCGGTGTTTTGATTGAAGTAGCCGACCGAGAAGCGTTGATTTCTGACCTCAAAGAAACGCTTGTTTCGTTGACCACCCACCTTGAACGGTTCTCTGAGCGGGAAAAACAGTTGATTCAAACCTATGAGGAGTTGAAAAAGTCCCTGCAAGGTGCTTGACAATGAAGGACGAATCGTTCGTTGTGAATGACCTTCAGCGTCTGCATGAATGGCTTCTGTCCGCGGTGTCAAACGGACCCGTGGCGGTGATCACCGGTAAAAACGGAGACATGGACACTGTCGGTTCAGCGGTTGCACTCGCTGCAAGTCACCCCAGCATGATGGCCTTTGGGCTTCACCTCGGAAGGCTAGCAAAGCAACTTGTCGACCAGCACCGAGCCCCATTCCGTAAAGTCGCTCAAAACCATGCGGCGTGGCCAACCGAACTTGCAGCCGCTGTGGTCGTTGACGCGGCCTCGCCCGAACAGGTTGGCTTTCCAATGCCGGATGTACCGCTTTGCATCATCGATCATCACGCAACGGATGCTTGGGAACTCGGTGAAAACGATTTGGCCTTGAAATGGGATGTACGTTCAACCACCGAGGTGGTTTCACGTTACCTCGAACGTCATGTTCCTGAAGCATTAACACCACCAGTTTGCGAATTCCTCTTGGCCGGTTTGGTCTCGGACACCGGTCGGTTCCGCCACGCAGACAGCGGTGCCTTCCGCACTGCTGCCTTGCTCGTTGAGCGTGGTGAAATCGATTATCAGGTCTTCATTGAATCCCTTGAAGACCAATCCCCCAGCCCGAGCGATAGGGGAGCCATCCTTCGTGGATTGCAACGTGCAGACGCCACTGAAGCCGGCCCCTGGACCGTCCTGCGCACCACCTCAGGAACATTGGAGGGGAGGGTTGCAAGCCTCCTCAACGGTTTAGGGGCTGACGCTGTGGTCGTAACACGCCATCGTCACGGTGAAACGCGTCTTACCGTACGTGCTCCTCGCTCAAGTGTTCTTGCTGGCTTGCACATGGGCGTCATCATGGAACGGGTTGCTCAATCCATCGGTGGCGAGGGTGGAGGACATGACGGCGCAGCAGGTTGGGCAGGCAATGCTGACCCCATTGCAGCCGAAACAGCATTCCTTGATGCCGTGGCGCGAGTGAAGAGGCAGGAGGTTGGACCATGACCGTCATTGACACGCCCGTTGGACCGGGGATTTTCGTTTCAAAGTGGAGGGAAGAAGGCCCGGTGGGCAGCGACGTTCTTCTCTCTTGGAAAGAGGATATGAACTGGCCATCGTGGTTAATCCTCGCAGAAGCTGCCCTTTTCATGGATGCACCGGAACTTCTTGACGCCATGGACCCGCACCTGACGGCGGGTGAGCGTGCAGTTCTTGGCTTGGTGCGTCGCCGGTGGCTTGGCGATACGCATCTTGAAGAGGCGATTGAAGAGGCGCTTCAAGTTGTTCGCGCACCGGATACACGAGACTTGGCCCTTGAAGGCCGCCTCAGAATGGAACGTGGCCTTGCGAGATTTGAACGCGGCGATGCAACTGGTGCAGAGGACGACCTGACCTGGGCTGAAGTCCGCTTGAAGTCCGTTGCAAAAGCGAGCAGAGATCACGACTTGTCGTTGCTGAACAAAGCGGCCTATCACATGGCGCAAGGCGAATCTCTGATGGCGCTTCAGGTGTATGGGGACATTTCAAGGAATGGCGGACATGCTCACGAAACAATCGCCATCTCCCGGCTCGGTGCCAGCAGAATTCGCCAAGCCTTAGGTCACACTTTTGACGCCTGTCGACATGCTTGGAACGCCCATAAACACGCCATCCTCGCATCGCAAATTCAAATGGCGATTGAAGCAGGGGCGTTATTCCTTGACCTTGCATGCGAGCATCAGAACAGGGAGGCTGAGCCGATGCACGTTCAGGTTGAACAAGCAAAACCCATCGACCTCAATGAAGTTCGGCCGATGTTGGAGGTGCACCCTGACGACATCAACGGTGTTTTTGATTGGTGCGTAGAACATATGGATGCTGGATTTAGCGGAGTTGAACGTCCCGATGTTCGAGCGATGTTAACGCTCGCCCATCGCATGGATCGGATGGAACGGTTTGCAGCCTTGATGCAAGACCCCTCCCAAGTGGACGACCCGATGTTGGCTGCGGTGGCGCAAGCATGCGCTGAAACCGAAGAAGAAACCAAGGTTTGGGGTCAACGCCTCGCAGTTCTCACCTCGTTGACCTCATGATGAGAAAAGACGAGCGAGGTCTTCGAATTCCTGTTCTGTCCACGCGATGACGGACGGCGTGGTTGACCACCACCGGACCGAAGCCACCTTCTCGTCGTCCACGAACCAAGCGTCCGAGGTTGTTGGAGGAACACGGACATGACCGACCCACCCTTCGGGGTAATACGTGCGATTCCACGAAACCAATTTTCCAGACAAACCGGTCTCTTCTTTGAGTTCTCTGCAAAGGGCGATGTCGGGCGCTTCACCTTCCTCGAGGTGACCACCAGGGATTTCCCAACCTCGTTCAGGATGTTCAACGAAGAGAACACGACCCCCTTCTCCCATTGGCGTAGGTTCTTCGCCTTCAACGGTCACCCATGCAAGCACAAAGCGGGGGCGAACATCGGTCACCTTCTCACCTACCATTCCGATTGTATGCGTACAAGCCACGCTTCAGCCCACGATTCTCCGCTGGCGACCAGACGTCTGGCGAGGAAGAAAGCAGCCTGGACATCTCCTTTTTCAAGCAAGGTTGCAAGTTTTGTTTCGTCCGGGTGCGCCGTGTTTTCTTCGGTCAGATTTTGAGGGTCGGCTCTTTTTTCCTCGGGTGAAGAGATTCGGTCGGTCAGGGTTTGCATGCCCTTCAAAAACGCCTCTCGGTGTTCGATGGTTGGACCGGACCATGCTTTCTTTTCCTCACCGTCCATGTTTCCCTTCAGGCGCTCAAGGAAGCGATCCCGCTCCTCGCTGTGCGGCCGCAACTGTTGAACTTGGTCGTAACATGACCATGCATGGTCGGCTTCGCCTCGACGTTCGTGCAGGCGTCCGAGTTCAAGCCACAACTCATGGTTCATCGGCCGGTGGGCGAGCAAGTGCCGTGCAAGGTCGATGAACATCTCGATGTGTCCTGCAGAGCGGATTCTCTCGAGACGGCGCCCGTAGACGATGTTGGCCCTTTGGTCACGGAAATCAAGCCTTCGACAACGCTCTGCGAACTGGTCAAGCGTGGAACGGGGTTGGTTGCCCGACACCTGTTTCCACCACATTTCGGGGTCCAGAGCATCGTTTGCGAAGGTTGCTTCGAGCAAGGTTCTCCCGTGAGCAAGGAAGTCAATGCCCTTGAGTTGTTCAACTTGCTCGGGGTCTCTGCCGAGGACGCTGAAGACATCTTCAAGAACGGTGTGCAAGCCCTCGGCGTCGCCGTTCAGCACTTTTAATTCGGCAAGACAACGCCAATTTCTCTCGTCCGTAAAATCATGGAGAAGGGCCTGGCGAGCATTCTGCTCTGCCCAGGCAAGGTTCTCCTTGGAACGTGAAGGGTCGTCTTTTGCCAGTTTTGCAAATTTTTGTGCTGTTGAGCGGTACCGATTCCCAAGGTTCCTTCGCGGATGCTGGAGAAGGTCTTGGCTGTCGCTCATGAAATCGCCTCATTGAACGGACATGAAACCCGATGGGTCCACACCGTGGTCAATGGTGGCATCGTACCCTATTTTTGAGGTGTTGCCGTCATCGTACCTTGATGGGTCCAAGGAACTCCCCTTTTGGTTGCTGAGAATCAGCGTGTCCTTGTCGGGCTGCCAGCGGGTCATCAGGGCCCATTCCACGCGTACGGGGTCCGTGATGTCGATGTCTTCGTCGACCACAGTCACCATCTTCATGCTCTTGTGTCCGTCGAAAGCTGCCTTGATGGCTTTCATCCCGTCATCAGGGTTGACTTTCTTGATTTTCAAAACCGCACCAAGCCAACCACAACCGCCCTCGGTCATGTGCACATCGGTGCAGGTCACCACCTTATTCACAGCGTCTTTGATGGTCGGTGCGCGAGGGAGACCCATCAGCGTCTTGTGTTCAGCCTCTCCGGGAATCAACGCGTGAAAGATGGGTTCCTTCCTGTGGGATAACCCATCAATTTCGATCACCGGTTCTTGACGGATATCGTCAACGGTTCCGGTGATGTCGACGTACGGTCCTTCCTCATCGTCCTCGAGGGTGATTCGCCCCCACCACACGTATTCTGCGTCGGCGGGTGCGTGAACGCCGTTTGGTAATTTGACAAGTTGGAGAGGGTTGCCGTACAGCTTTTCATGCAACGCAGCAGCGATGGTTAACTCGTCGATGTTTTCGTTGAAGGACATTGCAGCTGCGAGCAAAACAACGGGGTCGGGGGCGTTAACGATGGCGACGTGCACTTCTCGCCCTTCCGCTCTTGCGTTCATCACCATGGTGCGCAGATGCCGGGGGACGAGTCGAACCACGAGGTGATTTGCATCCCTGAGAAATTGTCGGTGGAAGGAAACGTTTCGTATGCCGTTGTCTTCGGCGATGATAATGCTCGCAGAAGAGTATCGCCCTCGGTCTTGTGGCCAATGGTGTGGAATCGGGATGGTTCGCAAATCGACTTGGTCGGGTTGCACTTCGCAACAAGGCGCTTCGGTTGGAGCAACGGTCACCGGTTGGCCTGGATGCTTCATGGCCCAGCCCAAGGTGTCGATGTACGCTTCAGGTTCAATCCCGATTGCAGCGCACAACCGGTCCCTTGTCAACATGTTTACCGCCGCACGGTGACCGGGGCATTCCTGAATCGTGTTGAACACGGTCATGGCGTGGCCGCTGGCCTTTGAGTGGTTGAGCATACCGTGCACGAGACTCACCGGAGCGTTCTCGTGTTCAGCGGCGCCAAGATGGTCGCGAAAGGCCATGGTTTCTCCACACCGGCGCATTGCTTGAAGTTGTTCCTGAAATTTGAACAGGGGCACGGGGTCAAAACCAA
Source organism: Candidatus Poseidonia sp. (assembly GCA_030827475.1). Taxonomy (GTDB): domain Archaea; phylum Thermoplasmatota; class Poseidoniia; order Poseidoniales; family Poseidoniaceae; genus Poseidonia. Next base: position 39,447 of record JAUREJ010000005.1, read on the forward strand.
ATGACGCCGCCTTGGTTCCGCTCGTCGTGAGGGATTTGATTAAATAGGGGCGGTAAGTCGGCAACTTGCTTCAATGAGGTGAACATGATGGGCAGAGGACTCTTCGCAGGTGCTAAGATGGCCAAGGACCGACAAAAGTTTCGTTGGTCAGACCGTCGATACAAGAAGCGCATGTTGAAGTCGCGGGCCAAGCATGACCCTCTTGCGGGGTCGACCCAAGCCAAGGGTATCGTTGTCGAAAAAGTCGGCATCGAGGCCAAGCAGCCCAACTCCGGAATCCGAAAGGCCGTGAAAATCTCCCTCATCAAAAACGGCAACAAACTCACCGCCTTTGCTCCCGGCGACGGAGCCATCAACTTCATCGATGAGCACGATGAAGTCATGGTGGAAGGTATCGGTGGGCGCATGGGCCGGTCATACGGTGACATCCCAGGAGTTCGCTACAAAGTCATTCAAGTCAACGGCGTCTCGCTTGATGAGATGGTCCGAGGGCGCAAGGAGAAACCTGTCCGTTGAGGTGTTGATGATGAGCGAGGAAGAATCCATAGTTGTTGAAGTCAAACCCATCGCTGGAATCGGCACTAAGGTTTTCGGAAAGTGGGATGCTTCCGAAGTCACGTGCCGGGACCCCGGACTCGCTCCCTACATCAACTTGACAACGGTCGGTGTCCCTCATACCGGTGGTCGACACGCCAATGCCTGGTTTGGAAAATCCAAGCTCTCCGTCGTTGAGCGCTACATCAACAAACTCATGCGCACCGGTCCTTACACCGGCAAAAAAATGGGCGCTATGAAGGCTTTTGAGGGCGCCTTGGACCACATCGCTGAACGCTCTGGGAACAACCCCCTCCAAGTCTTTGTTGACGCCATCTGTTCGGCAGCCCCCATGGAAGAGATCACCCGAATCAAGTTTGGTGCCGTCTCCCAGCCAAAGGCCGTTGACTCCTCACCGTCTCGCCGCCTCGATATCGCCCTCGCCAATTTGGCCAAGGGCGCCCAACAGGGGACGCACAAGTCCAAGCGCACCCTGCAGAGTTGCATCATCAACGAGCTCACGAAAGCCAGCGATGGTGATGTGACTTCCTACGCCGTAAGCAAGAAAGAAGAACTTGAGCGCATCGCTGCCTCGGCTCGTTGAAGCACCGGGGTCTTTGCGCCACGCTCTTGCATGGGTGTTGTTGAGGCAAGTTCTCAATCCATTGAGCCGTTGCTTCCAACCTCGGCCTCCTTTGTTTCCCGGACAAAGCCTCGCCTTGACAGGGGTCACTCCTGGTGCTTCCGTTTCACGCCATCATGGCTCAAGTCTTCACGGATTGAGAGCCGTGTTTGGGTTGCACCGTTTCGCCCTCAGCGATGCCGTTCCGGGAGGTCTTCAACGCGGCACTTAAGAACCCGGTTCAGGTGGGCAGGGACAACCGAACCGGGTGGTATCCATGGGACGTAAAGAAGACAACATCAAGAAGGCCACAGAAGTCATGCACGTCCTTCCTCAAATCAGGAACTTGTGTATCGCCGCTCACATTGACCACGGAAAGACCACGCTCTCGGACAACCTCATCGCAGGCGCAGGCATGATGTCCAACGAACTTGCAGGTGCTGCCCGCGTGCTCGATTTTGACGAACAGGAATCCGCTCGTGGAATCACGATCAATGCTGCCTCGGCTTCGATGGTCCACTCCGTCGAAGGTACGGACTATCTCATCAACCTCATCGATACGCCAGGTCACGTTGACTTTGGCGGTGACGTGACGCGTGCCATGCGGGCTGTAGATGGATGTTTCATCCTCGCATGCGCCGTTGAAGGACCCATGCCGCAGACAGAGACGGTTGTTCGCCAAGCCTTGAAAGAGAAAGTGAAGCCTGTTTTGTTCATCAACAAGGTCGACCGCCTCATCAACGAGTTGCAGGTGACGCCCGACGACATGATGGCCCGGTTCACCGAGACCATCAAAAAGGTCAACAAACTCATCAAGCAATTTGCCCCCGAAAACAAAAAGAAGGACTGGCAGGTCTCTGTTCAAGACGGAACGGTAGCATTCGGTTCTGCTTACCACAACTGGGGGATTACTGTCCCTTACATGGCCAAGTCAGGGATTTCTTTCAAGGAAATTTTCGAGTACTGCAACAACGAGGATCAAAAGTCCCTCGCTAAGAAGGCCCCCGTACACGAGGTTCTTCTCGACATGGCAGTGACCAAACTCCCCGGACCCATCGAGGCTCAAAAGTACCGTATTCCCAACATCTGGACCGGGGACCTGGATTCCGAAATAGGCCAAGCCATGCTCAATTGCGACCCCAATGCCGAACTCGCTATGATGGTCACCAAGATTTGGATGGACCCGCACGCTGGTGAAGTCGCTGTCGGTCGCGTGTACTCCGGTTCAGTTAACCAAGGCGAATCGGTGTACGCCATTGGTGCCGCCAAATCCGAGCGTGTTCAGCAGGTCGCCATGATGGTCGGTGGGGACCGAATTACCGTCCCTAAAGTCGTTGCTGGAAACATCGCTGCCGTCACCGGTATCCGGTCAGCAGCTGCGGGTGTGACGCTGTCCAAAAACAAGGACTTCACGCCCTTTGAAGCCATCCGCCACTATTCCGACCCGGTCGTGACCGTGGCCGTTGAGCCCAAGAGCATGAAGGACCTCCCCAAGTTCATTGATGCACTTCGCTCCCTCGCCAAGGCCGACGCGTCTTTGCAGGTGACCACCAACCAAGAAACGGGCGAAGCGCTGCTCGCAGGTATGGGTGAACTCCATTTGGAAATCACCGTTTACCGCATTGAGGAAGAACAGAACATCAAGGTCAAAGTGAGTCCGCCCATCGTGGTGTATCGGGAAGGTATCCAAGGATCCAACCGAGGAAATGCGTTTGAGGGCAAATCTCCAAACCGCCACAACCGGTTTTTCTTTGAAATCGAAGCCCTCCCCACCGAGGTCGTGGATGCACTCCGTGCAGGTGACCTCGGTGATGGACCTGTTCGGAGCAGCGATTCAAAGGAGGTTGGGAACAAGTTCGGCGAATACGGAATGGACAAAGATGTGATGAGAAAGATTTACGCAATCAAAGGCACCAATGTCCTCGTCAACGATACCAAGGGTATTCAAAACCTTCACGAAACCCGTGAGCTTATCATTGAGGCGTTCAATGAAGTCTGTGTCAAAGGCCCCATTGCTGACGAACCCGTTCAAGGCATGTTCGTCCGCCTTGTTGATGCAAAGTTGCATGAAGATGCCATCCACCGCGGCCCAGCCCAAACCATCCCAGCGGTTCGTAACGGAATCAAGGGGGCCATGATGCGTGCACGCACCGTCTTGCTTGAGCCCATGCAGAAGGCCTTCATTTCTGTCCCAAACGACTGGCTTGGTCAGGTCACGCGTGAAGTCACCACCCGTCGAGGTATCATCGAAGACATGCCGTCAGAAGGCAACGTCACCACCGTGGTTGGCGTGATCCCAATCGCCGAGACCTTTGGGTTCTCCAACGACATTCGCGCAGCATCGCAAGGTCGGGCCGTTTGGAACACGGAAAACCTCGGTTTCGAGATTCTTCCACCCCAACTCTTCGACAAGGTCGTTGGAGAAATCCGGCAGCGTAAGGGCCTCAAGCCAGAGCCCAACCCCGAATCGTATTACGCCGATTGAGGTCGCTCAAATGGTGGCGAGGGCGGTTGGCCTTCACGTCAATCCCCACGGAGGCGTGCCCAAATACCCTGTTGACCACCTCATCGTTCAGGCAAACGGTTGTCTCGGAGATAAACAACGGAACACGCGCTACCATGGCGGGCCGGACCGTGCCGTGTGTATCCTCCTCACTTCGGTCCTGGAGAAACTTCAAGCCGACGGTCACCCCATTGAAGCGGGGAGCACCGGTGAAAATCTGCTCATCGACGGTTTGCATCCTGAATCATTGCATGCAGGTTGCCGATTAAACGTCGGGGAGGTAGTTTTGGAACTGACGGGTGACGCACCGCCTTGCAAAACAATCGGTTCATCGTTTGAGAACGGCATGTTCAGAGCATTAAGTCACAAGCAAACCCGTGGACAAACACGTTGGTACGCGAGGGTTCTTGTTGAAGGGACCGTTCGTTTGAACGACGGTGTGCACCTTCAATGAAGCCTCGCGAGTTGGAAATCGGTCAACTCTCGTAGGGCAACCAAAGCAGGGCCGTCATCGATTCGGTCAAGGCAAGCATGCGCTTGCGAATGAAACGCCTCAGCCATTTCTCGAGCGTAAGTAACGGAGCCCAATTCTTTGAGCGCCTCCAGACCATCGCTGAGCGCAGCGTCTCCAATTGAATCACCTTTTCCGAGAACGGCCAGGAGTCGGTCTTTTACTGGGCCTTCAGGTTGGCGAAGAGCGTGAATGACCATCAGTGTGCGCTTTCCTTGGGCTATGTCAGAGCCAGCCGGCTTGCCCAAGGTTTCTGAATCTGAGAGAACATCGATGATGTCGTCCATCAGTTGGAAGCAGAGTCCGACAGCCTTGCCCCAATCAGCCATCAACTGGACGGTTTCCTCATCAGCACCCGATATGCGGGCCCCGATTTCAGCACAAATTAGGAACATGACAGCGGTTTTTCCTTCGATCATCTCCAAGTATTCATCTTCCGAAACGCCGATTCGGTCTTCAAATTCGATGTCCAACTGTTGGCCTTCGCTCACTCGACGAACCATCCATGCGATGCGGTTGACCAACGGTGCGACATCGGTTGGCTCAAGATTCTCCGCTTGAACAAGGCGTTCAAAAGCGATAGCGAGCATCGCATCGCCAGCGTTGATCGCCGTCGGCATGCCGTATTCCACGTGAACCGCGTTTCTTCCCCGACGAATTTCGTCATCGTCCATGATGTCATCATGGACCAGCGTGAAATTGTGAACGGTTTCGATGGCCGCTCCAATATCAAGGAGGCCAGAATGGGTTTCCCCGACAGCCTTTGCAATGAGCCAAGGTAGTGTGGCTCGCATGCGTTTTCCACCGCCTTCAACGAGGTGCATCATGGCGTTAGCCAACCGTTCATGACGTGATGCTCGAAGACTTGCTTCAATCCTCGCTTCAATGAGAGGTTTGACTTCCATGATGGAGGTGAGCAAATCAGCCCCTTCTGCACCCGGTAGCATGTGGCTGATGTCTCCCATGTCGTGGATGTTGTCGTTGGCCAGTTCGGCGAGTTTGGAGGGATCAGCGTGGTGACTCCACCAATCTTTGGTCATGATGCGTGCTGCGATGGAACGGAACCACGGTGCTACGGCGTTTTGGGGGGGGCGTTCTTCAATGAGCATGGCTTCCAGAGCATCCCGGCTTACCCACATGATGTCGGAAACCTCGTTTGGATTTGGTTTCAATTCAACATCGGCCGTCATGACCAAGATGTGGTCGATTTCGCGTTCGATCCATTCAGCATTCATTCGAGATGCGTATCGCATTTTTGTCATGAAGGTCATGTCGTCTTCTGAAATTTGGGTTGGGTCAATGCCCAGTTCTTGTTCTAATTTTCGAACGGCGGCCCGTTTCACGCCCATGGCATTGGTTTCGTCCAGCTCAGCTTCTGCGTGGAGCGGGTGCGAGCAGCACGCATTGGCCCATACGCCTGGGAAGGTGACTTTGTCCATCGACCGGCGTTGGAGGAGCATCTCACCTTTTGAGTTGAACAACAGCAGACTAAACGCACGGTGGAATGAACCGGCCCCTCGGTGCGCTTCTAATTTCGAGAGCGGTCCAATGACCTTGTCCCACTCGTCCACCTGAATGACGGCTTCAGCCATGAGCGTAATCTGTGCCTCATCTTTATTCAAGAGCGATGAGCGGTCGTCCTCGGACAATTCAACATGCGGGACATCCTCAATGTTGTATCCCGCCATAGTTTCACCGACCTGACGTGGTCGCGGAGGATACATGAAGAGTTCTCTGCCATCTTATGCGACCAATCTCGTGCCCCTGACCGAATGGCCAAGACAAGCATCAGCAACTCTTTCTTGCGCCTCACCACAGACCAAGATGACTTCCACACCGTGGGCAAGCACGAGAAAACCCCGTTCAACCTTCAATCCGATGCCTCCAGTGACATCGATTTCAGAGGCATGGTCGCCCCTAAAGACCTGCTCCCTTTCCAAGGTCGTCAAGAGATGCTGTTCCCTTCCTGGTTGAGGAGGTTCCGCCAAGACACCGTCAACACCGCCCATTGCGAAGACGAGGCGTTTGACTCGTGGCAATTCAACGGCGAGGCGGACGACGAGGTCGTCGCCAGAGAGAATGCCAAATTCCGAATCACCATCGCACTCAACAACATCCCCGTAGGTCACAAGCACGATGCCCGGGGGGGCGTCTTGGAACAACGAGAGGTCACCGTTGAAATGTGGTCCGGTGTTTCGCGCCCATTGGTGGGGTGGAAGCGTGACTGCACTGATGTCACGTTTGGTGAGTGCGTTCATCACATGCTCGTTGAGGTCGAGCATGTCTTGGCGAACTTCCTCGACGGCTTCATCTTGCGTCAGTTCGCCTTTGATTTCTTGAGCATTTACTCGTCCTTCAGCAAGGCGGTATTGTTTCGCCTTGAGATGGCCGAATGAACCCGCTCCATGAACGAGGACCACGTCCATTTCGTTGTCCAAACATCTTTCAAGTTGTTCAGCGAGTAGGTCAAGAACATCGATTCGAGGCGTCTTCAATGCTGCCTTGTCAGTGATGAGGCCACCGCCCCATTTGATGACGACGCGGTCTCGCATGGCCGTGCGAAGGAATGGAGCATCATGAGGCTGCCGTTTTTTTGAGGAGCAAGGATTCATGAGGCATCGTGGTTCAGCGCGAGCCATGAGCGATGAGCCAACCGTTGACGCTTTCATGCGTCATTTGCAAGTTTGCCTTGAAGAGGCACGAACCATTGCAGACGGGAAAGAGCGACAAGAGCGTTGCTGGCAGTTGGAATCAGCGCTCCAAGAAGCCATCATTTACAAAAATCGAATCGAGGAATTGCAACGTCACGGTTTGGATCCCGTTCGGCTTGTCGAGGGCGATGGCACCAACACCCCTGCGCCGGCTCCGAAAAAGGTTGAGGCATTGATATCCGGTCACGTCCATTGCGGGACATGTCGGGCCGTTCTCGAGCCTGATTTGGCGTTCTGCCCTGCCTGCGGCGCAGAAAAGTGAACGAATCACTCCTCTTCTTCTCGAACCCATTCCTCGATAACCTCGAGAATCAGTGGGTCTTCAGGATCGACTTGGTAGAGATACTCCCCTGGGACTTCATCGGTCAGGAACACCGTCGTTCCGGCGCGATAGATGGTGTGGCCGTCTGCAATGGCACGAACGGTGTCAACTTCCAGAATGGCTGGACGGTCAATACGAACGTGCCCGGCTTCCATGGCGTTTTGGATTGAACGGGAGAGGTGAACATTTTTACGGTCACCTGAGGTAATACCGTATTCAAGCATGGTCGCTACTTCGTCTGCTTCACATGGATAGAACAAGGCTTCGGGAATGTCGTCCGTAGGCAAGTCGAGATCCAGTTCAATGGAATGGCCGTATGTTGCACGAATCATGCCGTTTTCAACTTGGTATCGTCCTTTCTCATCGGCATTGGCAATCGCTTCGAAGTGCCATCCGCGCAACCAGTGGTAGTGGCGACGTTGATTGCCGATGGCCTCCGAGAGCTCTCGCGAGTTCACCCAACCGTTGATGTCCATCTCGACGTTGAATTTCTCCGGTGCGTGGCGCAAAACCAAGGCCAACATGCGACCAAGTGAGTTGGCTTCCCGGTCGCTCATGATGAATTTTCCTTCATCGTTGCAAACAGCACAGTTGGTTCCTGAAAAGTGTCCATGGCTTCGGCATTGGCGTAGCATAATGTCCATGCGGGTGAGGCCTGTTCAAGAACCCTGCGGGTTAAAAACCCGATGAAACTCACGAGAGAGGTCTTCTTCGCCGTGGGTATGAAATGCTGGCGTTGGTTGCATGGGTCATGGTGGATGTGGCCGTTGTCGGCGCAGGGCAAACCCGTTACGGTAACCACGCCCTTGGCTTAAAGGGGATGTGGGCGGAAGCCGCCCGAAGTGCCTTTTCGAGCATTGACGGCGACTTTGATGTAAAGTCGGTTGATGAAGCGTACATCGGCAGTTTAGCTTTTGGAGGTGCCCAACTCGGAAACACCGCAGCCCTCTTGACCGAACACTCCGACATGGAGGGTGTCCCCGTTCGGAGGGTTGAGAATGCCTGCGCCTCTTCTGGTTTTGCATTTCGAGATGCGTGGATGGCGATCAAAAGCGGTCAAGCCGATATCGTTGTTGCAGGAGGCATTGAAAAAATGAACGATTTAACACCTGAGCGCCGTAGATATTGGCTCGGTGTCTCTGGCGATACGGAATGGGAGCGGCTGGCTGGGCTCACGTTTCCGGGGACTTACGCTCTCATGGCTCGACGTTATTTCCATGAATTCGACGCAAGCCATGATGATTTGGTCCATGTTACCGTCAAAAACCACCTTCACGGCTCACTGAACCCGCTCGCTCATATTCAAAAGGAGGTCTCGTTCGAAAAAGCCGCCTCTGGCTTCATGGTTGCTGACCCGCTCACCCTTTACGATTGTTGCCCCACATCGGACGGGGCCTCGTGCGTTGTTTTGGCTGCGGACCATGTTGCGAAGCGGATGACGGACACACCCGTTTGGGTTCGGGGCTCAGGCGCCGCTTCCGACCACCTTGCACTCCATGACCGCCCATCCATTACGCAACTCAAAGCGACCCAAACAGCGGGAAGAAAGGCCTACGAAATGGCAAATCTGAAGCCTCGGGACATCGATATTGCCGAGGTTCATGACTGCTTTACCATCGCTGAAGTGTTGGCTACCGAAGACCTTGGTTTTGCTGAACGAGGTCATGGCGGTCGCTTTGCACGGGAGGGCCAGGGTGTCATCAATCAGGGAAGCGTTGCGGTGAACGCAAGTGGAGGGCTCAAATCCAAAGGCCATCCGCTCGGGGCAACCGGGACCGGTCAGGTGGTTGAGGTGTTCAAGCAACTGCGAGGTCAAGTGGAGTCTCAACGGCAAGTGAAGGATGCTGAAGTCGGCTTAACACACAACGTCGGCGGTTCGGGCGCGACGTGTGCCGTTCATGTTTTTGGGAGGGACCGACCATGACTGAGGAGGTTTGGATGGGCTATCTCGTGGACCATTGCACCAACTACACGGTCGTTCAATCCCCCTTTGTTTTGGGCGAGGAACGCGTCTTTGGTGCGGACAGCGACGCCACGACCCTCTCGGTTGCGGCTATTCTCCATCGGCTCCAACATGATGCTATTGCGTCGGTTGCTGTGCCCGATGGGATTGATGCAGACACTGTTTCGACGGCTTGTAACGTCCATGTTTGGGACGAAGAATCGGAGGCCGGTCCCGAATGGGATTTGCTGTTGAGCGAGGAAGCCATCATCGTGCTTGCACGGCCAGGTGCGGATGTTGAAATTTCTGTCATGGACATGGCTGTTGAGGTGGACCGACCTTTCCACGAGGCCATCCTCACTGCTTGGGAGATGGAACTGAACACACTTCATGTGAGTCAAGGTGCGTACGTGTCTCAAGCACAATACGTTGAAGCAGCCAGCTCGAGGCTGTCGCTTTCGGGACAAATAGGGGCCAACGGTCCCGTATGGCCACCACGCTATTCAGCCCATGGGCCCGTGAACGGAAACGGCGTCCACAAATTAACGCCCAACGGACATGTGCTGTCGTGGACCACCCTCTCGGCAGCAGGCTCACCATCAGAATTTTCACTTCGGGCCCCCTTGCTTGGAGGCGTAAGTACCGTTTTACTCGAACTCACCGACGGGCCAAACGGGGTGTTTTTGATCGTTGACGACGAGGAACCCGAATTGTCCATGGATGCGCCGATGGAATTGGTGGTTCGCCGGATTTACGCGCAAGAGGGTTTCATCCGGTACGGTTTGAAGGCCCGTCCCATGTCGGCATGACAAAGGATTCATAGAAAGCAAAGTTCACCGAAGTTGCATGGCGGGTTTTGGCGGTATGCGCAAAGGGCGTGAAGAGGCCAAAGACAACCTCAGCTATTCCGAAGGCGGAGATTGCCCCCGGTGCGGTGGAAACGCACAGGATTCAACGATGGCAGGGTATTTGCAATGCGGCTCATGTGGGCATGAGTGGGCAGATCCCAATTATGTCGAACCAAAAAAGCGACCAGCGCCGCCAACCTACCAACGGGATGCGGAGCTTATTGAACAATTCAAACAAGAGATGACTACGGGGGAGCTTGCCAACGTTCTCGGTGTGAAAAAGAACCTCTCCGGTGAGCAGGAACAATCGCTCAAGCGCTTGGAAGAGAAATGGATGAGCGGTATGCAAGGCCATTACAACGCAGCTTCAGAAGAACGAAAACCGCTCATGATCAGCTTTGACGACGACGACAACATCGTCTCCACGGAAGTCGCCGCCATCACCATCGTTTCCAACGGTTTTGACGGTGGCGAAGAAATCCGATTGGAGTACCCAGGGATGGGTACGGAGTTTTACGCTTACAACGAACGTAGCCCCACCGGGTGGAAGCGTGGACCAAACGCCGAGACGACCGCCCGGTCCATCACGAACGTCATCAACCGATCATCAAAACTGGTCTATGCGACATTGGAAGGGGTAAGAATCTCTTTTGAATTGCGTGACGAGAACCTCAATGCCTCATCGTTTGTGATCTTCGTTGATGACCCTGGTGGGACCGATATCGTGGCAGAAAAGGGAGGTGTCGTCTTGGACCATCGTGATTTCTCGACCATACAAGATTACAGGACCGTTGTTGAAATGGTCCTTGAAGACGGAATTATTTCACCAAGTGAAGACCAACTCCTATGGGCCATTCGTCAACAATTGAACATCGATGATGCCTACCACATTCAGATGGTCATGCAACTTTCCGGGGAAAACACCCTCAAAGAATGCACCTCCTGCGGCAGCATGGCTGACTTGTATCCCGAACATGCTGCGTGGTACTGTCATCCGTGTGATGCGTGGTGCTAAATTAAACGCAGTGACTCGTTCTATAGGAGCCTGAAACAAACTCTATTCTGCCACCCAGACCGTAGCGTCCGAATTTCTTTTGGGGACTCTTCATAAACTCAAGTGATGTCCCAAAAGATGGTGAGCCTATGGCGAAAGATGTGTTGTATATCGGAATTGACTTGGGAACCTTCCGCTCAGTGATGGTTTCTTCTGACAGCCACGAAGTTGAAGAATTGACCGTGATTGGAACACCGAAAGACCCCATTGCTCGAAATTTCTTGAAGCGCGATGTTCTCTTTGGGGAAGAAGCACTCAAAAACCGACTTGCACTCAACCTTTTCCGACCCTTGGAACTCGGAGTCATCAAGGACACGCCCGAAGACAGAGAATTCATTGCTCACTTCATCACCCATTTGATTGGTCTTTCCGACCCTGAAGAGTACGACCGCGTGGTCGCTGTTATCGGTGCTCCTGCCGAAGCAAGCCACGTCGACAAAACCGCCATCTTTGACGCAGCAGCGGGTTCTGTTAACTCCGCTATGATCATCTCCGAACCATTTGCCGTCGCTTACGCTCTTGACATGATTACCCATACGCTGGTCATTGACATCGGTGCTGGAACGACTGACCTTTGCCGCGTCTACGGGACCATTCCAGGACCCGGTGACCAAATGCACACCGGTCATGCCGGTGACTACGTCGACAACCAACTGATCAAAGAAATCCAATCCAAGTACAACGGCGCACAAATCACCAAGGACATGGCTCGACGCTGGAAGGAAGCCTACTCGTTCGTATCGACGGCAACTCCCGATGAGCCTGTTCTCGTGGACTTTTCCATTGAAGGAAAGGCCATGACCCTCGACATCACAGACTGCATGCAGCGTGCTTGTGAATCCATCGTTGACCCCATTGTAGAGAACGTCAAGAAACTCATTGCTGGTTCTAACCCTGAATACCACGATGAGTTCCGCAAGAACATGGTTCTCGCCGGTGGCGGTTCTTCCATCAGGGGCCTCGGTGCCCTCATTGAGCGCCGTCTCTCTGACATGGGCGACGTCAACGTTCACGTTGTCGACGATCCTGTTCGCTTGGGCGCCATGGGCGGTCTCCGCCTCGCCATGGAAGTACCCGAAGAGATGTGGAAAAACCTCACGCTCGCTTCACGCTGATTTCTTGAGTCATGCCTAAGATGATAACATCGTCCATCGAAACCAAGGCTCTGTTCATCAGGCCATTTTCTTGAGAGGAGTGCTCGAGGCACACCGCTTGGAATTCTCTGATCTTTCGGTCAATTTGTCATCCGGAACAGGTGTGGTTCCCTCTCTGTGCATGCAAGTGGGCTCGGCAAACCGTTGGAATCCTGTACGCAGGGCTTGTGTTCAAGCGTTGCCGGCTCTCTCGACTTCAGCCCAGTCTCGCATAAAGCCCTCAAGACCCTTGTCGGTGAGGGGGTGGCTCATGAGTTGTCGGAAGGTCTTCGCAGGCATCGTGGCCGTATGCGCACCGAGTTGGATGCATTGCAGGACATGCGTGGGGTGGCGGATTGATGCTGCGAGCACCTTGGTGTTGAGGTCGTAGTTTGCCCACGTGTTCATGATCTCTGCAATGAGTTCCATACCGTCGTGTCCTGTATCATCGATTCGTCCAATAAAGGGTGAAACATAGGTCGCACCGGCTTTCGCAGCCATGAGGGCTTGAGCGGCTGAGAAAATGAGGGTCACGTTTGTATCAATGCCCTCTTCGGAGAGAATTTTCGTTGCAGCAAGCCCTTCGGGTGTACAGGGGATTTTGATGATCACATTGGGAGGCAATTCGTCCTTCAATGCCCTACCTTGCTGAACCATTCCCTCGGTGTCCATGGCCGTCACCTCAGCGGATATCGGGCCTGAACAAATCCCGGCAATTTCTCGGACGACCTCTTTGAAGTCGCGGCCTGATTTTTTGATCAGCGAGGGGTTGGTCGTCACACCATCGAGGATTCCCCAGGCGGCGATTTCTCGAATTTCATCCACATCTGCAGTATCAAGGAAGAACTCCATGATACCTGTTCCTCCAAGGGATTCTATGAACTCTCCCCTGTGGTCGACCATCACGGATTAGGCCTTTCGAGCGATGGCCCGCTTGGCAGCAGCTGCGATAAAAGGTGCTGAAATTTCCATGACTTCGAGCATTTCATCGGATTGTCCTGACTCACCGAATCGGTCCTTGACGCCGACGCGCTCAAGTGGAGCATACGTGTTAGCGGTGAGGTGCTCTGCAACCGCTCCTCCAAGGCCTCCGATGACGTTGTGGTCCTCTGCCGTCACCAAGGCACCGCACGTTAAGACAAGGTTGTCGATAAGGGGGCCGTCCAGTGGCTTGAGGGTGTGCATGTCGACAACGCTCGCTTGGATGCCTTCTGCTTGAAGGCTTTCAGCGGCCTTGAGGGCTTCCGAGACCATCACACCGCAAGCAATGATGGCAACATCGCTTCCTTCTTTGAGCACGATTCCCTTTCCGATTTCAATTTCGTTTTCCCGACCTTCGTACAGAACGGGTGTTTTGTTGCGTGCTGTCCTCATGTACGATGGCGAAGCCTTGTCAGCGAGTTGAATCGTAAGTTGCTTGGTGGAAACAACATCGCTTGGATTCATCACGATAACGTTGGGAAGAGTGCGGTAAATCGCCAGGTCTTCGATGGATTGCGCCGATGATCCGTCCGTTCCCGTGTGCGTCCCTCCGTGGCTCCCGCAAACGTGGACAGCAAGGTTTGGTCGAGCAACACCGTTTCTCATTTGTTCAAAGGCACGTTCGGTAAAAATTGCAAAAGTGCTCGCAAAGGGAATGTATCCTGAGGCTGCAAGTCCTGCACCGATCAGCAACATGTTCTGTTCGCCAATGCCACAGGAAACGGTCCTCTCCGGGTGTGCCTTTCGAAAGTGAAGCGATTTTGTGGATTTCCCGAGATCGGCTTCAAGAACGACAACTTTGGGGTTATTGGCCAGTTCGAGAAGCGCCTCGCCGTACCCGTCACGCGTTGCTGCCATCTTGGTCATGCGCCCACCTCACCAAGTTCTTGCATGGCCAATGCATACTGTTCGTCGTTTGGAGCTGCACCGTGGAAGGCGGGGTTGTCCGCCATGAACGAGACACCGTGGCCTTTCACGGTGTGGGCAATCAAAATCGAAGGGCCGCTGTTCGTTGTCGACAGGAATTGCATTCCATCCACGATCTCTTCCATATTGTGGCCGTCAATTTCTTTCACGTTCCATCCAAACGCCTTCCATTTCGCTGGAATGTCAAACATGCGCATTTGGGCTTCACAGAAGTCGTCGTTTTGTATTCGGTTCCGGTCCAAAATGACGTTAAGGTTGCCGAGTTCATGGTGTGCTGCCGCCATGGCCGCCTCCCAAACGCTTCCTTCCTGAAGTTCCCCGTCACCGAGCATGACGTAGACTTGGCGTTCACTTTCCTCAAGACGTCCGGCGATGGCAGCCCCCAAGCCGAAGGAGAGACCCATTCCGAGCGAACCTGCTGAGAAATCAACGCCTGGGCACCATTTCATGTCGACGTGACCCTGGCAGATGCCTCCGAGGACCCGATAAGATGTCAAATCCTCCTCTGAGATGAATCCCATTTCTGCGAGGATTGCATACATTCCAGGCGAAGCATGCCCCTTTGAGAGGATGAACCGGTCGCGGTCTTCCCAACGTGGATCCGATGGGCGAACGCGGAGGGTCGTTTTGTAGAGTGCAACGAGCAAATCGATTTCAGAAAGTGAACCGCCAGGGTGACCGGCTTGTGCCCGATGAACCATGTTCACGATATGGACGCGACAACGCCGGGCGAGTTCTCTTAATTCATCTGGACTTGTCATGGGACCACTTGCCCCAACGGCTTCATGGATGGCCTTTGATGGTTGTGCCTGCGGCCGCTCATGGTTCGGGATGCATCAGCGACGTTTTGGCTGCAAAGCATCGATGAGGTTTCGTACAGCGTCGGCCGTCACCATCACGGCATCGCCTGCGAGGGTGCCGCCTTTGGGCAACGCCCTCGATGCGAGCCAGATAAACACGGCAACAAACCATGCAAAGAATACAAGCGAGAAGACGTTGTTGAGGGTCACGATGCCAAAAATTTCGGGGAGGTCGATTTTTGCGACGATCAAAACGGCGATGAGGACCCCCATGATCGACTCTCCAGCAATGAAACCGGCCCCGATGAGCACGCCCCTGTTCTCCACTTCCTTCGCGGCTTCAACGGCACGGGGTGAGGGTTCGGCTCTCAATACACCGTCAACCCGAAGATGAGCGCTCCTCAACAGGACGTGAGAGATGATACCACCCGCCATGATAGGTACGGAGAGGCCAAGCGGGAGGTAGATTCCAATGGCGACGCTCATCACCGGCATGTTAAGCCGAATCAGGGCCACAGCGATTGCAGCACCGAGGACGACCATCTGAATGTTGAGGTCGCCTCCAAAAGCGCCCTGGACGATGGCGCCAATCAATTCAGCCTGCGGTGCAAAAAGGGCCTTGGAACAGGTGGGGTCGCCAGGGAGCGGGTTCATCTGGCAAGCTGTTTGTGAAATTCGAAAAGCATCGTGGAGCAGCGACAAGACGGGGCCGATGACCACGGCGCCGGTAAGGACGCCGATGATTTCGGCAGTTTGCTGTCGTTTTGGGGTCGCCCCAAGCATGTGACCGGTTTTCAAGTCCTGCATGACATCGCCAGCGATAGCAGCACTTGAGGCCACGATAGCAGCGATGAGCAAGGTGGCGTACATGAGGTCTTGGCGAGCCATCCCTAACATCACATCGCCGACGATGTAGACCAAGCCGACCGTGAACAAGAGCGTTGCAATGGTCATCCCCGAAACGGGCGAATTGGATGAGCCAACAACTCCAGCAATGTACCCCGCAACGGCTGCGAAAAAGAAGGCGACAAATGCCAAAAACAGTGCGCCCGCTAGAGCGAGGACAAAGGATTCGGTTGCCCACCAGTAAAAGAAGAACGTGAGGCCGACCAATGCTGCACAGGCCATGAACACGATGTTCATTGAAATATCTTGTTCGGTTCGAGGGAGTGCAGTCTCGTTTTCTCCACTCTTCACGAAGGCCTTTGAGAGGCCGGTGATGATGGTCTTCCTCATTGACCAGAGGGTATAGACGCCCCCGACAACCATCGCTCCAACGCCGACATACCGAATTTGGGTTGACCAAATGCTGTAAAATCCATCGACGAGAGAATCGGTTGCAGGCCACCCGTAGATGAGGCCGTACATGGGGACGAGAAGGCCAAAACCAAGCACGCCCCCAAAGAAGATGAACGATGCGATTCGAATCCCGACGATGTAGCCCACCGAGAGAAGGGCGATGGAAAGGTCCATGCCCGCATAAAGTCGAGTTGAAACAAACGAGAAGGCTCCTTCCACGGTGTGGTGTGTTACTTCAAACCCCTTTACCATCAAGCCGTAAACGCCACCAATGGCCAGTGCATAGAGAATGGCGAGTGCCCCTTCGCCCCCTTCTTCCCCGGCAACCAAGACCTCTCTGCAAGCCACGCCTTCCGGATATGGCAACGCTTCTTCAACGATGAAAAGACGACGCAGTGCAATGGTGAACATGGTTCCGAGCAATCCTCCAAGGGTTGCAATGATCAGCGTCTCCATCCATTGGATGCTCGTCCAGAGGTTCATGACCAGCAAGGCGGGAACCGTGAAAATCACCCCTGCTGCCAGCGATTCTCCTGCAGAAGCCATGGTTTGAACGGCGTTGTTTTCAAGGATGGAGACGTCTTTGAACATCGACCGGAGAATGATCATCGACATGACTGCTGCGGGAATGCTGGCTGAAACGGTCATGCCCGCATAGAGTCCTAGGTAGGCGTTTGCCGCTGTCATCAATACGCCAAGGACGATTCCCACGCCAATGACCCGGCCCGTCAGTTCGAGCGGTGATTCATCCGCAGGGATGTAGGGCTCTTGCGCACCGCTCATGCTCGGGCCATGTCAAAGAGGTAGGTATAGCCTGCGATGAGCGTCGAATGAAAATATAGAGTCTTTGGTGGGTGCCCCATCCTGCCATATAATAGAGGGGCCGTGTGAGCAGGGAGTGGTTTTGGTGCAAGCCATGGCCGCAGGTGAGCGTTTATGAACATGGAGTGGCACACCCTTTCCCCGGAGGACAGCATCGCCCGACAAGACAGTTCCATCGAGGGTATCTCAATGGAGGAAGTTCAAACTCGAACGAAACGTTACGGGTTCAACAAACTCGCAGAACCTGAGAAAACACCAGCATTTTTACGGTTCATTTCTCAGTACAACGACCCCTTAAATTACCTCCTTATTGGTGCTGCTTTGGTGGCACTCGCCATCCATCCTGATCAGCCCGGTGATGCGATTTTCATTTTTATTGTGCTCACGGCCAATGCTTTTTTTGGTTTCTGGCAGGAAGGTCAAGCCGAGCAAGCGATGGACTCCTTGAAACAGATGTCCGTCTCGACATGTGTGGTCATACGCGGAACTTTTGAAAGTGAAATTCCTACTCCTGAGTTGGTTCCAGGGGACATCGTTTGTTTGGAACAAGGCCTCAATGTTCCAGCTGATGTCCGCATGATTCGTTCGTTGCAGTGTAAAATTGACGAATCAGCACTGACCGGTGAATCCCTCACGGTTCGTAAGACAGTTGACGCATTGCCTGCAGGAACCGTGCTCGCAGAGCGGACCAACATGGCGTACATGGGCACCACCGTGTCGTCGGGTCGTGGTTTGGGTTTGGTGATTGGCACTGGAATGAACACTGAACTCGGAAAAATTGCACAAAATCTTGCCGAAAGCACGACGCCGAAAACACCGCTGGAATTGAAACTCGAAAGTCTCGGTCGTTTTCTGGGTTTCATTGCCCTCGTCGTCGCCGTTTTGTTGGTGAGTCTAAACCTGATCGTATCCTACGGTCGACCCGGTGTCGATCTCAAGGAGGTCGCAGTCCAGCAATTCATTGTCGCCATTGCCATCTTCGTTGCCATTGTACCCGAAGGCCTCCCCATTATTTTGGTCATCACCTTGTCTCTTGGAATGCGAAACATGGCTCGTCATAAAGCCATCATCCGTCGTATGAAGGCGGTCGAAACGCTCGGGTCAACCACCGTTATCTGCTCTGATAAAACGGGGACGTTGACAAAAAACCAGATGACGGTTCGTCAAATCTTCACCCTCGACGAAGACTTCGGCGTTTCCGGGGAGGGATTCAAGCCCGATGGGAATTTAGTACGCCACGGCATAGAACTTTCCGATGACGACCTTCAAGCCCATCAGTCCGACATGGGTTTTCGTCTGCTGAGCGCATGTTTGTCTCTCTGTCACAATTCAACCATCGCAAAAACGGATGGACTCTGGCAGGCGATTGGTGATCCTACGGATTCAGCCTGCGCTGTTGCCGGATGGAAAATCAACGGAGACGTCAAGAAATTTGCTCATCGGCACCCGAGGATCAATGAATTCTTTTTTGATTCAACTCGCAAACGCATGAGCGTTCTTCACGAATACCAAGGGAGCCGATGGGTGTTTTCCAAAGGCAGCGTAGAAGGCTATGCTGATTTGATGACCTCGAAAATCGTGCACAACGAAGTGGTGCCGTTAACGAAAGACGACCACACCTCAATTCGGGATATGAACGAAACCATGGGTGGGAAGGCCATGCGTGTTATCGGTTTGTTCGCCCGTCCTTTTGGTGAGGATGAGGACATGAACGATGTGAAAACCATTGAATCGAACTTGGTCTTCCTCGGACTGATTGGCATCATGGACCCGCCTCGCCCTGAAGTGAAAGACGCCATTGCAACCTGTCAACGCGCAGGAATCAAAGTGAAAATGATCACCGGCGACCAACAAATGACGGCCGCAGCCATCGGCAGGGAGTTGGACATCAAATCGGGCACGCTCGGTACACTTGACGGTCAAAGCCTCTCCGAGATGTCGGACGAAGAATTGATCAACGTTTCAGCCAACGTTTCGATTTACGCCCGCGTCACTCCCGACCAAAAAATGCGCATTGTTTCGTCGCTTCAGGCCCAAGGTGAAATCGTGGCCATGACCGGTGACGGCGTGAACGACGCACCTGCGCTTTCAGGGGCAAACATTGGTGTGGCCATGGGCATATCCGGAACGGATGTTGCAAAGGATGCGGCCGACATGGTGCTGCAGGATGATAACTTTGCAAACATTGTCCATGCCGTGGAAGAAGGTCGAAAAATCTACCAGAACATTCGGAATTTTGTTCGCTATCAGGTGTCCACCAACGTGGCTGCCGTCTTACTCTTGGTCCTCGCCACCGTGCTCTTCGGCCCTGAATCCATACCGTTAACGGCAACACAGATTCTTGTGATCAACATCTTGATGGACGGTCCGCCTGCGGTGGCATTGGGCGTTGAAAAGAAACACGGTAACGTCATGAATCAACCTCCGAGGCCGGTAGACGAAGGTTTACCGAACGGAAAAGATATTTCATTGATTTTTTACCTCGGAATCGTCATGGTCACGGGCACACTCGCCATCTTTTATCTCGCAGGTGGAGGCTTAGCTGAATGCGAAATGCTGCCAACGGAAACAACAACCACGGCCTTTGACGTCGTAGCCTGTAACGCTGGAGATGTTGAGGAGTTGAACAAATGGCAGGTTTACGCTGACGGCCATTTCGCTCATGCCCAAACCATGACCTTCTCGGTGTTCATCGTCTTCCAATTGTTCAATGTGCTGAATTGCCGCTCAAACGATCAATCCGTTTTCGAGTTGGGGCTGTTTTCCAATCGTGCCATCAACCTCGCCTTGTTGATCTCCGGTGGGTTGTTGCTCTTCTTCGTCCAGCTGGCCGATGCATCGATCCCGCTGGTTGGTATACAGGTGGGCAATTTGCTCTCAACAACCACCCTTTCCGCAAACGATTGGACTGTCGTGGTCCTCGTTGCTTCCGGTGTTTTCATCATCGAGGAGTTCAGGAAATTACTCGTGAAATCAAAGTTCTTTTCGGTTCGGGCACCCTGACGGTGGGAAGCACATCTTCATGAACACCGGCATGGTGAGGGAACCATGCAAGCCTTGGAGATGCCTCAACCGCTCGCTGGGGAATCCCCAGACTGGTTGGCACGGCTCAACGATTTCTTGGAGGGGCATGGGCGCTGGTCTGGTGAATTACAGGCCATTGTCAATAAATTAAAAGACAACATGCCCCTTTCCCACGAGGACGGTTTGACACTTTATCACCATCCGAACCTTCCAGAAATTGGTGCGCTCGCAGATGCGGTTCGTACAGCGAGATTTGGACGACAGACTTTTTTCAACTCAAACGTCCACATCAATCAAACCAACATCTGTGTTCTTGCCTGCCGCTTTTGCGCCTTTCGTCGAGGACCAAAAGCCAAGGATGCTTACGCCATGACCGTTGACGAGTATGTAGAGGACCTTGGGAAATATGCGCACGCTGTGGATGAAGTCCATTCCGTGGGAGGACTTCATCCGGATTGGGATGTTTCCCACTACGAAACGATGTTTCGAAAAACTCAATCTGCACACCCCCACGTGTCCATCAAAGCCCTGACTGCAGTTGAGATCAAACATCTTGCTGAACGTTCTCAAATCACAACCAAAACGGTTCTCCAACGGTTGAAGCACGCAGGCCTTTCCTCGTTGCCTGGGGGCGGTGCAGAAATCCTCGATGATGACGTGAGAGCGGTCATCTGCAATGGAAAGGAGAGTTCCGAGGAATACCTTCGTATCCATAGAGAGGCTCATGAAATTGGGTTGCCGTCCAATTGCACGATGCTTTTTGGAACCGTTGAAACACTTGACCAGCGTATCCAACATATGATCTCTCTTCGTGAACTTCAATCACAGACATTTGGGTTCCAATGCTTCGTCCCCTACCCTTTTTTGCCTGACCACACCCGCCTTCCAGAAGCCCAACTCGCAACCGGAACCGAAATCTTGCGTACCATTGCTGTCTCTCGTCTTCTCCTTAACAACATCCCCCACATCAAGGCCTACCGGATGAACATCGGGGATCATGTGGCCGAACTCGCCCTTCAATACGGCGCAGATGACATTGACGGAACCGTCCAAAAAGAGTCGATTATGCACCTTGCCGGTTCAACAGCACCTCTCGATCATGACCGTTCCCGTCTTGCACGACTCATCCGCAATGCTGGTTGCGAACCCGTGCAGCGAAACACCGTGTACTCAACGTTCACGCCTTATACGGATCCAGAACCAACCCATCGCCGGCTTCGGATGGCACAATGAGGTCGTCCGATGAAGCACCCTACATGGCTATCGACCATCGGACGGGTGGCATTCATCAACTGCGATCCTCTCTTTTACGGGTTGTCCCGCCAATGGAACGTTCTCGCTGCTCCCCCATCTTGGCTGACCGGCCATGTCTTGCGAAAAGATTGCATTCTTGCGCCGATTCCAGCTGCTGATTATGCGAAACATGCGGATGAACTTCTTTTGTTGCCGGACATTGGCATCGGGAGCCAAGGTGAGGTTGGAAGCGTCCTTCTGTTTGGTGCTATTCCACTCGATGCGATGAAAACCATAGCCCTGCCCTCAGACTCCGCAACATCAGTTGCCCTTTTGAAGCACCTTGTCTCAAAGCGTGGAATGGGCATGAACTACGTTGATACAGGACCTGATTACGACGCGATGATGTCGCTTGCTGACGGTGCTCTCTTGATCGGAGACCGAGCATTGGAAGCAGCGAGAGAGTTTCCGGAAATGGTCCAAATGGACCTCGGCAAGGCTTGGATGGAGCTGGAGGGGCTACCGATGATCTTCGGTGTCTTCGTCGCACGAAGGGACACGCCCGTCGAGGCTCTTAAGGAGGCTCACTCGGCCTTGGTTGAGAATTTGGCTGCATTTGAGTCTGGGGGTCAACGAAGGGAGGAGGTTATCGTTGGATCAATGAAAAAATCCGGTCTCGCTTACGAACGCCTCGACCAATATTACGGAGAGGTGTTTAATCGCCTTGATGACCACCATTTGGAAGGCTTGTTTCGGTTCCTTTCCGAAGCCTGCGGGATGGGGGCACCCCCTGAATTTGCATTGATTTGACCTCCCTTGTTTCGATTTTCCAACGGTTGGTTCTTGAAGGGGCCGCGTTTAGCCGAAGCATGGTGGTTGAACTTCCTCTTGATTCGGACGGGAACAAAATCGTACGAATAGGCCACAGCCCAGATCCGGATGACGCCTTTATGTTTCATGCCATGACCACGGGAGCGTTCCCCACGCCCGGGTACACTTTCGTTCACGAATTGCAAGATATTGAGACGTTGAATCAACGGGCGATGAATCAAGATCTCGAAGTTTCAGCAGTTTCCATTCATGCTTATCCCGACATCGCTGAACATTACGCCTTAATGAACTGCGGGGCATCGATGGGCGAGGGCTACGGCCCCATGGTGGTTTGCAAGCAAGGCGTGACCGAGGCCGAGGCCAGGGCGGGCGTCATCGCCGTCCCGGGTTTGAAAACCAGTGCCTATCTTGGTCTTCGGTTAGCTTGGGGAGATGTATCCGTGGCCGTCGTGCCCTTTGACGAGATCATCCCCCGAATCCTTGACGACACATACGTCAGCGGGCTGATTATTCACGAAGGCCAGCTTACCTATGTCGACCACGACTTGGATGTTTTGGTTGACCTTGGCAAGTGGTGGAACGGCCGAACAGAGAACTGGCCGATGCCTCTGGGTGGAAACGTGGTACGCCGAGATTTGGGTGAAAGCGTCATGGAGGACATCACAAAATACACCAAGATGAGCATTGAATACGCCCTCCACTCCCCCGGAGAAGCGCTTGAGTTTGCTAAAGCCTGGGGAAGGGGTATTGATGATGAAACGAATCAGGCCTTCGTCAGTATGTATGTGAATGACCGAACAATCGATTACCGGGATGAAGGCCGAAAATCCATCCAACGCTTCATCAAAGAAGGTCAAGAGATCGGCCTCATCCGGGACGATTTTGACACGGACTCGATGGTCTTTATCGGCGCGTGAGGTTTGCACATGGACGGTGACACCCCTCGCCCCCAAGTTAGTCAATACGGGTCCGTTGACCCAGCCCCCCCTGAACAAAACGGCGAACTGCTTTCTTGGACAGGAACCTTGTGCGATGAACAAGAACCGATGTTCCAACGTATGCGCGCTGTCTTTGCTCTCCGAAACCAAAGCAGCGATGAAGCCTGCCTCGCTCTCTGCAAGGGGTTTGCCAGCACCAGTGCGCTGCTTCGCCATGAGATCGCCTATGTCCTCGGACAGATGCAAAACCCTGTTGCCCTTCCAACGTTAATACAACGTCTCGAAGACGAAAACGAGCACGTCATGGTGCGCCATGAAGCGGCTGAAGCGATGGGGGCCATCGGTGACCGGTCGGTGATTCCCATCCTTGAACGATTCTCCAACGACCCACTCCCCGAGGTCGCAGAATCGTGCGTTGTCGCTCTCGATCTGCTGGCGTGGGTGCAACGTGCAGAATTTGCTCAAACTGAATGGTGAGCGACCTCAAGTTCAAAGACTAGGATGCACACCCCAAATTAGGAAGGAGACTCATGCCTCACGACCACATTCAACTTGCCCAAGCCCCAAACGGCGAACTTGGCCCACGCTGCCACAACTGCGGTGTGAGGTTGACGTTCGGCAACGCCATGGTCGTCGACAAATACTACATGTGTTGGGAGCACTATGTTGAAGCCACCGGTGCCGACACGGCCACCGAAGTCGCTCAAGCCGACGAACGCTTCTGGATGAAGCACGAATAGAACGGTCGCCTTCAAGAACCCTCAACCCTCAGTTCCGGTTGGGGACGACGACTTTGAGTGGATGGGCAAAGGTTGCGCACCGGTTTGGCCAATATTACCGGCATGCTCCATTGTGGTCCCCGCCTCGCATCCGAACACGCGAATGGATGTTCATTCCTTTTGGTGGTGCCCCACCTCTTCGGCACAAGTCGTTTTCCGATGTAGAGCAGGTTCAACGCTTCCTCTCCGAAAGGGCCATGCACTCGTGCTTCTATTCAACGGCATACTGGCGGCGACCTCACGAGTTGAAAATGGCGGACAAACTCTGGCAGGGTGCTGATTTGATTTTTGATTTGGACGGAGACCATCTCCCCGGCGTGACGGACAAAGATTTTCCTGGCATGCTTCAGGTGATTCAAGAACAGGCATGGACGCTTTGGAACGATTTCTTAGAACCTGAATTTGGATTTCATGAAGAGCACCTCCAAGTGACCTTTTCTGGGCATCGAGGATTCCATCTGCACTACCGAGATCCTCGCCTGTTTCACTTGGACTCGGAAGCCCGCAGGGAACTGGTGTCGCACATTCGCGGCGAAGGTGTGGATGTGCAAGGTGGATTGGCGAGGTACCACGATACTGACGCCCGAGGCTGGACGGAACGCATTCGAAGCGGCATGGACGATATGATCGTCAAATTGCGCCATATTCACCGGGGTACAGAAGATGGACATGGTCAGTTGACACGCCTTGAATCTGCGCTTCAAGCCCTCCAAGACCGGGAGGGTGTCACCTCGCAACGCTCAGCTTCCGCCATCAAACGTCTCGCAGAATTGACCGACCACGATGGCCGAATACAACGCCTCAAAGACGGTCGATTTGATGTTCTCGGGAACTACCAAGGCTTGTTCCTGAACCTCTTGAAGGCGGACGCTTCGGTCGTCCTCGGTAACGCAGGAGAAACCGACGAGGTGGTCACCATCGATGTCCGCCGTCAGATTCGTTGGCCGACTTCCCTTCACGGCAAATCAGGCATGCGAGTGAGTGAATTCCCGCTCGCAAGGCTTGACCCGGATGGAGGTCGCCCCTACAATCCACTGATGGAGGCTTTTGTCCTCGGCATGGACGACGCACATGAAATGGAATGGACGGTCGATGATGCTGTTGTACAATTTGGCGAACACCGGTTAGAGAGCAAAAAAGGAAAGCGATTTTCTATCCATGAATCCGGAGCAACCTTCCTCATTCTGAAAGGATGGGCTGACTTCGTTTGAGTTGGTGCCTGCCGGGCATCAGACCTTCTCCAACGATTGCATTTTGAGGTAAGGTTCAAGGGTGGTTTCTTCCCCCTTAGGACGAGGTGAGGGTCATGGGTCTGCGGCGAGGGAAGAAAAGCAAGGCCGTAGACAGCCCTCTTCCGATGCCAAATCTTCCTCCTCCGGGCGGCTTGCCAGCCCCTCTACCACTTCCACCAGGTGGCGCTCCCCTCCCGCCTTTGCCCGGTGTTCAGCCGGCTCCCCTCCCAGCACCAATCCCCGCACCAGCAAGTGCCAACCCTCTCCCCCCCGCACCGCTCCCTTCGGCTCCTGTGCCTGTTAACGACCCTAACACCACGCTGTCCGGACTCGTTGAAGAAAAGGGGTACAACGACCTATGGGCCAAAAGGTCGGAAAAACCGTTGCAACAGATCTACGGCCACATCGACAGAATCAGCAACAAAGAAGCTGGGTCGTTGTTGGACCGCTATGCTGACCGCTTTGGGCACTCGCTTGACAGGGAGATCATCGTTATGCGAAAAGCAGCGGTTGAAGAAAAAGTCGCGGAAATACGGGATGCTCCTACGGTTGAACTCATTGAAGAGGAACCCGCAGAAACCTTGACAGAACTCCAACGGGTTGAAAACGAACTCCGTGCCCTTAAACCGCTCTATCAGGAAGCAAAAGATTTGGGTGACAAAGCCACCCTGGCCGAACTCACCCCGACGCTTCAATCCCTCATGGCCCAACGTAAGGCACTGAAGTCCGAAGGTGCAAGTGGTCCTACCGAGCCAACAACCGCAGTTGCCGCATCGGCTGACGATGACATGTTCGTGCAGTTCGTTTCAATCGTCGATGATTTGCTGGGTGAGCATTTGCCGGAAGAAATCGTCAATGCATTCGTCGCGAGCCCTGACTTTGACACCTACAGGGCAGTGCTCGCAGACCCAGCAGGTGTTGACGAATCAACTCGTTCCTCGTTTTGCAACATGGTTGATGACCAACTTGGAAACATGTTCCCTGAATCCATCGAGGCGTTCATCGCTTCGCCGGAATTTGAAGTTTATCGCCAAGTAGGCGAGCAGTACAAGGATGCGTGAGAACCATGGGACTACTTGACAAAGCCGGTACGACCGCCGAAGAAAAAAAGACACCTGCACCGAAAACGGTGGTGACCGCTACGCAGCCAGCGGAATCAGCGAAGGCCAAACCAACGAAGGCTGCAAAAGCCGCAAAAACCACCAAACCAAAGGCACCGAAAGCACGGCCAATGGGCCTTGCTGATGATTATGAACTCGCCTCAAACATGAACCGGCGCATTTCTTGGCTCGTCAACTTTGCAATTAACTTTGGAGTCCTTTCTGCAGCGTTGGTTATGATGTTGTCCGACACCAATGTGGTGACGACCATTCTTGTGGCCGTGAGCGGCGTAATCATCATACTTAACGGCATTTTCATTCCAATGAAGTTCTCTCGAAACCTAGGCCAATTCGTTTCGCGAACGAAATTCATCCGCGGCGATGGAACCAATCCATTGTTTCTCCACGGCATTCTAGT
The DNA here is from genome assembly GCA_030827475.1 of Candidatus Poseidonia sp. Classification (GTDB taxonomy): domain Archaea; phylum Thermoplasmatota; class Poseidoniia; order Poseidoniales; family Poseidoniaceae; genus Poseidonia. The sequence goes on from JAUREJ010000005.1 coordinate 66,011, forward strand.
CAACATGAGTGGTCTGCTTTCACTGATTGGAATCATACTTGTTGCCACACAAATTCAGAACCTCACCGATACAGACAACACCGGCGCCATCATCATGTTCTCGTTGGGTACCATATTCATCATCATGTGGTTCGTTGACCGGTTTCTACGAAACGGAAGCGAAATGGGACAAGGGTTGTACGATTTGATGTTCCGAGCCTACCTCGTCAAATACATCCCTTCCGATGAAGAAAAGGCGACGGGAATTTGGGCGCGGCTTGAGAACATGGGCAATTTTGGGGACCAAATGTTGAAGCGTCAGGAAGAGCGAAAGGCCAAGAAGGAACTAGCCAAGGTCGAGACGGAAGAAGCAACGCCTCAAGAAGCATGAGTCCAATCAAATGCCAGTGGTTGATGACTTGTTGGCGAAGTTGAGAAGGGTCAATCATGCATTACCTGCCCTCGTAACATTCGGTGGCGTTTCTCTCACTTTTTTATCATGGCTGATTTCACCGCATATCGCTTTGCTTGTTGCAGTATGCAGCCTCTATGCAGCGTACATGGAGGTCATGACGCAATGGGCGTTCCGCGCCCCTAAAGTTCGGAAACCGAAACTGGTGGACGACCATTGGAATCCACTGGCCTACGAGGTCTCGGGCATCGAGATGTTCACCAATCATGCGTCCGGTGAAAAAGGGCGCCCAACCGTTTGGATTTGTCACGGGTGGACGTCGGGTTCCCAGCGCATGGTTGGCCGGGCGCAGTCTTTCCAAGCAAAAGGCTGGAACGTTGTCATGGTCGACCTTCCCAGTCACGGTGGCTCACAACGCTTGAGAAAGTGGACCGCAGAAGAATCCACGACGCTGGTGATCGGTGCCGTAAACCAGCTCGCCAGAGACTTTCCATTCTTGTTTGAAGGACCTGTCTATTTTTACGGCCATTCCATGGGCGCTTTCATTGGTCTTCGACTGAGCAAACGACGTGATGAGGTGGTCTTTGGTGCGAAGTTGTCAGGATGGGTCTTCGAATCTCCGATGACCGGTTACACAGAGATTTTCGAGGAGACATGTCGGTTGCTCCGTGTACCTCGCTTCCTTCGACCAACATTGCTCAAAAAGACCATCCGTCATGTGAATGCCATCAACCCACGTCCTCAGCCGCTTCAGAGCCTTCCCGAGGCCGACATGCCGCTTTGGGGCATGCCCAAAGAACCGCTGCTCCTTATTCAAGCACAACCGGACGAACGTTTAGGTGATGCCCATCACCGCAGACTCAAAAACAGCATGCGAGATGCTGGTGCGATGCAGTTACTCTCAACTCATTACCTGAGTTCTTTGAGGCATTCCGGTGCTGCAGTCCATGGTGAGCGCGACCGATTGGTGTCGCAGTGGATTGACGTTCATTCCGACTCTGCCTGAGATGCCTGCACGCGTGCGAGTTCTCGCATGTCTTCGACTTCGTCGAGCTCGTCGACGATTTCCTTTCCGAGCAAGGTCTCCATGATGTCCTCCATGGTCAGAATGCCCGAGGTTCCTCCGAACTCGTCTTTGACGAGAGCAAATTGCTGGCGGTTCGTCAACAGGATGTCCAAAGCGTCCTCAATGGTGGAGCCCAGTTCAAGCGTAAGAATGGGTTTCATTATGCTCTTGAGGGTGGTGTCCCATTCATCACGACTTGCAGCCATCAGGATTTGTGAACGAATCACCAAGCCTTGGACATTGTCGATGTTCTCATCGTAAACAGGGATCCGTGAAAATCGAAGGATGGTGTTCTCGTCAAGGACTTCCTTGATGGTTGAATTCATGTTGTACGCACTCAGCACCACGCGTGGAGTCATTTCGTCCTCAACCATGATCTCACGCAAGCGGAGGAGGTTGTGAATGACGGTTTCCTCGTTTGTCTCGAGTGCACCTCCGATCTCTCCCAAATCAGCCATTGCAGCAACATCGTCCCGCGTAACAACAGAATGGTTGGTGGAAGGCAGAATGGACTTCAGAAGTTGAATGGGGCCGATCAAGACAATGAGCACTTTTGTCATCCAAGTCAAAATATAAGCCGAGGGTGTTGACAACCTTTTCCAATAAGCGGCACCCAAAGTTTTGGGTATAATCTCGGACAAAAAGAGAACGGCGAGGGTGAGCATGGCCGATGCAAACGTTAAGACTTCAACGCCCCATATTTGTTGTACTTGTGAACCAACGCCAGCAGCGCCCATGGTGTGGGCGACCGTGTTGAGGGTCAAAATCGCCGTCAAAGGCCGCACTGAATCATCATCTTTGAGGTGCTCCCACATTTCCGCAATCTTTTTTCCATCGTTTTTGAGGATGTTCACATGGGTTTGTGGGGTCGAAAGCACCACGGCCTCGAGAATTGAACAGAGGAACGAAACACCGAGTGCTAAGCAGATGTAGAAAATCAGGAGACGTATGTCTCCCTCGCCAGTTGCCTGTGCAGTTGTAACTGCGCTTAATGCGTCGATGACCATGGTTTGTCCAAGACCCCTGTCCGATTGGGAGTGTCCTTTCCACGACTGAAGGGTTCTTCAAAATGACGCTTCTCGCCATCAGCAACTTCGTTGTTATCTTTCCGGGGGTGAACCTCAAGAAGCCGGTGCAACTCCCCAGCCTTAGGGGGCTTGAAATGACAGGCGAACACGTTTTGATTTGTGTCGCTTGGCCGTACGCCAACGGCCCCCTTCATCTTGGCCACGTGGCTGGATGTTATCTTCCCCCAGACATACAGTTTCGGTTTGAACGCGCTCTTGGTAATCGAGTGCTAATGGTTTCGGGGTCCGATGAACATGGGACGCCGATAACGGTAACCGCAGAGCAAGAGGGTATCGAACCACAAGAGGTCGTCGATCGATTTCACGCCATCAATTCCAAAGCGTTGGATGACCTTGGTTGTGCCTGGTCCGTTCATGTTGACAAACGAGGAATTGAATTCGGCGGGGCCCTCTTCAACCGGACAAGTGACCCAGATCACAAACGAATCGTTCAGGAAAACTTTGTTGCTTTGGAGCGAGCTGGACTTTTTGAACGGAAATCGACCGAACAATACTACGAATTGGATGGAAACGGTGGTGGCCGTTTCCTCCCCGACAGGTACGTGGAAGGTTCGTGCCCCGTTTGTGAAGCCGATGGCGCACGCGGCGACCAATGCGATGCATGTGGAGCCACCTATGAGGCGGCTGAATTGCGGAATCCAATTTCGAAAATGAGACCCGATGCGAAAGTAGAGATTCGAGATACTGAGCACCTCTTCTACCGTCTTGATCTCTTCCAAGATGCTCTTGAAGCCCATGCAAGCGACCGTCATGCATCATGGAAGTCTAACGTGCGAGCCATGACCAAGCAATGGCTCGACATGGGTCTACGTCCACGGGCCGTAACCCGTGATTTGGATTGGGGCATCACCGTCCCCCTTGAAGGAGATGCATGGAAGGGCAAATGCGTTTATGTCTGGTTTGAAGCGGTCCAGGGATACTACAGTTGTGCTCAAATCTGGGCCTCTCGTTTCGCTCAGAACCATCCAGATGGCGACGAAGCATGGAAGAAATGGTGGACGATTGATGAAGAAGGTCACGCCCCCCGACACCTGTATTTCTTAGGAAAGGACAACATTCCGTTCCACACGGTGATATGGCCCGCTCTTATTATGGGGCTCAATCATGCAAAAAACGGAAAGTCTTCCACCGACCCGGTTTTGCTTCCTGGTCCGTTGGATTATGCGCTCGCCACGAATGTCCCCGCCATGGAATACTTGATGCTCGCAGGAGGCCAGTTCTCCAAATCGCGAAAGCACGCTGTCTGGCTTCCTTCATTTTTGGAACGGTACGACCCTGATACGTTACGTTACTATCTTTCCATCAACATGCCCGAACAGCACGACACCGACTTCAATTGGCCTGACTTTGTTGAAAAAGTGAACAGCGAATTGATCGCTGCTTACGGCAACTTCATTCACAGGGTCTTGACGCTTGGTGAACGACTTCCACATCAGATGGACTCGTCCCCGTTTACCCCCTACGACGACCACGTGTGCATCCTTGAGCACCAGCAACACCTTGAGGGGTCCCTCGTTGAAATCACGGATTCCCTCAAACGTCACCGATTCAAGGAAGCACTCCGCGGAATCATGAACGTCGCTCAGTACGGGAACCAGACCCTGCAAAGTGCAGCACCTTGGAAACACCTCAAAGAACCACAAGACGGTCATGAAGAAAGTCTTGCCAGCTTGGCCTTCTGTTGGCGCATAGCACGTTTCCTCGCCATCACGACTCAGCCGTTCATGCCCCTGAGCGCTCAAAGGCTCTGGAAATCCTTGGGATTGGAGGGTCATGTTGAGGATGTTCTTTGGGACGAGGCCGTAAACTGGGACGCTCCTCTTGGATGGTCGAGTCAACCACCCGAACCCCTCTTCAAACGCTTGGACCTTGAGGAAATTCTCGAGGTCGAGCAGGGATTGGTCGTAGAAACAACCGATGAGTCGGCTGCAGTACACGGTGTGAAAGGCGGAAAGAAATCAGGAGGAAAGAAAATGAGTACAGAAGACGAAGGCATCCAATATGTGGATTTTGAGACCTTTATGAAAGTCAATTTACGCGTAGGCCGTATTCTTCGTGTGGAAGACCATCCCAATGCCGACAAACTCTATGTCGTCAAACTCGACGACGGAAGTGGAAACGAACGAACCATTTGTGCAGGTTTGAAAGCCTATTACGCTGCAGCAGAGATGGAAGGCAAGCTCGTGGTCTTTGTTGAAAACCTAGCACCTCGGCCCCTTAGAGGCGTGACCTCCGAAGGCATGATGTTGGCTGCAGACGACGGTTCGGGTACGGTTCGGCTCATCACCGTTGATGGTGATGTGTCCACCGGTTCCACGGTTCGTTGACGTCATTCTTCAAGTCGATCTCGCACGGCTTGCATGATCTCTCGCGAAGTCACTTTGACTTCATTCTTCAAGTTCAATAATTTCGTGCGGAGATCCGCCCCCATCGCATCTGGAAGGGAGGCGAGGTTGATTTCGACATTGAATACGGCCCCCTTGGCCGCAGCACTGGCGAGTAAACCTGCGACTCCAACATCGGATACGGCGTTGGCATTGCCCCTCTTCGCAAGTTCTGGAAGGTGCTTCATCAACTCCAAAGCCATACGTGCGGTTTCGTAAGGGATTTCTGCAGCGATGAAGGTCGCTTGATGGATGGCTTGTCGTCGCTCTGCTTTTTCTGCATCTGTGGACTTCGCCAGTTTGAAACTGTCCATAACGCCGTCAAATGCGTCGCTGTCGGCTTGGGCCAATTCACCTGCTCTGTTTAGGAGCGGAATTGCCAAAAATTGAGCAGCTTCAGCGACGGTCCACCCTTCTGACCATTTTTCGTTTCCAAGGGTTAAATCACAAACCATGACCGTCAGAGATGCGGCTTGACCGAGCGCAACGGCGGCAGCGGTGCCTCCTCCGGGGGTAGGCGATGAGGAGGCCAACGCAGTTTGGAAGTCACGCAGGGTCATGTCCATCCAATTCAAGCCCTCACCTCCGAATCAATCGCCCACTCAATGATGTGTTCACGTGGTGAAAACCGATGATGAGCATTCAAGCCGAGTCCCATGATTGCAGCGTTGACGAGAGCAGCATCATCAGAGGCTTGTGGGTCAAAGAACCGCCCTGCATCGAGCATAGCCTGCAGTGGCACCAGGCCCACAATTTCGCTCCCACAGAGCGGCACGCCATGGTCGTTGGCAATGCTTTCGCATGTTTTGTATGCCAAGTGAAGCGGGCATGCATCGACATCAAGCAGATTCATGGATACTTGAGAGATTCCCAATTCCTCAAGCGGGACGCCCATGCCTTGGACATGAGGGAGCATGCCCTTTGCCCGAACTTTTTGTCCGCTCTCGCTCTTCAAAAGACGGCCACTGCTCCGGACCAACGACCCAACCATCTTCGCAACCCGTGCGTCAGGCTCCTCAACGTTGACATTGTAGGCCACAAGAATCGACCGTGCCCCGATGGTGATGGCTCCGGAACGTCTTGTCGCTTCGTTCCAGTCCCTGCTCCCAGCATCGGGAAAACGCGTCGTAGAATCGTGAACGGTTTCTCCACCTGACAACCGGGATTCTAAGCCTTCATATTCTCCCTTTCGCAACGTCGAAAGCAATTTCCGGTCTTCGCTTGATGCAGCATGGCCGTAGAGGAACAAAGGCACATCGTGGAGCTCTGCAATCCTGGCAAGCGTTTGTTTAGCGAGTTTTGCACATGCATCGAGATCGATTCCGCGGAGGGGAACAAAGGGGCAGACGTCGACAGCCCCCATCCGGGGATGCTCACCCTTATGTTGGGACATGTCGATCAAGTCGATGCTTGCGTTGATGAGCGCCACGGCCCCCTCCACGACAGCATCTGGAGCACCTGCAAACGTGATGACCGTTCGATGATAATCGTGATCTGGTTCTACTCCCAAGACGGTGCAACCCGGTACGGCCCGGACCGCATTCACAATCTGTTCAATTTTCGCCAGGTCACGTCCTTCAGAAATGTTTGGGACGCACTCAACCAGTGGAGAAACCATGATTCACGGCTCGTGAATCGGTTTTTCAATGTTCGTTGTTTCAATTCACGAATAAAGAGCCTCGGGCGACCTCATTGTGGACCCTTGACTTCGCTTTTTGTCCAAACGTGTGATGGCCTCCATCAAATCGGTCTGACGGACCGATGAGCGGCCGTCCCGAATTGCGATCATTCCCGCTTCAACGCAGGTAGCCTTCAATTCAGCACCCGAATACCCGTTGGTACGCTCAACAACCCGTCCAATGCTGACTTTTGTGGTGTTCATTGCGCCAAGATGGACGGCGAGAATTGCTTTTCTCGAGCCTTCATCAGGAATTGGAATCTCGATGACACGGTCAAACCGGCCCGGGCGGAGAAGGGCGTCATCAAGGATGTCTGGGCGGTTGGTGGCTGCGATGATTTTCACATCGTGCAGCGCATCAAAGCCGTCAAGTTCAGCAAGAAGTTGCATGAGGGTCCGTTGTACCTCTCGATCGCCACTGGTCGAGCCGTCGAGACGCTTGGCCCCTATTGCGTCGATTTCATCTAAGAAAATGATGCTCGGTGCTTTTTCTTTGGCGAGGGAAAACAATTCGCGAACCATGCGGCCGCCCTCGCCGATGTATTTCTGAGCCAACTCACTTCCGACCATCCGAATAAACGTCGCCTCGGTGTGATTCGCAACGGCTTTCGCAAGCAGGGTTTTTCCGCAGCCCGGAGGCCCCACCAGGAGGACACCTTTTGGAGGCACGATTCCGATTTTTTTGAACAATTCAGGTTTGACAAGTGGGAGCTCAATCGCCTCACGCACGGATTCAACTTGATCATCGAGGCCTGCAACATCCTCGTAGGTGATGGATGGCTTTTCGACCATTTCTGCACCGCTTACCATCGGGTCCCAAGCCTCATGGAGGACTTCAATGACAGAGAGGCTGTCTTGGTTGAGGGCCACCCGAGTTCCGGGTTTGAGCAATTCAGGTTCAAGTCGTTGGTTTAACGAGACCTGAAAAACCGTGCCGTTCGAGGACCGGACGATGGCTCGTTCGTGATCAAGAATATCTTGGATGTGCCCGATGATGAGCGGTGGCATCTTGAGCAGGTTGACGTTTTCTTCAAGGCGGTCAATTTTTTTCCTCAATTGTCGAACATCAGCTTCAAGCGTATTTCGTTCGTTGATGAGTTGCTGCGACTCATCTCGGAGCGCAGCGTAGGATTCTTCGAGTTGGCGGAGGTCTTCCTCTGCCTTGTTGTGCATGGCTGATTCGTTCCGCTCAACGTCTGTGCCCATGCGTATCAACATGGATGCCGGGGCAACAGTCCTTAAAGGCTCTCTGCGCAGTTTCCGTACAACCGGAAATGGAAGAGTTGAAAGAGCGTCGCGAAGGGTCGTCCATCATGGGCGAATGTGAACTGTGCGGAGCGGTCAAGGTTAGTGTTCGCCAGGTTCGAACGGGAAAAACCGAAGTTCTCGCTTGCACAAGGTGCTGTGAGAAACTCAACCTCGGGCCGAAAAGTGAAGCCCCCGGTCTGCAGCAAGCTCGACAACATCGCGCAGGAGGCTCTCCTCGAAAGGGAAACGACCTCATGTCTCGTGGGCAAAAGGAACTTGCACCCGATTTCAACAAGCGAATCGTCCGTGGAAGAAACGGCCGCGGTTTAACGCAGGCTCAACTTGCAAAGGAAATGGCTGAAACCATCAACGTCGTCAAGAGTGCTGAATCGGGAAAACGACCAACAGACGCTGTCATTCGAAAATTTGAGACCACATTGGGTATTGAATTGTTCGTTGTACGGGATGCGGAAGAAACCCGTTTTATCAACGGCGGAAATTCACGTGGAATGACCTTTGGCGATTATTTCAACAACATGGGGTGAACATCTGAAGGTTCCCGTCCATGCGTTGTGGCTTGCTCAAGACGATCCGAAGAAAAATACGGCTGTTCTTGCGAGCAAGCGCGGGAACCTAAAACTGCACAAATCTGTACGAACGCTACCAAAAAAGGGGATTATTCTCGAACCGCTCTGCGGCAAGGTGTTTGGTCCGGAAGACCACGAACTGTTGCTTAACCAACGAGCCGCGTTGGTGGGTTTGGACTGCAGTTGGGCCCACATTGAATCATCGGTTGAGGCCGTGATGAAGCAGACCCGCCTCCAGCCACGAACACTGCCTCTTCTGCTCGCAGCCAATCCTGTCAATTGGGGGAAACCCAGCCGCTTGACCA
>JAUREJ010000060.1 GCA_030827475.1 Candidatus Poseidonia sp.
GACCTGCTGCATATGACATGTGCAGGCTACGGTCACCGCGCAACTTTTTCAAGAATTCCTGTTCTTTATCAATCACATCCCACAGGCTCATCGGTTTAGCGTTGAACATCTAATATAAAAGAGATGTTTTTCTAGTTAATACTTCTCATTTGAGCAAGAACGGGTTGGAGTTGGTGATGGCTGAATCTGGCAAGATAGTTTCAAGAAAACCATCTCTTTTCAGGATGAAGGTCTCTGCGGTTTGGGCATTTTGGTTTTGTTTAGTGTTAGTTAACCTACCACAGGTCACGTCTTCTGAAGATGTAGTATTTCTTATCGGCACTTCTTGGCTGCCTGGAATACTATCGGTACTCGAACTGAAGTTCAGAGCCTCCATCCACTTTTGCCACAGTTGTGGAACAAAAATTGGAAAGGGGAAAAGATTCACCACAAATCCAAAAACCAAGGTAATATCCACTTCCCAGTCAAGTAAGGCGGTTTCCTCCATCAGTCCCGGAATAGCATTGGGTTCGGTAGGTGGAAAAAGAGCAGGAGGTCTTACTCTCAACTCTACAACATCTCATGTCCCAATTGTCCTAGGGAATGTTGAGGCGAAAGTGAGATGTCCAGAAGAAACTTGCAAGGCGTTGAATAAATGGCAATTCACCACCGAAGTGGAAGTTTGGACAGATGTTCAAGACGGATCACAGACGTTCAAGGTTGTTGGAAAGAAGAAACCTCCTGCATAGTGTGAATCAACCCTTGATTCACTTTGTTATTCACCTTACCAGAGGGCTAATGCACAAACCCACTGATTCGTTTTGACCCAATCAGAGGGCTTGCAGTGGGTCTTGTCAGACGCTACGGACTGATGACCCTTCTAAGCAGAGGGGCCAGTTGCTTCGGGAAACAGGATGCGAGCTTGGCCGTCCATCCAAGGTTTCACCTTCACCATGCACCGTTCAAATGCCGCAGAGCCCAGGCAGGTTTTGAGCCAGACATGAAGATGAGGCCACGGCTGACCGTCAAACCACGCTCGGTCATGATTTGCAAACTGACGCACGAACGGGAACAGCGCGTCGCTCAGCGCCGTCGAGAACAAGGGGTGTTGGCCGAGACGTGCGTTGAGATCGTGTAAGTAGACAGCGGCAAGTGCTCGGTGTTCGTGTTCCTTCACGCCCTCGTAGCGGTTGGGGTATTTGTAGCGGTCGAGATGATGCTTGAACTCGCCGTCGTTGCGTTCCACCCATGCGGCCTCTTCGTCGCTCATGGACCACTCGAGGACATGCTGCATGATCTCGAGGCTCTCCTCAATCACCGTCTCGTCGGGCAGGAGGAGGACGGGGACCGTGCCTTTTGGTGAGATTTCCATCATGTGGGGGGGGCGGTCCCTCAACACCACCTCGCGCAGTTCGACTCGAAAGCCCTCGCGAACGATGGCCATCCGCGCCCGCATCGCGTACGGGCAGCGACGAAACGAATAGAGGACGGGCAGGGGGTCCATGGCAGGTGAGGCTCAGTGGGCGTGTTCAATCAACCCTGCGGCGTCGGCTCCAAACAGCACCAAAACCAAACCGACCACACCGATGAGGACGTGGAAGAGCGCACGACGGCCCGTTTCCATGTTGTGAATGTCGGGCAAGGTGTCAACGGTCGCCACATAGAGGAAGGTTCCAGCAGAGAAGAGCATGGCGAGTCCAATGACGTGCGTGTCAAGGTCGGCGAGTGCAAAGAACGCCAGCAACATCATGACCGGCGTCGCCAATGAGAAGATGACGACATCGCGAATGGAGTCGTTTCGTTCAGCGCGCTCGTGCATCGAAAACACACCCAGACTGAAGGCCGCCGGGGCTTTGTGAATCAGCACTGCGAAGGCTACCGTGGCCGTCAAAGCGAGATGACCCGTGGCAGCGGCCGCCCCAATCGCCAACCCGTCCGTAGCGGAGTGCAGGGTCAAGCCGAGCACGACCATCCAACCTGAATCGTTGTGGTGCACATGCCCGTGGCCGTGTTCGTCCCCGTGGTCGTGATGCTCCTCGTGGACGGCGTGTCCGATGCCAGAGCCTTCAAGCACCAGCATGAACACAAAGCCGGCCAACAAAGCACCGCCGATCAGAAGCATTGACGATTCATCTTCGTGGGCGTAAGCGTCGTCGCCCTCCTCGTGTGCGTAGGCCTCCAAGGAGGTTTCGAATTCATCGACGGCTTGTGTGGCGTTGATGTCGCCCGCTTCATACTCCTCAATGGTGTGGAGCAACGCTTCCTCCAACGTTTCTTCGCCTTCTTCGTGGCCGGCATCGTCGTCCTCGGCGTCGTGGGCTTCATCATGGCCACCCAGCAAAGCCTCAACCTCTTCGACGGCTTGCGTGGCGTTGATGTCGCCGTGATGCACCTCAAGCAGCACCAATGCCAGCGAACCGGCGAGTTCTTCCTCGCCGTGCGCGTCCTGTGAAGTCGCCAGTTCGTAACCTTCCGGAATGACAACGAGCATCGCTGAGGCAATAATAATCCCAGCAGCGATGGCGGTGAACGTTTTCAAGCGGTCTTGCTGGTCTTTCATAGAGGAATAAATGGGGAGCAGCCCAAAGATGAGACCGATGGCCAGCGTAAGGGCAGCATAGAGAAGGGGGGCTTCGCTCATGGCAGGTTGTCGGATAATAGGTATAAAAGAAATGTTAATAATTTCTGCCGGAGAGCCGTTGCCATGAGCCGAATCCTCTCCTTCAGTGCCGACAAGGCCTTTGCAGCCTCGCTTGACGACCTTGTCAAAGCGGCAGGCTACACCAACCGAAGCATGTTTTTGCGTGACGCCACCCACCATTTTGCCGAAGTCACGAAACGTGGGGATCTGACGAACATGAAGGACGAAGAAGACGTGGAGGGTACCTTGGTGATCTACTATCAGCACGGTGTGGAAAACAAACTCATCGAGTTGCGCCATTCCCACGCGATTGAGGTCTCATCGTACAATCACCAATGCCTCTCCAACAGCCACACCTGCGTGGACACCATGCACATACACGGCTCAGCAGGCTCCATTCGCCAAGCCTTGGAGAGACTTCACAACACGCAGGACATCGACCGCGTGGCGTTCATCGCAGCGCCGATGCGCAGCCAAGGTTGCTGCTGAGCGGGCTGGCTCAAAGCCGAGCATACGTAACTTGGGCAATGGCGACCAACTTGCCGTTCATGTCCTTGATTTCTGCCTCGGACACGCACAGGGCTCGCCCGGTCTTGATGACTCGGCCGACACAGATGACATCGGTGTTGCACGGCCGAAGGAATCGAATGTTGAAATCGGTCGTGGCGACGTTTTCGTTTGCTCCAATTTTCGTCAAGATGGCGAAGCAGGTCAAGGAGTCGGCGATGACCCCCAACATGCCGCCGTGAAAGGTTTCGAAAATCCCGTCCCATTCCTTCTTTCGCTTCACCTTGGCCTCGCATTCCCCTTCGTCCAGACGAAGCACTTCCAAGTCGAGGGTGTGCATCATCGGGACATCGAAAATGCGCTTCATCATCGCCGCCATGTCCGATTCGCTGAGCGTGGAAGTCGCGACCACGAGAACCCTCCTTTCGACGTACCTTCACTCTGGAGGCGTGGGCGGAGCGTATCCACCGTCAACGGCTTCTTGCACCAAGGCCATGTCGGCATCGACCATCATCTGCACCAGTTCCTCAAAGGAGGTTTTTGGAACCCAACCCAGTTCCTTTTCGGCAAGGGCAGGGTCACCGATGAGCAAATCCACCTCGGCAGGCCGGAAGAATTTCGGGTTGGTCCGGACGCGAACGACGCCGTTTTGGTCGGTGGCGATGGTGTCGACGTCTTGGCCCGACCAGGTCAGGTTCATGCCGACATGGGAGAAGGCGAGCGTGATCATGTCGCGGACGCTGTGGGTGCGGCCGGTAGCGACGACATAGTCGCCCGGCTCGTCTTGTTGAAGCATGCGCCACTGCATTTCCACGTAGTCGCCGGCATACCCCCAATCCCGCTTGGCATCGACGTTGCCGATCCACAAACACTCGTCAAAGCCGTGAGCGATGCGGGCGGCCATCATGGTGACCTTGCGCGTGACAAATTCAAGCCCACGGCGTGGGCTTTCGTGGTTGAAGAGGATGCCCGTGCAAGCGAACATGTCGTACGATTCCCGGTAGTTTCGAGTGATTTCGAAAGCAAACACCTTCGCGCAGCCGTAGGGCGAGCGGGGATGGAAGGGCGTCAATTCGGTCTGCGGAACGTCCCGAACTTTTCCAAATTGCTCGGAGGAGCCCGCCTGATAAAAGCGGCAATTTGGGGCGTTCTTACGAATCGCTTCCAAACATCGAAGCGAGCCCAGACCGGTGATGTCAGCGGTCATCATGGGCGAGCGCCAGGATTCAGGAACATAGGACATGGCACCGAGGTTGTAGAACTCATCGGGTTGGGTTTGACTCACGGCGTTGTCGATGGAGTTTTGGTCGGTCAAATCACCGTTGATGAGGTGAAAGTTCTCGTGATTCATCAGATGGTTGATGAGGCTTCGTCCCGAGGTCGGTTGAGAGACGCGGCGCACCAAACCGTAGACGGTGTAGCCTTTGTCGAGGAGCAGTTCCGCGAGGTAGGAGCCGTCCTGCCCCGTGATGCCGGTCACCAACGCTGTCTTGCCGCTCATGATGTTCCGACGATGCCCCCCTTTTTCAAAAGGTCGTGTTCGTTCTTGTTGCGAAAACTTGCCTGCGACCCCTCTTCACATCGAGGCGGCTGAGCGGTTGCTGACCATCATGGACTGCCTCCAAGATGAGTTGTTGATATACTCTTGAACGTCAAAGGTCATGTGAATCCTGAAGTTGAGCCAAAAAACCTGCTTGTCGTCGGTGCCGGCGGCATT
>JAUREJ010000061.1 GCA_030827475.1 Candidatus Poseidonia sp.
GGCGGCATCGGTGGAAGGCCGGGAGGTGCAGGGGGAGCCTCGCCGGGAGGCATGGGCGGGAGGCCGGGGGGAGCAGGAGGGGCATTGCCGGGAGGCATGGGCGGCATGGGAGGCAGTCCAGGTGGCATGGGCGGTTTCTCTTCGGTCATCTCTCTTCCTCTCCATCGCAAGGGTGCGACATCGTCTTGGACGCATGATGAGCACATAACCATTCTCCAAGATTGATTTTGGAAACCTATTTTTGAGGAGAGACGGTGATTTGAAAAAAAAGGAGCATTGATGTAGGGTCGTCCGAAGCGAGCATCATGGTCGGCATGGACAACAGTTCACCCCCGGTGCTTTTTGTGGTTGGAACTGCAGGTGCAGGGAAATCTTCCTTGGTAACTGCATTTCAGAGGTGGTCCCGATTTTTGGAGACCGAAGTTATCGCTGTCAACCTTGACCCCGGAGCAGAGCGGGTCCACTACGACGCTGAGTTCGACGTGCGCGACCTCATTTCACTGAACGAGGTCATGGATGAATACGACCTTGGCCCGAACGGAGCCCAAATTCTTGCAGCCGACTTGCTCGCGGCCCAAGCAGGCCAAGTGGCTGACCAATTGCACGCATTGTCTGGAGAAATCATGATCGTTGATACGCCTGGTCAAGTTGAACTGTTCGCCTTCAGAGAGGCAAGCAACCACCTCATCGAGACCTTAGGGCGTGAGCAATCCGCCATCATCTACCTCTTTGACCCGATGCTGTCAAGGTCGCCTTCCGGATTTGTTTCCCAAATGCTGCTTTCGTCCATCGTGGAGTTCCGCCTTGGCCTCCCAACGAAAAATTTCCTGTCAAAAGCGGATCTCTTGGATCCAGATGACCTCGCTCAAATTCTGGAATGGTCGGAGCGTCTTGAAATTCTCGAGATGGCCCTTTACGACGAGGCAGGTGGGCAGCGAACCGAGTTCGCAATCAACCAACTCCGTATGATGCAGGAATTCTCACAAGCCCCCGGGTTAACACCCCTCTCTTCGGAACTTGAGGAAGGACTCGCTGACATCCTCACGTTTGCCCAAGCCTTGTTTGGAGGCATGAGCGACGCTCGTGACGGATTTGCTTCTGATATAGAGCACGAGAAAAATTGAGCGCACAACGCTTAGAAGCCGCCTCTATGTGGTTAAAACATGGTCAACCATTTGCTCGCCATTGACGATGTTAGCGAAGACTTTGAGGATATTTTGAAGTGGGCGATTGAGTTCAAGCGCTTATGGAAGCAAGGCGATGAAGTGGCGTTAAATTTTCTTCCGCTCGATACACTCGCCATCGGATCGATCTACGAAAAACCTTCAACGAGAACTCGGGTTTCGTTTGAGGTCGGGATACAGCGGCTTGGTGGCAGCGCCTTGACCTTGCTCAAGAACGACATCCAGCTGGGCACCTCGGAGACCATTGGGGACACCGCTCAAGTCTTGTCTCGGTTCCTTGGCGCCATCACCTACCGATGTTTTGCCCATGAAGACGTAGAAGCGCTGGCAGAACACGCCGATGTCCCGGTCATTAACGCCCTCTCAGCAAAGCATCATCCGTGTCAGGCCGCCGCCGACCTCATGACCGTTATGGAACATCACGGCGATACGGACGACCTCACCGTTGCCTGGGTGGGTGATGGCAACAACGTGCTGCACGATTTGATGTTGGCTTGCGCCATGCTCGGCATCGATATCCGGTATGCGGTGCCCGAAGGTTACGAGCCGGCAGATGACGTCGTGAAGCGAACCGAGGCCTTCGCAAAGGCCAACGGAAGCAGCGTCGTTCGAACCACAGATCCACTCGAAGCGGTGAAGGACGCCCATGTCGTCTACACGGATGTCTTTCTCTCAATGGGCGAAGAACATCTCACGGACAAAGTCAATGCGTTCAACGGCTATCAGGTCAACGAAGAGATGGTCAGCCACATGGATGATGCGTGGTCGTTCATGCATTGTCTGCCCGCTCACCGTGGGGATGAAGTCACGGACTGGGTCATGGACCACGAGCAAAGCATCGTTTTTGACCAAGCGGAAAATCGGATGTGGGCTCAGATGTCGTTGCTCGCCTTCTTGGTGAACAACGGAGCTTGGATGGCCATGAAGGATTTTATGGGCTTGATTTGATCACATTTGCGCAACGGCAACGAAGCTCAACAGGCCAGCGAGCATGGCCAATCGAATTCGGCCTGCTACGAGTTGGTCTTGACCTTTGTAAAGAGGACCGTTCAAGGTGATGAGCAAGAGAATAGCCGGTGTTTGCACCACGAGTTGGCCAAACGCAAACGGACCACGCCAAAACGGAACGTACAAACAGACGAGCGCCCCCATGAGCAAGACGTATGCGAGCATGCGAACTCGTTCCTTCCCCATCGTCATGGGCAAGGTGGTTCTGCTTCCTTCATCGGCCTCCATGTCCATGCAGTCTTTGACGAGTTCTCTCGAGAGGTTCGTGAGGAAGACCACACCAAATACCCACCAAACCAACGGCATGGCGATGCCCCCTACCCCGGCCGCCCCGTAAAGGACGACAGCACCGACCAAGACCGAGATGACCACATTACCTGCCAAACCTCGATTTTTGGTGGCGGGTCCGTGGTCATAAGTCACCATCAAAACGATGGCAAGAAGGTAGATGGAGACCGTAGGGGCGACCACCTCGGATACGGATTCAACGGTGAGCAGCCCTCCAACATGCGAAGCGAGACTCAACGCCCAGAGAACGCCGGTAAACCGTTTTGCCTGTTCAATGGAGAGTTGCCCTGACGGGAGCGGACGATGTGGATGGGCCGTTGCGTCGATGCTCGCGTCCTTGATATCGTTCATGGCGTTTCCTGCGCCAGTGAAAAAGACCACAGCGAGCACGTGAAGAGCAACTGCGATCACCGGAAAACCCGTTCCATCGTCAAGCGTCGCAAAGTAAGCGCCGAGGGGAACAGTGGCCGCAGCGAGGGCCAAATTTTTCGGACGCATCAAGGAGATGTATGCGCTCCAAGCCCCAGACATGGGTGCCGGTTGGGCTGATGATTTTTGATTGCTTGGCCTCAAGCAGACGCCATCGACCAAATGCAGACCCGCATGCGAAATCCACCAACATCCGTCCCTTCATCGAAACCGACCTTGACAAAGCGTCGGTCTCGAGCCAAGACATTGCCGAGTTGGTTCATCGTGGCCCCCCAACGGAAACGACGGTTGACATGATCCAATATCGTCGTCGTGTTAGCTTCACCGACTTGTTCAAGGAAGGTCAAGATCTCCAAACGAAGGCGTTGTGTACGGCTCATTCAAGCCTCACCTCGAACACGGCGGTGCAGGGAGCGGAGGGTGACGCTGATGGCTTTGGGTTCTGGGTGGGACCCGGGGCCTGCAAACGGCTGCCAACCGACGTTGTGGCTTGAAGCGGGCAAACGGCCGCTCGCGTGGGTCAATGCAGTTCGGCTCTGTTTGTTCCAAGACACGGGCTGAGAACGTGAACTCGTTGAGCGGAGGTCGTTAAAGCTCAAACTTATGAGGTCTGATTCTGGGTTCATGCTCTCCCATTCCATGGCGGTGGTATATCAAGGAACGAAGGAGTCCTCCTTAACAACTGAAGCCCGAACCGTGGCGCTGCACGCCGTTTTTCACTTTTCATTTTAACTTAAAGTGAAGTGAGACTGCCGTCATCCAATCCAGTGGCTTTGGCGTGATGGCTAAATAGGAAGGCAAGATGGCGAGGAATACCCACGCTCGTATAGTGTAGTGGCCCATCATGAAGGACTCTCATTCCTTCGACCCGGGTTCAAATCCCGGTACGAGCATCCGATTGATGTCAAAACAGTTTCAATCACAGGAAACAGAATGAATACTTCCTCCTTCCGATTTATAGAAAATGTGTGTACTTGTGTAAGTACCCAACAAAGATGGAAGTGGTTATGACGTATTTACGCCTAACAATCCGGCTGAAAACTTCCGACGAATCGGAAGCGTGGCGGATGGCTGCTGAATCCCAGGGCTATTCGACACTCAACAAGTTCATTCGAACCGTTGTGAGCAAATCCATTCTCGACATCAATGCGAACCGTGATGAAGTTGAGCAGCGGAATCGCCAACGGATTGATGAGTTGGAGCATGAACTGGACTTGGCCAAAGCCGAGGTGAGCGACCGTGACAGAATCATTCGCTCACTCAAGGATGAGGTGATGGAACTCCGTAAGGAAGGCTATACGCCAGAGATAATCAACAGGAAACGTGGCCTCTTCTCTGAATTCCAACACATCTTGAGGACCGATGGACGAATGTCCCGACAGGACTTTCTGGAACGAGTTCGCTCGAAGTACTCCTTCGTGGACCTTGGCAAGTTGTTGATTGAGGTGGAGCGTGAACTGACGACATCTGGCCTCATCATCCATCATGAAGGAGGTGATATTGAATGTAACCAGAACTGATTGCACTGATTGAGGAGTTCCAACAAGATCTGGAGCTTCAATCCAAATCGCATCGAACGATTCACTCGTAC
>JAUREJ010000062.1 GCA_030827475.1 Candidatus Poseidonia sp.
ACAAAATGCAGGCCCTCTTTTCCCTCAAGGACGGCGTCGAGGCTGACCTCAACGGAGGGCAAACCAACGACGTGTTTGGTGTGCGAAGCACGCCAAAGTGTGGTGGACTTCAGACCGTCTTCCATCGCTTTGAGGCGGTCGTTCCACCGTCGCTCGGTGTTCGGGGTGGCGTGAGGCACCAAGGTTTGGTGCAGCCGACCCAAGCCCTCCGCAAGCGCATCGGCTTGTCCCACCAAGGAGGCCGAAGAAACGCAGGTGTGCTTCGGGAACACCGCCACCATGTCGCCATCATCGCCGTGAAGGCCGGCCACGGGCATCAGCAACGGCGCCTTGGTCAGCACCTCGGCCCACGGAGAATACAACGCGAGCGTGGAGACCTCCTTGCCAGTAGGAAAAGGGTACAGGTGGACGGTCCAACGCTCGTCGAGGTCCAACACGACCGCCCTTCGGGTGTGGGTCACCACCGAGACCTGCTCGACCTTTTGTGGCCACTCGCCCCAGGCATTCTTCTTCACCGTGGACCACCAAATTGGCGAGAGCGCTGCGGTGTAATCCCAGCCGCGGAGTCGCCCCCAAGGGCTTGGGAGGCCGAATGAAAATTGGGCCGGTTCACAGAGTGCCTCAACCAGTGCACTCGGGTACCATGAAGGGACGGGAGGTACGTCGAGAACGGGCTCTTTCTCGACATCTCCCATGCCCTTGCCACCCGCTGCGTCCCTTCAAACATGACGGCGATGGCGAGCCTCCAGCAGGGGAGCAATCAAACACCGTATGCACCCCCATTCGCTCGGAGGCGTTGCATGGGCATCTCGGAACGCATGGGGGACGTGCTCGGCCAAGCGGTCGAAGCCAAACTCTTGCGCGAGGTGATCGAGAACCCGCTTCAGGTGAAGCACCTCGCCATCATCATGGACGGCAACCGTCGGTTCGCATGGCGAAGCAACCTCGCCACCGGGTTGGGCCACCGTATCGGGAAGCAGAAGTTAGAACGGGTGCTCGATTGGGTCTTGGAACTCAACATTCCTTGGTTCACCGTGTACGCCCTCTCCACCGAGAATCTGAACCGTCCGGAAACCGAGCTGGACACGCTCTTCGACCTCTACGTCGAGGGGCTCCGGGACATCGCCGACGACGAACGCATCCACGAGAACAAGGTCCGGGTGAACATCATCGGGCGGCGAGAATTGTTGCCCGAGCGGGTGAACGACGCTATCGATTACGCCGAGAACAAAACGGGCGATTACGACGCTTTCGTTTTCACCGTGTGCCTAGCGTACGGAAGCCGAGAAGAGATGATCACCGCCATTCAATCCATCGCCAAAGAATACGCAGATGGCGAAATCTCGCTTGAGGACATTGACCAAGAAGCCGTCTCAAGACACCTCTACACCGCCGACATGCCCGACCCCGACCTCGTGATTCGGACGAGCGGGGAAGAGCGCATCTCCAACTTCCTGCTCTGGCAGATGGCGTATTCGGAACTCTACTTTACCGATGTCTTCTGGCCCTCGTTTGCGAAGAAGGACCTGCTCAAGGCGATTCGAACCTACCAAGAACGCGGTCGGCGCTACGGTGAGTGAGATGACGACCTGCGACGAATGCAACGGCTGGCTCAACCCGGCCTTGGCCGCCGACGCCGCCGTCCGTCGCGGCGACAGCGTCTTGCTCATCCAGCGCAAACACCCACCCATGGCCGGCGCTTGGGCCGTACCTGGAGGCTTTGTCGACCAGGGCGAAGACCCCGTGCTCGCCGCGTTGCGGGAACTTGAGGAAGAAACCGGCCTTCGGGGGACCAACCCTCGTTTGCTCATGGTGATGGGCGACCCCGACCGGGACCCACGCAAACACATCGTCAGCATCGTGTATGAAATCGAGGTGAGCGACGACCAACAGCCGAAGGCGGGCGATGATGCGGCCGACGCCAAGTTTTGGCCCATCGAAACGGTGCTGAGCGGCGAGCTTGAACTCGCCGGTGACCACCTCGACATCCTCACCGCATGGCTGAAGCCTTGAGCGGCGTGAGACCGATGGACAAACACCCCTTCAAAAGGAAAACACCCGATTTCTAATCATGCGCACCGTCATTGCTGCCTCTGTCAGCATCCTGCTGTTCTCCCTGTTCGTTGCGTCAGCCGTGCTTGGGCCGTTGGAAATCGGTTTTGCTGATGAATCCGCACCGTTCACGGCGAGCGTTGACCTCGCAGAAGGCACCAACACCTACACGCTGGTGGAGATTGACGAGGGCGATAACAACGAGGAGACCGTCGTCACCATCGTCCCCCACGTCTTCTCTTTCTCCGTCAACGTTGAGGAAGGCGCCGTATCGTGGGATTTCGGCGACGGAACGACCGCTGTCGGAGAGAGCGTTCAACACGGCTTCGAGCAGCCCGGCATCTACACGGTGACCGCCACCTCCATCGCACCCGACGAGGTCAAGACCAGCGTGGTGATGGTCACCGTCCATCTTGACGCTTCGGCGGACGTCGACAACATGGAATGCGTGTGTGCGCCCACGGCGAAAGACACCGTCATCGACTTGCTTGGCAAGCCCGGAGTGATGTCCATCAAAGGCTTTGTCAAGGTTGAACACGACGGCAGCAGCGAATCCTGTTCCCTCCGTAATCCGCTCCAGGAGTGCCATCTTCGGGTGTACCTTGAGCGGACCGAAGCCGGTTCGGTGGTCGGGCAAGAGGTGCTTTACGACGACACCTTCCGGAACAACGAACTCGTCGTTGATTTCACCCTTGACGACTTTGAATTTGAACCGGGCGAAGGCTTGCAACTTCGGCTTGAGACCGACCAGGTGCGGGATTGGCACAAGCCCTCGGCGGTGTGGAGTGCAACGGCTCCACTTCAAGCCTGATTCGGGTGAGGCATCGTCTCACTTCGGTGCTGGTGGCCAAGCAGGCGCCTTCGCGTCGGGTTTCCCTTCGATATGATTCACGTACGTACGACGGGTGGGGTAGGCGAAGTCAATGTCGTCTTCTTCATCAAAGGACGTCAGAATGTCCTCCCACAAGCGTTGTTCGGAGTCCCGACGGTCGCCAATGTCCACCAAATAACGAAGCCCGAAATGGACGCCACTGGCCGTCACGCTGGTGTAGACCTCGGGCCGAAGACTCCCCAACTTGATCTTGTATTCCCGATGCACCTTGCGCAATTGACGTCTGGCTCGCGCCTCCATGTCTTTTGATTCGTTGGCGATGATGTTCTCAAGATGTGCTTTGGCCTTCTTCCAGTCGGATTCAAAGGTGACTTCAACGCCGATTTCGTTCCACAGCATCCCAATTCCTTTGCTCGAATTGACCACGGCTTCCTCCATGACCGACTTGTTGGGTACGTGAATCAAGCGGCCTGTTGGCATTGCTGCGCCTCCGACGCCGTCCACTTCCGAAAGAATGGTTGCAAAGAGGCGAATGTCGGCCACGTCCCCCACCAGCGCCCCGATGTGGACACGGTCGCCAACAATGAACGGTCGCCGAATCATGATGTAGGCCCAACCTGCAATGCTCGAAATCGGTTGATTGAGCACCACGACCAAACCGGCGATGAAGAACCCGAAGAAGGTGACAAAGTCGCCCACGCCGGTGTACCACACCCTTCCGACGAGAATGAAAGAGAGGAAGACAAAGACGTACCAACTCAATTTACGCCAAGTGTAGATGTTGTCCTCGTTTTGCGTTCTTGCTTCGACCCCGCGAAGCACAAGGGCTCGGAACGTGTAGAGCACGAGCACGCTAACAAAGGAAACCAACAACTTGGCTTCCGTTTCTTGCGAAACCATGAGAAAATCGGGGATAAAGTCGTAACTGACCATGGCCGGTGGCTGGAACTTCGCGTATTTGGCCTTTCAGCCCAACCGCTGAAGTTCAGTTCCAATACGATGGAGGTCGCGTTCCCCCATGCACACTCAGCTGGAGGGAGGTGGTGCCCTCCAGCGCGCCCGTGCGTACTGAGGTTCTTGTTGGGCCTCAAGGGGCTTCTTGGAGAAAAAAACCTCTTTCAAGCAACGAGGCAAATGCGAGGCATGGCCGACGATGCCGAAGCACACGCACCCGTCGCCATCACCAAGTTCCGACCCGCACCCATTCTGGCCATTGCCGGTGGAACGGGACTCGTGCTGGGTCTCGCCGTCATCGTCCTTGCTGCTGACGGTGTGTACGACGCCCTGCTGCTGACGGACGTGCCCATGGGCGCCTACCTTGAGGGCCTGATCCTCGTGTTGATGAGCTCGGCCAGCGTCATGTTGATCTTGACATTGGTCAAGACGTCTGCGAAACTCATCCTGGATGCCAACGGCATCGAAGTGCGACGTACAAGCGCCATGTTCCTGTCCGGCGCGCCGCACGTTCGCAACAT
>JAUREJ010000063.1 GCA_030827475.1 Candidatus Poseidonia sp.
CAAGTTCCGATTCATGGTCGATTCTCCAAACGCCTCGTCGGGAACGTCGTTGAAGATTGTAAACCTCGACATCGTCTACAATTATTCCACAACGTTGACCGCCAGCGACGGGTTGGATATCGAACTCAACCAAGGTGTGGCCCTGTGGACCGGTGGCGCAACCGCAACAGTTCCCGTTGGCTTGTACACCGACACCGGTGGGGGTGTGTTGCTCAGCGACCTGAACGTTGCATCGAGCACGGGTTACAGCAACACCATCGCCATCACCGGAAACCCCGTCGGCCTCTACCCCAACGGCGACATTTATGAAATCGTCACGACGCACACGGTTGACTCGCTGACGGGAACGGCGCTTTCCGAAGCATGGCTCACGTTTGAATCCGAATCCGGATACATCAAATTCTCATGGAGCGACTTCATGTCGTTCACTGAGGCCAGCGACGAACACGACCACGTCACGCTTGAGTCGACCTCCTCGGTCAGCGCCATCACCGATGGCTACGAAGTCACCTGGCATTTCCGAGTCAACCCGACTTGGGACGACACGGAAGCGGTTCGGGTGTACGCTGGATTGACCACGGCGAACAACATCAACGGCTTGCCCGATGCGATCTTGTTCGACCCCTCCGTTGGAAATGCGGTCGAGAACGATGCAGGAATCACGATGTTTGAGTTGAAGAACAGCATCGGCGTCACGCAGTCCTTGACCGGTGCCGAATCGGGTCAAGACATCAACCTCGTTGGTCAAATTCGACTCCAAGACCTCAGCGAAGCCCCCGATCCCAGTTCTTACTTCCTCGTGCTTGAACTCAAGCACGTCAACACCACCGACGGTAACATCACGATCGAATGGGAAGAAGTCGCCAACCGTTCTGGCGTGATTGGAGGCGACTTCAACTGGAACATCGACTTGGGTAGCGCAGCAGGAAGTGAAACCTACCGCTTCGCTCTGCGAGGCTACGAAGGCGGTGACTTGCTCTGCCCACCGTCGGAATACAACCCCGACGAGACCTGTGCAATTCCATTCGACATCACCATCGACACCTATGAACCGAACCTTCTTGATATCCAAGTTCTCAGTCCGGGAACCGACGAAAACGTCGATTCGAACTGGCGAACGTTGCTTGACGACACTTGGGTCGTTCCGCAACAGGCGCAAAAAATTCGCATGTCCAGTCAAGACTTGCCCAACCCGCCTGCAACGCTCGACCTTCACCTGTGGGTGGAGCACGACCACGATGCTAACAGCGACGGCCAACCCGACGCAGACGAATACATCACCATCACCATGAACGGTGATGGCCAAGCACCCACAGCCAACTACACGAGCGAATACAACGATTACGCCAACGAAGGATTGGAAGGAAAAGTTTCACTCTGGATTGAAGGCTACGACCTCGCAGGAAACCCCATTGATGGGGGCGGTCCAGGGTTTGCGAACGACCAGGTCACCTACGTTTCGATGTCCTCAAAATCCCCCGTTATTCGTAACTTCTTCATCGAGGACTCCAAGGGCAACAGCTTCCTCAACTCAAACGAGCTTCAGTGGGACGGCACGTGGAACCAAACCATGTACGCCGGCAACACGTACCACCTCATCCTCGAGGCGAGCGACGACAACGGATGGCGTGACGTTGACTTCTTCAAGATCAACTTGGACAAAACCACCGACGCTGAAGGCGTGACTCAAGACTTGAACGTGTGGTATTTCCCCCGTAACGAAACCGCATGGACCGACAGCCCGCATCTCGAAATCATCTACAACGGCGACGTGGCTCCCACCATGCTCACGATGGACAACACTGCCCTCATCGACCCCTTCGAGGCTGACTTCATCCTGAACATCCCCGTTCGTTTGAACTGGGGCATCGTCGGGTTGGACGGTAAGGACATCGAACCGAAACTCCAGATGCAGGACCTTGACAACCCGCTCTACACCATGCTCTCTGGCGTTCCCGGACGCTACATCCAAGACTGGCGATACAGCGACGGGATTCAACTTGATTTCCGAACGGACGAAGTGAACAACGAAATGGTCACGCCGTACTTCAACGACCTGAGCGAGCCGTTCACGAACGACGTGCGAGAAGGCTTCGTTTACGCCGGTGACACCGTTCGATTTTCGGGTCAATTCGCTTTCAGAGAGGGTATTTTCTACAGCGTCTTCATCAACCCAGAGGTTGAACTGACAATGGAAATCACCCGCCAGAATGCCGCTGAAAACTTCGGCAAAGGGTACATTGCAACACCTGGCGAAACGGTGACGCACACCTTCACCGGCGGCGTGTTTGACATCAACATCACCGCCCCGGTGTTCACCAACGAATACGTCTACACGTTCCGTTTGATCAACCTGCCTGATGGAGCAGAGGATTACACCTCGGCCTTCTGCGCGACCTCAACCGACTACGGTTGCCAGACCTTTACGCTGAAGGTGGACCGCACCGCTCCGAAGGTGGTGTCCAATTCTTGGCTCGCCGAGAAGGGCTTGCTTCCTCAAGGGGACGCCAACCGGCCCATCGCCAACGTCCTCTCAACCGCCACCTATCACTGCGTGGACCTCCAAGTTCAAATTGAAGAGAAGGAAGCGATGTTCCCCGGTGACCTGCAGGTCAATTGGATGTTCTACAGCAACACCGCCAACTACATGCCGTGGCTTGAGTACACGAATTATTTCGATTCTCAACCGGCTTCCCAAACCTTGACACTCACGACCATCCCCGGAGGGTACCTTGGTTCAGCAACCTGCGTTGACCTTTGGCCGTTGGACGACAACACCTTTGAGCCCGACCAGCAGAAAATTACCGAAGCGGCCCCAACCCTCATCTTCTGGTTGACGGGCGTCGACTCTGCAGGTTCTACCGTCCCGAACGGCGGAGGCCCGCAAGAGGACGGCACCGTGTTGCCGATTTTCTCCAGCCAGGCACAATACAAATCCCAATACACGTTCATTCATGAAAAAGCGACCTTCTCCGTACAGGACCTGTTGCTCGATGAAGACCCTCGTGTTGGTGATTCGATGAAGATGCGAATCAAGATCAAGAACACCGGGACCATGGCCGGTGTCGCCGAACTGGTCATCAAGTCGGTGACCGATGGCGGCACGCCCGTTGTTGAGCGGACGGTGAACAGCGCCGAGTTGGGCATCGCCGAGGTCAGCGACTGGATCGACGTTGAATTGGAGCCCTTCGCAGAGCAAACCACAGGCATGTACTACATCATCACCCTCAACGGTTCAACCGACGCCATCTACGACGGGTCCGATGCGCAATGGGGCGATGTGTTCAACGTCAAGGTGGCTGAAGAGGAATCCTCGTCTTCACTTCTCTTGATCGTGATCCTCCTCGTCGTGGTCATCGGGGTCCTCGGGACCCTCGTCGTTGTATTGGCCCGGCGAGACAGCGGTGGGCCTTCGCTGTTGGACGATGAATATGAGGATGATGACGACGGCGTTTTCGCTACCGGAGGAAAGGTGCTCGCTGAAATCCCCGCCGATGTCGACCCCGAAATGGCTCGTGCGATGAACGAGTTCCCGCAATGGACCCAAGAAGAGATTCAAGGGTACTTTGACCAAGGTTGGAATGTTGAATCCCTGCGAGACTGGGTCAACAACCAGTGAGGCTCTCCGATGGCCGGACCGCTGGATTGGGCAGACCCGGAGTGGTCAGACCCTGACGGTGGTACCGTGGTGCTTCACGGGACCCTGCCCACCGTGGTGTACCCCAATGTCCTGCGACCACGCTACGCCTGGGACGGTCTCGCATTGCTTGAAACACCGGATGTGGTTGAATTGTGGGAGCAAGAAGAGGCGGACGAGGCTGAATCACAGGGCGTCAATCTCACCTACGCCATGTTGTCCGGCGGGGCCTTTGGTAGATACGCGGAAGGCATATCGATGCTAACTGAACTTCAAGGTGGACGTTTTCCCGACCCTGAACCGCGTCGCTTGCAGCGCAACGCTGTGCGTCACAACCGCCCGGTGTTCTTTTTGGAACCGATGGCCGATGACCCAGATTGGAACGATTTCTTGACCCGTGAAGCCAAAGCCATGTCACACTG